>CAJXRR010000001.1 GCA_913060575.1 uncultured Flavobacterium sp.
TATCAAATTCTTTTTCGAATTCCATAATCAATTCAACAGTATCTAAAGAATCTGCTCCTAAATCATTAGTGAAGCTCGCTTCTGTAGTTACTTCATTATCGTCTACTCCTAATTTATCTACGATAATAGCTTTTACTCTTGATGCAATGTCTGACATAATCTATTAATTTTTAAATTTAAAATCGAAGCAAAAATACAAATCTTATTAGTTTAAACGAATTTTTACCCGAAAAATGAACTCTAAAGTAAATAATTTTATCGAATGTTTGTTTTAAAAATTACAATATCAACTATTATTCTTTCTTTTGTATTTGAAAACACTATAAATGAAGAGAGTTGTAATTTTTGCATCCGGTGCTGGTTCTAATGCCGAAAACATTATCAAATACTTCGAAAATTCTAGCCATGTCAGTGTACAAAAAGTGTTTTGTAATAAAAAAAATGCTGGGGTTTTTGATCGTTGTTTACATCTAAATATTGCTTGTGAATGGTTTTCTCGTGAAGAGTTTTCTTATTCTGAGGTTATCTTGAACAAATTAAAAGATCAAGCCGACTTCATTGTTTTAGCTGGGTTTTTATGGAAAATTCCTGAACCTATGGTAAAAGCCTTTCCAAATAAGATTATTAATATTCATCCGGCTTTATTGCCAAAATATGGCGGAAAGGGAATGTACGGAATGAATGTTCATAAGGCTGTAAAAGACAATCTTGAAAAAGAAACTGGAATTACTATTCATTTTGTTAATGAACACTATGATGACGGAGCAATCATTTTTCAAGCAAAAACTGAATTAGAAACCTCGGATTCTCCGGAAGATATTGCACAAAAAATTCATGCGCTAGAATACAAGCACTTTCCAAAAATAATTGAAGAAACCATTTTAAAAGATGGCTAAGAAAAAATACTATGTTGTTTGGAAAGGAAAAGAAACGGGAGTTTTCTCTTCTTGGGATGTTACTAAAAAATTAGTGCAAGGTTTTGATGGAGCTCTCTACAAATCGTTTGGCGATAAAGTCGAGGCTGAAAAAGCTTTTAAAAAGAAATTTTCTGATTATAAAGGGAAGAGTACTAAAAAGCCTGTTTTATCTGCTACTGAAAAAGCAAGCTACGGACTTCCTATTAAACAGAGCTTAACCGTTGATGCTGCCTGTAGTGGAAATCCAGGGAAGATGGAATATCGTGGGGTTTTAAATCATAACCTGCAAGAAGTTTTTAAAAAAGGCCCTTATAATAATGGAACAAATAATATCGGTGAATTTTTGGCCTTAGTTCACGGAATTGCATTATTAAAAAAGAAAGGCTTACTTAAACTACCTATCTACTCCGATTCAAAAATAGCCATGTCTTGGGTTAAAAAGAAACAATGTAGAACCAATGTTGTTTTTGATGCTTCAAACAATGATCTCTTACAATTAATTCATAGAGCTGAAAAATGGCTTAAAGAAAATTCATATCAAAATCCTATTCTAAAATGGGAGACAAAAGCTTGGGGAGAAATTCCTGCTGACTTTGGAAGAAAGTAATCCTAAGCTATTACTGAGTTTATATGGATTAACATTTGCCTATCTCCTTGATTTTTTGTACTTTTGCAGCTATGATGTATTTACCACACGAAAGAAAAAATCAAAGAATCTTCACTTTTAGCTTTCAGGTTTTCAGAAACCAATCTGACAAATACATTCCTCCAACTTTATAAGTATTTTTTTACTAGCAGACTATTTAATAGTCATTTTAATCTATTGACTAAGCATTATTAATTTCTTAGTTATCCTTTGCTTTTGATTTTTCTAAGCAACTATTTTTTAATCATTATATACAAACCATATCAATCATGAAATTATTTCACGTGAAACGAACATCTCAATATGAGCATCGTTACAGCAAAAAAATGGGAATTCTAAAAACTAGGGTTACCTACATCAAGAAATATGTTCTAATCTTTCCTTTAAAAACACTTCATAAATATCGCGAAACTTATTACGGAGAAATCAAGAGTTGTTCTGATTGTTCTCTAACTGCATAAAATTATTCACCTTAAAACCCAAATATGAGACAGCTAAAAATCGTTAAGCAAGTTACCAAAAGAGATTCTAAATCATTAGATAAGTATCTACAAGAAATTGCTAAAGAGCCCTTAATTACTGCTAATGAAGAAGTAGAATTAGCTCAAAAAATTAAACAAGGAAGTCAGGTAGCTTTAGAACAATTGGTAAAGGCTAATTTGAGGTTTGTTGTATCGGTGGCAAAACAATATCAAAATCAAGGTTTAAAATTAATTGATTTAATAAATGAAGGAAATATTGGTTTAGTAAAAGCGGCAAAACGATTTGATGAAACGAGAGGATTTAAATTTATCTCTTATGCTGTTTGGTGGATTCGTCAATGTATTTTACAAGCGCTTGCCGAGCAATCTAGAACAATACGGTTGCCTCTAAATAAAATTGGGAGCATTAGTAAAATAAATAAGGCTATGTCAAAATTAGAGCAAAGGCATGAAAGAATGCCAAGTGCAGAAGAAATAGCCAATGAGGTTGATGTGTCTGTTGACAACGTAAAAAGTTGTTTAAAGGCGAGTTCTAGATCCGTGTCAATGGATGCTCCATTTAGAGAAGGTGAATCTTCAAATTTATATGATGTGGTTAGTTCTCATAAATCTCCAAACCCTGAAAAAGGGTTGATACAAGATTCTTTGAGGACTCATATTTCGATGGTTTTAAAAAGGTTGCCTGATAAAGAAGCAACTGTTCTTAAAATGTATTTTGGTCTTAATACACAACAACCTATGAGTTTGTCAGAAATCGGCGATCATTTTGAAATTACTCGTGAACGTGTGCGTCAAATGAAAGAAAAAGCAATTAAAAAACTTCGTGTCAAAAGCAGCAAAGAAGTATTACAAACCTATTTAGGATAAAATTATAAGCCCTCAAGAACACTTTTTTGAGGGTTTATTTTACTTGTTCTTTAGCAACCTTATTTCTATAATATCGATCAATAAAAGGATTTAAGATAAAAATTAGAATGAAAATGAATCTGGCAATTTCTATCGTAAAAAATGCCAAGACTCCTGCAAGAAGCCAAACAATAACTGTATTTAACATTCTGGAAGCTTCCCAGTTTCTGTGCAGTTTGTCTAAACCTGTTTGCCCTCTTTCTTTTTTAGCAACAGCAAGAATCATAAAAAGAATCATCAAAGCTATCAATGAAAGATTGATTGAATAGAATACAAAAGGACCTACAAAATTGATTCCGTTCACATAAAAGGCTGTTGAGAAAGGTAATAAGACTACAAAAAAGAGCAAGAAAATATTGATCCAAAGTAATTTAGGGTTAAAACTTGTAAGGTATTTTGTGATCTTCATATAATCAATCCAATAGAATGCAGTCACAAAAAAACTAACAACAAACCCTATAAAATTAGGAATCCTTTCTGCTAAAACAGCCCAAATCCCTGACTTATTTAAAATGGTATAGCTTGGTACCGCAACCTCTAAGACTAATAAAGTCATCGCAATTGAAAAAACCGCGTCAGAAAATCCTAGAATTCTAGATTTGTCAAAAGATAATTTTTCCATTTGTTTTTTCTCAAATATAAAGTTTTTGTCATAAAAAAACCCAAGCATAAAGCTTGGGTTTTCTTTATTATAATGATAAAGACCTCTCGACTGCGCTCGAGGTGACATTCTATTTTTAATTTATCCTTTAAAACTTGCCGATAAATATTCACGATTCATTCTAGCAATATTCTCTAAAGAAATTCCTTTTGGACATTCTACTTCACAAGCTCCTGTATTCGTACAGTTTCCAAATCCTTCATCATCCATTTGTTGCACCATATTTAAAACTCTATCTGTTGCTTCAACCTGACCTTGAGGTAACAATGCAAATTGAGAAACTTTTGCAGAAACAAATAACATGGCACTAGAGTTTTTACAGCTTGCTACACAAGCTCCACAACCAATACATGTTGCTGCATCAAAAGCAGTATCAGCATCGTGTTTATTAATTGGAATTGAGTTTGCGTCTTGTGTATTTCCTGAAGTATTAACAGA
Organism: uncultured Flavobacterium sp.; assembly: GCA_913060575.1. Lineage (GTDB taxonomy): Bacteria > Bacteroidota > Bacteroidia > Flavobacteriales > Flavobacteriaceae > Polaribacter. The sequence continues at coordinate 4,051 of CAJXRR010000001.1, forward strand.
AATAAACCCTCCTGCGTGTTGTATTCTATCAAAAGCAGATCTATCTACAATTAAATCTTTAATCACTGGAAAAGCGGTAGCTCTCCAAGGTTCAATAAAAATAGTGTCTCCATCTTTAAAGCTACGCATGTGTAATTGACACACAGTAACCATTGAGTCAGGTCCATGTGCTTGTCCATTTACAAACATAGAACACATTCCGCAGATTCCTTCACGACAATCATGATCAAAAGCAACTGGCTCTTCTCCTTTATCGATAAGGTCTTGATTTAATACATCTAGCATTTCTAGAAACGACATATCTGGCGAAACATCGGTCATTGGATACTCAACTATTTTCCCTGTATCTTTTGCGTTCTTTTGACGCCATATTTTAAGTGTAAGATTCATCTTTCTTGATTATTTATAGCTTCTTTCTTTAACTTTTATGTTCTCGTACTCAAGCTCTTCTTTATGCAATACTGCATCTTTAGGCTCTCCTTTAAATTCCCAAGCGGATACAAACTGAAACTCTTTACGACGCATCGCTTCCCCTTCTGGTGTTTGGTATTCGTCTCTAAAATGTCCTCCAGCAGATTCTTCTCTTACTAAAGCATCTTTAGCAAATAATTCACCTAACTCAAGAAAATCTGCAACACGTCCCGCTTTCGCTAGCTCTTCGTTGTATTCATCAGCATTTCCTGGGATTTTAACTTCTTTCCAGAATTCTTCTCTTAATTCAGCAATTTCCGTAATCGCTTCTTTTAGATCTTTTTCATTTCTAGCCATTCCACATTTATTCCACATGATTTTACCTAATCGCTTATGGAAATGATCTACTGATTTTGATCCGTTGTTATTAACCAACTTATCAATCGTCTCGTTTACATTTTTCTCTGCTTCATCAAATTCTTTTGAATCTGTTGAAATAGGTCCTGTTCTAATATCATCGGCTAAATAATCACCAATAGTATATGGTAAAACGAAATATCCATCAGCCAATCCTTGCATTAAGGCAGAAGCTCCTAATCGGTTTGCACCATGATCAGAGAAATTAGCTTCACCAATGGCATACAAACCAGGCACTGTTGTCATTAAGTTATAATCTACCCAAATACCTCCCATTGTATAGTGAACAGCTGGGTAAATCATCATTGGAGTTTCGTATGGGTTTTGATCTACGATTTTCTCGTACATCTGAAATAAGTTCCCGTATTTATTCTTAACGATTTCTTGTCCTAATTTTCTAACTAGTGCATCATCATTTTCATCCAATCCTTTCACATGAGCTTGCTCTTTTCCGTAGCGCATAAATGCAGATGCAAAATCTAAATATACTGCCTCTCCTGTTTTATTAACACCATAACCTGCGTCACATCGTTCTTTTGCAGCTCTTGATGCTACATCACGTGGCACTAAGTTTCCAAAGGCTGGATATCTTCTTTCTAAATAGTAATCTCTATCTTCTTCAGCAAGTTCTGTTGGTTTTAAAGAACCATTTCTAATTGCTTCAACATCTTTTAAGTGTTTTGGAACCCAAATACGCCCGTCATTTCTTAAGGATTCTGACATCAATGTTAACTTCGATTGATGATCTCCAGAAACAGGAATACAAGTTGGGTGAATTTGAGTATAACATGGATTCGCAAAATACGCTCCACGTTTATGTGCTTTCCAAGCTGCCGTTACATTAGATCCCATTGCATAGGTTGAAAGGTAAAATGCATTTCCATAACCTCCAGTTCCTAAAACAACAGCATGTGCTGAATGCCTTTCAATTTCTCCAGTAACTAAGTTTCGAGCAATAATTCCTCTTGCTTTTCCATCAACAATGACAACGTCTAACATTTCGTGACGTGTGTGCATTTTGATTTTTCCTCGTCCTATCTGACGATTCATTGCGGAATAGGCTCCTAATAATAATTGCTGTCCTGTCTGTCCTTTTGCATAAAAAGTTCTTGAAACCAATACACCTCCAAAAGAACGATTGTCTAACAAACCTCCATAATCACGTGCAAAAGGAACTCCTTGTGCCACACATTGATCGATAATGTTTGCGGAAACCTCTGCCAAACGGTATACGTTGGATTCACGAGAACGATAGTCTCCTCCTTTTACAGTGTCATAAAAAAGTCTGTAAGTAGAGTCTCCGTCTCCTTGATAGTTTTTTGCTGCGTTGATTCCTCCTTGTGCTGCAATTGAGTGCGCACGTCTCGGTGAATCTTGAAAGCAAAATGCTTTTACATTGTATCCTAATTCTGCTAAGGTTGCAGCAGCCGAACCTCCGGCTAAACCTGTACCAACAACAATAATATCAATAAGACGTTTGTTTGCTGGATTCACAAGGTTAATGTCGTTTTTATGTTTTGTCCACTTGTCTGCTAGTGGTCCCTGTGGTATTTTTGAATCTAAAGCCATTATAAAATCTGTTTTAGATGATGGAATAATGCAATAAAAATGAATCCTAAAGGAATTCCGATTGCATATATTTTTGAAAATCTTTTCAATCCTTTTGTATACTTGTTGTTTGCTCCAACTGATTGAAATGCTGAATCAAATCCGTGTAATAAGTGTAGTGCTAAGAACACAAAAGAAACACAATAAGCAATCGTTCTAATATGATCGTGGAATTTATGAACCAATTCTTCATAGTATCTGAATCCACTATCAGCAACATTTGGGTCTATTAAACCTGTCATATCTCCTTCGATATACTTGATATTGATTTCTGGAATCCAAAAATCAATAAAGTGTAATATCATGAAAGCTAATATTACCAAACCACTCCAAATCATATTTCTGCTTACCCAAGAAGAATTTGCTCCTCCGTTGTTTTTTGCGTACTTGATTCTACGTGCTTTGTTGTTTTTGATCTCCAACACAAAGCCCATCACAAAGTGAAAAATCACTCCAAAAATTAAGACTGGCTGCAATGCATATTGTATCACCCAAAAGGTTCCCATAAAATGAGAAACCTCATTAAATGTATCTGGACTGAATACAGAAAGAATGTTAATTGCAAAATGTTGTAAAAGGAAAATCATGAGAAAGAGTGCCGATAATGCCATGGCAAACTTTCTACCTATTGAAGAACTTAAAATTCCACTCATTTTTTCATTAGTTTATTGTGTTTACAAAGGTACAACGCAAACGTTTTCTGACCAAACCTTGAAAACTATTTTACCTTGTATTTAGAATGATTATAATTACTTAAAAGAAAAACTCTATTTGATTATTTTAATCTCGACTCTTCGGTTATTATTTCTTCCTTCTTCGGTTAAGTTGTTGTCTATTGGTTCTGACTCACCTAATCCAACTACCGAAATTCTGTCTTTAGAAATTCCGCTATCTACAAGGTAGTTTCTAACTGCACTTGCTCTTCTGAATGACAAAGTTCTGTTTAATTTATAGTCTCCAACACTATCTGTATGACCAATAATTTCAAACCTAGCATCTAAAGGTTCACTTATTAATATTTTGGCCAAATCAATTAGGTGAGGATATGTGTCTTGAGTAAAATTATAATTTCCAGACTCAAACTTGATCCTTTTTGATACGTTTACTGCAGTTAGTTTTGCTTCTTCTTTTTTAGGTTCTTCTATTTTTGTTGTTTTTTGTAAAGGCATTGGGCAACCACCATTTGAAGGAGATCCTTTTATTTGTGGACAATTATCTGCTTTGTCTAAAACTCCATCGTTATCAGTGTCAGAATAAGGACAACCGTTATTATCAATATACCCGGCGTCATTTGGGCAAGAGTCTTTATCATCAGGAATAGAGTCACCGTCAGAATCAACAAAAGAAACTGACTCCGTTACTTCTATTTTCTTTTTAATCTCCTTTTTTCCAAGCTTAACAACCAGTCCAAAAGTATATAAGAAATGTCCGGTTTCATATAATTCAGCATCGTTAAAAGAATTTTTAATAGTTGTATTAAAATCAAGCCCTAAACGATCAGAGACCCATATCGTTGCACCTCCACCATAATTGGCTGTAAAAGTTCCTTTGTTGATGGTAAATCTACCCAAACCTGCATTTGCATAAATATTTAACCAAGAAAATTCTGGGGAAAAATTAAAAAGTTCGTTTAGATATAATTTTGCATTAACATCAAAAGCATAATACCCTTCATTATTAGGCAATTTTAGACCGTCTATAACCCCTGTAGATGCGTCCCACGAATTAAGACTTGCTATAGCTTCTATACCAAAAAGCCTACTGATTCTTTTTTCTATTGCGAGGGTTAACGGTATGTCTCCAAAGGCACTTTGATCTGTTCTAGAAAGCCCTCCAAATAGTTGACCTCCACCTCGATTATCAACAACATTAGCTCCAATCTTGAAAGACCATTTATTATGCTCTACAAGAGAATCTTTTTTATAATCTTGTGAGAATGATTTTAAAGAACATAAAATCAATAAACAAGTGACAATTTTTTTCATAAGATTGATGTATTAAATTTAACAAACGAGATAAATATACTCGCTATTTTATTGAAAACGCTGTTTGTGCTTCGTCAATTTTTACCGTATACTTTCCTTTTGGTAAATAATATACTCCGTTTTGAGCTGCTGAAATAGAAGCATCTTTAAAGTTTCTTAAATAACGTTTTCTTCCTTTTTTAGAAAATGACACATCAAAAGTAGCTTCATTAAAACCGTTTTCGGATGCTATTTTAAAAGAATTTACTTTAATGTCTCCTAAATAAACATCTATCGTTGACTTTTTTGTTCTATTAGAAAAATAAGGAATGGTAATTTTTGGCGTATTTGGTTTTAACCATTTACTCCAAGTGCTTCCCCAGCCTGTTCTCTTTCTAATATTTGAAATAGAAAAAATATGCGTTTGTTTTGTGTCAAAATCATCTGTTACTAACTGTAAAGACGCAATATTAGCTTTGTATAAGCTTCTACCGTGCGTTCCTAAAAGCAAATGTTTTGCTTCTGGTTGAATCACTAAATCATGAACTGCAACATTAGGAAGTCCGTTTGAAAAAGGAAGCCATTTTCCTCCCCTTGATAGTGAAGCATAAGCTCCATTATCAGTTCCTAGATATAATAAATCTGGATTTACAGGATCTTCTTTGATTACATTGACTGGCGAAGTTGGAATATTATTAGAAATATTTTTCCATGTTATTCCGTAATCATCAGACATGTAAACATAAGCTGTAAAGTCATCCCAACGATATCCGTTTAAGGTAACATATACACGCTCTTTTTTATGCTGTGAAGCAATGACTCTGCTCACCCACAATTCTTTTGGAAATGAATCGGATATTCTTTCCCAAGAACCACCACCATTTTTTGAAATGTGTACATGTCCATCATCCGAACCTACATATAACAAACCAAATTGAAAAGGCGATTCAGAAATCGTGGTTAATGTACCATAGGCAACATTTCCTTTTCTACCTCCGCCGGTTAGATCTTCAGAAATAGTCTCCCAGGTATCTCCTTGGTTTAAACTTCTGTGCAATTTGTTTCCTCCCAAATAAAGAATATCTTGATTGTGTTTTGATAAATGAATCGGTGTTTGCCAATTAAATCGATAAGGGTTTTCACCTAGCGTGTGTTTTGGCTGAATCTTTTTCCTTCTACCGGTTTCTCTGTTGATTCTAGAATAATTACCAAATTGATAGCCCGTATATACAATGTTTGGATTTCTTTCATCCACTTGAACTTGCATTCCGTCTCCACCCATAATTTCTTCGTATGGGTTTTGACCCGATTGATGCCAGCTCTTATCTATTTTAGCAGTATGCTTTGCCGTCCAAACACCATTATCTTGCAAGCCACCATAAACATTATATGGTGTTTGATTGTCTGCATAAATTGCATAAAACTGCCCAACAGAAGGAACATTTAGTTTCGTCCAACTCTCTCCATCATCGTATGATAAATTCAATCCACCATCATTTCCATCTATTAAATGACCTTTTCTATTGGGGTTTACCCATAAAGCTTGATGATCAGCATGTACATTTTCTCTACTGATAGACTCAAAGGTTTTTCCTCCATCTTTCGATTTTAAAATAGGAACTCCCATGACATAGATTCCGTTTTTATCTTGCGGGTCTACACGGATTTCACCGAAATAATATCCATAAGAAAAATACAAGTCATCTATTTGTCCTTTATGAGTTTTTTTCCAAGATTTTCCTCCATTAGTTGTCATAAAAACCTCAGCGCCTTCAACAGGTGTGTCAAATAATAACGAGTTCGCATCTTCTAAGTATTTAGCCAAATCGATTGGTTTTACAGAACCTACTCTCACCATTTGTTTTACGTTTTCAGCTCTATATTTTTCTTGAAATCCGTTCGTTTTTAAATAACTATTTATTTTTTGGTCGGTTAATTTCAAGAATTCGTCTACAGACATTTTTTTAAAATCTTCTTTGCTTAAAGTCTTAGAAGTTTCTTTTTTATTCACATCAGATGTTCTTCTAAACTGACTGTCGTGAAGAGCATATACTGTGTTTTCGTCATAAACCGTCAATCCAATTCTACCTACTCCATCGCCATTTCTAAACCCATTTTTTTTTGAGATGTTAGTCCAAGAATCTCCTCCATCTGTACTTTTAAAGATTGCTGAGTTTTTCCCATTTCCTTGAAAATTCCAAGCTTTTCTATCTCTTTCCCAAGAAGCCGCATACAATACATTTGGATTTTCAGGAGCAGCAACCACATCTATAATTCCTGTATCATTATTAATAAATAATGTCTTTGTCCAAGATTTCCCACCATCAACTGTTTTAAAAATTCCGCGCTCTTCATTTGAAGAATATAAATGACCAATAACACCAACAACAACTTCATTCGAATTGTTTGGGTTGATGACAACTCTACTAATATGATGCGAATCTTCCAAGCCGATATGTTCCCATGTTTTTCCTTGATCTGTCGATTTCAACATTCCTATTCCGGCATAAGAAGAACGAGAAGAGTTTTTTTCACCCGTTCCAACCCAAATCGTTCCATTTTTCCAATCAATAGCGATATCACCTACATTTTGAGTTGGACTAGAGTCTAGCAAAGGAGTAAAAGTGGTTCCGTTATTATTTGTATACCACAAACCTCCAGATGCATAACCTACATAAAATTCTGTTGGATCATTAGGGTTTACATCGATATCTGCCATTCTACCACTCATAATTGTAGGGCCAATATTGGTAAAAGGAATGTTTTTAATAATCGAAGTTTCTGTTAACTTTTGCTTTTCTTGAAGTGCTTTTTTAACAAGCTCTGAATTGGTTGCAGGTTGCTGTGCAGACAAGCAAATTGTGGTAAATAAGAATACGATTCTAAAAATTGATTTCATGATGATTGGTTTGTTTGTAATAGGTCTGATTTAAGTAAAACCAAAAATAACGAATAAATTTTTGATGTAGTTAATGACCTGCTGTTCATAACTCTTTTCCAATTTCTGAACTTATTTGACTAATTTGTAGCTTATTAACTAATTAAAATTTTTATTATGGGTCTATTATATAGTTTGCTAATCGGAGGAATAGCTGGTTTTTTAGCAGGAAAATTAATGAAGGGTGGTGGTTTTGGAATTTTGATCAATATCATTTTAGGAATCATTGGTGGTTTTGTTGGTAGCTGGTTATTTGGACTTGCCGAAATCTCTATTGGTAGTGGTATTGTCAGCGATCTTGTAACTGGTGTTATTGGTGCGGTTGTGATATTATTTGTCGCTGGACTATTGAATAAAAAATAAGAAATTATTTTTAAGAATTTTAACGAAAGAACTCACAAAATTGGGTTCTTTTTTGGAAAAGAATAAAAAAGTCTTAATAAAGTTAACAAAACATTTATCGGTGTACCTTTGCACGACTATTCAGAAAAGACAATTCTTTTGTTTTTTCATAAACATTATAGATGTCATTTAAAGATTTAGGATTATCAGATGCTTTAGTAAAAGCTGTTAAAGAAAAAGGATATACAACTCCTTCTCCCATTCAAGAAAAAGCAATTCCACATATTTTAGCAGGTAAAGATGTACTTGCTTCTGCACAAACAGGAACCGGAAAAACTGCAGGTTTTACCTTACCTGTACTTCAATATTTATCAGAAACCAAACACCCAAAATACAGACCTTTAAGAGCTTTAGTGTTGACTCCTACAAGAGAATTAGCTGCGCAAGTATATGACAATGTAAGAGAATATAGTTCGTATTTAAACATTCATTCTGCTGTAGTTTTTGGTGGTGTAAAAGCGGCTTCTCAAATTGCAACACTTAGAAGAGGTGTCGATATTTTAGTGGCCACTCCAGGAAGATTATTGGATTTACACGATCAAAAAGCAGTCTCTTTTAAACGAATTGATGTCTTAATTTTAGATGAAGCTGACAGGATGTTGGATATGGGTTTTGTTAGAGATATCAATAAAATCATCAGTTTTATGCCTGCTAAGAGGCAAAATTTGATGTTTTCTGCTACCTTTTCAAAAGACATTAAGCAACTTGCTCAAGGTATTTTAAGAAATCCTGTAATGGTTGAAGCGGAGCCTGAGAATTCAACTGCTGAAATGGTGACTCAAAAAGCCTATCAGGTTGATAAAAATAAAAAAACAGAAGTGGTTACCAATCTTATAAAAAACGGAAACTGGAATCAGGTTTTGATTTTTATGAGAACCAAACATGGCGCCAATAAACTAACTAAAAAGTTACTTCAATCTGGAATTTCAGCTGCCGCAATTCATGGAAATAAGAGTCAAGGAGCAAGAACAAAAGCCTTGTCAAATTTTAAAACCAATGATATTAGAGTATTGGTCGCTACAGATATCGCAGCACGTGGTTTAGACATTCCGTTATTACCACATGTCATCAATTTTGAACTGCCAAATATTCCAGAAGATTATGTTCATAGAATTGGTAGAACAGGAAGAGCTGGAGCAAGTGGAGAAGCGATTTCTTTAGTTTGTAGTGAAGAAACAGAATATCAAAGAGAAATAGAAAAACTGCTGGGCAAGAAATTGTCAACAGAAATTATAGAAGGTTACGAACCCACTGATAATGCGCCTCCAAAAAGAGCCGCTACTCAAACAAAAGGTTCTTTTAATAAGAATACTTCTGGCGGAAACAAATCAAAAAAGAAACCTCATTTTAAAGGAAACAAACCTTCATCTCCATCTGGACGAGGTAGAACAGGCGCTCCTAAAAAGAAGCGATATTAGCATACGTTTAAAGGTTTGTTTATCGATTGTCTTAAGTTTTTATCTCAACATTTGTAACTAATTCTCAAGTTTCAAGTTGGTGTTTATTATTCATATCTTTGTTTTTTACTCAAAAAACACTCCATGAAATATCACCAAATAGATTCTCAGCTTTATATAAAGAACAGAAAAAACTTTATGGCTCAAATGAAGCCTAATAGTTTAGCTGTTTTTAACTCTAACGACATTTATCCTATTAGCGCAGACAGCACCATGCCGTTCGAACAACATAGAGATATTTTATACTTAAGTGGAATAGATCAAGAAGAAAGTGTGTTGGTTTTATTTCCAGATGCTCCAAAAGAAAAACATCGCGAAATCTTATTCTTAAAAGAAACGAACGAACATATTGCCGTTTGGGAAGGTGAAAAACTAACCAAAGAAGCTGCCTTGAAAACTTCAGGAATTAAGACGGTTTATTGGTTGCAAGATTTAGAAAAAATCATGTTTGAGCTTTCTACTCAATGTGATACTTTTTACATCAACACTAACGAACATTACAGAGCAAATGTAGAAACTGAAACTAGAGAAGATCGTTTTACAAAATGGTTGCTTGGAAAATATCCTGCGCATTCAGTTGCAAAAAGTAATCCTATTTTACAACGCTTACGCTCTGTGAAAGATCAGATTGAATTAGATTTGATGCAACATGCTTGTAATATTACTGAAAAAGGGTTTCTTAGGATTTTAAACTTTATAAAACCAGATGTTTGGGAATATGAAATTGAAGCCGAATTATTACATGAGTTTGTGAGAAATAGATCGAAAGGTTTTGCATATACACCAATTATTGCTTCTGGAAATAACGCTAATGTGTTACATTATATAGAGAACAATCAGCAATGTAAAGCAGGGGATTTAATCTTGTTTGATATCGCCGCAGAGTATGCAAATTATAAAAGTGATTTATCTAGAACCGTTCCTGTTTCTGGGCGATTTTCAGATCGCCAAAAAGAAGTCTATAATGCTGTAAACAGGGTAAAAAATGATGCGACAAAATTATTAGTTCCCGGTGCTTTATGGGAAGAATATCATGTAGAAGTTGGAAAATTAATGACTTCTGAATTGCTGGGTTTAGGCTTGCTAGACAAGGCTGATGTTCAAAATGAAGATAAAGATTGGCCTGCATATAAAAAATATTTTATGCACGGAACTTCCCATCATATTGGATTAGACACGCACGATTATGGATTGCTTCATGAGCCAATTCAGGCGAATATGGTTTTTACAGTAGAGCCTGGAATTTACATTCCTGAGGAAGGTTTTGGAATTCGTTTAGAAGATGATGTTGTGGTACAAAAATCTGGAGAACCTTTTAACTTAATGGGAAATATTCCTATTGAAGCTGATGAAATTGAAGCCTTGATGAACAAGGATTAACATTGGTTTTATTGTTTTTTAAAAAGTTAGTATATTATTGTAATGAAAAAGTCAATTCTTTTCTTTTCGTTTTTAGTTTTTCTTTTTTTTAGCTGCAAAAAAGAAAGTTTAAAAGATAAACTGCATGGTGTTTGGGTGTATGAAAACAGGATTCAATATGAATCTAAAAATGATACCATTGGGCATTATTACAATCCAGAAGTTATCATTTACGATTTCAAAAAAAACGGAGAATTATTAATCAAAAACTACAACACTTTTAATTCTGGCACTCAAGAATACAAGAAAACTTGGGTTATCTCATCAGATTCTATTTTGACTATTGATAGTTTAAAATACCCTCTAATTAAGATCACTAAAAACTATCTTCAACTTATTGATTCCTTTGAGTATGATTACTCAAAAATTACATTTAAAAAAGCAAAAAAAACAAATATTAATTATACAAAAGAGCAAGTAAAGAATATTCTTTTGTCAAATGTTTGGTCTGTTAAGGATACGTCAGAAATTTCTTGGCAAACTCATTTTGAGTATTTTGATAATAAAACAATGGTTTATCGATATAAGTACAATAAAAATGAAAGCAATAGTTTTTTTTCTGAATTTGACAATCTTCACTCAGAATCATGGGGAATAGATAAATACAAGGATTATTATTTTCTATACCTTTATTATAATTGGAGTTTAAATAATGGTAGCGGCGGTTCTAATAATAAAATAAATCAACTTCTAGAATTAAGCACCTTTTCTTATACAATTTCTGATTTCGAAAGCAACAATAATAAACGTACATATTTAAGTAAAAAATATGATGACAATAAAGATCTTAACTCACAAAGAATTATTGGAGATTGGGTAAGTTATAATTCGGAAGACAAATTATATGATGTTTATTTATCAAACAAAAGGATGAAAAAATATGATAGTCTTTATGTTGGAAGCCTCAACCTTACTATCAAAAATAAAAACTTGGCTTTTAAAATAGATTCTTACGATACTATAGAGTATGATTGGAAATTAAGTAAAGACGGAAAAATATTAGTCTTAGAGTATCAAATTGATGAACCAGATAGAAAAGGAGTTCATGTTGAATATGCTGATATTTTAGAATTAACTGACAAGAAATTAAAAATCAGGTTATTTGATAATAGTTACTTTACTGGTCAAGAAGATCCTTATAAATTATTACTCAATAAAATTCAAGGCTTTGAAAGAAAATAAAGCTGTCATTTTTTAAGCCGTAATTCCTTTTAAGAAACCAATTGTTTTGGTGTTAAAATCTTCAGGTTGTTCTACGTTTACAACATGTCCACAATTCTCAACAACATATAACGTAGATTGAACATGTTGTTTTACCACTCTTTTAATAGAAGGTAAAAACAAATGATCTTGTGCTCCCATCACATACAATGTAGGAATTTGAATATCTGTTGCTCTAAAAAAACGTAACAAAGGATTAATTTCTGCCGTTAATTTAAACCATCTGATGAACTCTTTTTGGTACAATTTTTTAGCCTCGTTTACAAAAAGAATTCGAGACTCTTTATGATTTTTCTTTGGCATAATGATAAAAGCAAACAGCTTATATAATAACATATAAGGCACTACAGATTTGAAAACATTTCCGACACGCATCAGAATCTGAGAGCGTACATTTAGCTTTAAAATAGCACCACCCATGACCATACTTTCAACTAAATCTGGTCTTTTTTCTGCTAGATTTCTAATTAAAATAGTTCCTAAAGAAATACCTATAAAATGAGATTTTTTAATCTCTAAATGCTCTAAAACCTCAATAATATCTTCGGTAATTGCATCAAAGGTGTACTCTTCATTAAATGAGTCTTTGATTGTTGGCTTACTGTTTCCGTGGCCTCTAAGATCTAAGACAAGTACATTAAACTCTTTTTTAAACGCTCGTATTTGACGAAACCAAATAGAACTGCTTCCGCCAGCTCCATGGACAAAACTTACCCACTTTGTGGTGTTTTCGTTTAAATATGTATAATGATTCAGCATAATATAAGCGGTAAAGATACTCTTAATTTCTAGGATGCTGAAGATTCTGTAAAAGCTGGATTTGTTTTGCGCTGAAACAAATTCAATAGCACAAAAATAATCACTGCAGGAATTACCCATCCTAAACTTTGAGAAGATAGTGGAATCCATTCTGATATGGGTTTCAAAAAGTCTCCTATGCCTAAAGTGTTTAAAAAATCAGGAATACTAAATAAAAAGGTTGCAATTACAACTCCTTTGAATACTAAAGGAGAAGCCCATTTATTTGAAACCACGTTTAAAAGAATTAAGATAATGGTAATTGGGTAAATAAACATCAATGCAGGAACAGCGACTTTAATGATAAAACTAACTTCAAAATGACCAATTAAAACCCCTAAAACACAACTTATAAAAGCGGTAATGATGTATGCTTTTTGAGAATCTTTAAAAATCCCTTTGGCATAATCTGCAGCTCCAGTTACAATTCCGACTCCGGTAGTAAAACAAGCCAATGCTACTAAAACACTTAAAAAAGAGGTTCCAATGGTTCCTAAGGTTTGTGTGCTTAAACCTGTTAGAATTTCAGTTCTTGAAGCGTCTTCAGGAAACGTTGAACTTAATAAAGCTCCACTAAAAATTAATCCTCCATAAATTAACAACAATCCTATTCCTGCAATAAACCCCGATTTGGTAATCAATTCTTTCTTAGCCTGATAAGAATTATGTCCTCTCATATGCAAAGAGATCACAATTACAGCTCCAACCACCACACCTCCAATAGCATCAAAAGTTTGATACCCTTCTAAAATTCCACTAACAAAAGGAACTTCATAGGTGTTTAAATTCATTACTTGTGGAGAGGATGATAATGCCAACGCTATAATTGCCAATAAAATGATGACAATAATTGGTGTTAAAAACTTTCCAATTAGGCTTATAATCTTAGAGCGATTAATCACAAAAATGAAAATCAATATAAAATAAATAGTGCTAGTTAATAACGAACTTGATCCAAAAAAAGGATCAATTGCCATTTCATGAGTTACAGAAGCTGTTCTTGGTGCCGGAATTGTAACCGCAATTAGATAAATTAACACACAATACAAAGAACTAAACCAAGGCGATACTTTTTTTCCCAAATCGTATAAGGTTCCTTGAACTTTTGCATGCGCTAAAATTCCTAAAATTGGAATAAAAACTGCGGTAATAATAAATCCTAAAACCACCATCAACCATTGATTTCCAGAATTGACTCCTAAAAAAGGTGGAAGAATTAGATTTCCTGCTCCAAAAAAGAGTGCAAAGAGCGCAAATCCGCTCATCCAAATTTCTTTCGTTTTATTCATTTATATGCGTTTTTTAATCAAAAAGAGCAAAAAATTGACAATTATGTACAAAATTCCAATCAAAATGATGATAAATTTAATTGTTGCAAAATAGAAAGCAATGGAAACCCAATGTTGTTCCATGTTTCCTAACACCAGATTAATTAATCCAATATTTTCTATATAATCAAAGATTCCTGCTAAAAAAACTAGCCATATTAATCCATTTCCAATACTTAGAAAAGAGCTTTTAGACCATAATTTTTCATTCAGCTGATGAATTAAAAGTCCAATCAATGATGTGTAAGCAATCGGAAATAAGAAATCAAATCCCAATCCTAAAGACACGGCTATTTTTCCTTGTTCTCCCCAAGAATTTAAATACGACCCCGCAGTTTCTAAATCTTTTGACAATTCAAAAGAGACAATTCCTCCCGTACAGGTGTCATTTATTAAAAACTGATCCAAGTATTTTAACACAGCAATGCAAATTACCGTAACAAACAAGAGTGTTCTTGTGAGTTTTTTTTCTTGATTTTTTGTAAGTTTAGAAAACGGTGATGAAAACATGAATTAAAGTCTCTGACAAATACGAAAGATACATATTTTTGCAAGATGGAAAAGTCGCTTTCTTTTAAAAATACAAAAGTCTCCTATACCGATTTTGGAAAGGGTTCTGTGGTCGTATTGTTGCATGGTTTTTTAGAAAATTCTACCATGTGGAATGCTATAATTCCAGAAATCTCGAAAACCAACAGAGTACTAGCCATTGATTTATTAGGACATGGAAAAACGGAATGTTTAGGATATGTTCATTCTATGGAGACCATGGCAGATGCTGTTTTTGAAGTACTAAAATCGTTACGGATTAGAAAAATTACACTTATTGGTCATTCTATGGGTGGTTATGTTGGGCTAGCTTTTGCTGAAAAACATGCTAAAATGATTAAAGGATTATGTTTAATGAATTCTACTTCTTTAGCCGATGATGAAGAACGAAAAGAATTAAGAGCCAGAGCGAATAAAATGGTGCAGCATAATTTTAAGAACATGGTACAAATGTCTTTCACTAATTTGTTTAGTGAAAAAAGCAGAACTAAGTTCAAACCCGAAATGGAGTTGGCTTTAGCTGAAGCTTTAAAAACACCTGTACAAGGCTATATCGCCTGCCAAGAAGGCATGAGAATTCGGCCTAATAGAACTCGTGTGCTGAGTGAAAATTCATTTAAAAAGCTGATTATTATTGGAAAGAAAGATCCGGTACTGACTTTTGAAGAAGCTTTAGAGGAGGTCAAAAAAACAAATTCAGAAGCAATCGTTTTTGAGGACGGACATATGAGCCATATTGAGAATAAAAAAGAACTTAGTGTAGCTTTAAAGGGTTTTGTGAGGAGTTAATGTTAATTCCTCTCGAACCCAATACCTCTTCTAAATTTACTGATATAACCATTTGACGAATTTAGGTTTACGATAGTCATTAATTCTTCATAATAAGAAGCGATTCTTTCGATATCGGCAGTTTTTAAATCTGGATAAATAGTAGAAAATCGTTGTAAGCCTTCCTTAATTTTTTCTTGATAATCTTTGACTGTTGGACTGGTTTTACTAGCTATTTCTATAAAATCATCAGCAGAAAGATTAATCAAACTTGTCAATTCTGGTCTATAAACCTCATCAGAAATACCGGGATAGTCAAGCATGAAGTCTTCATCAAACTTAGGTTGTTCTTTAAACCTTTCTAAATCTTGAATTGCATTCTTAGGTGTTTTGATTTTCTTCTGAGCGGCAACTGCAACAAAAGAGATAGAAAACAAGATGATTAATAGGTTTTTCATTTATTCTCCTTTTAAAGCATTCCAGCCTTGAGCTTTTAATTCTAATTCTTGGTTCGCTCTTGTGACTAAGTTTAATCCTGCGGCTTTTTCAGTAATATGACCAATAATAGAAAGATGTGGATTTCCTTTTACCTTTTCAAAATCTGCAATAGGAACGGTAAATAACAATTCATAATCTTCTCCTCCACTTAAAGCCACCATTGTACTATCAAGTTCAAATTCTTCACAAGCAGAAATTACTTGAGGGTCTAAAGGAATTTTATCTTCATAGATTTTACAGCCGACATTACTTTGAGAACAGATATGCATAATTTCCGAAGAAAGTCCGTCTGAAATGTCAATCATTGACGTTGGTTTAACATCCAATTCTTTTAACAAAGAGCGAATGTCTTTTCTTGCTTCTGGCTTTAATTGACGCTCAATTAAATAGGTATAATTATCTAAATCTGGTTGGTTATTTGGGTTTACCTTAAAAACTTGTTTTTCTCTTTCTAACACTTGTAATCCTAAATACGCAGCTCCTAAATCTCCAGAAACAACAATTAAATCGGTTTCTTTAGCTCCATTTCTATAAACAATATCTTCTTTGTTTGCTTTTCCAATTGCTGTTACAGAAATTAAAATTCCTTTGGTAGAAGAAGTTGTATCTCCTCCTATTAAATCAATAGTATAGGTTTCACAAGCTAGTTGAATTCCTGCATACAATTCTTCAATAGCTTCTAATGGAAATCTATTAGAAACTGCTAAAGAGACTGTAATTTGTTCTGCTTCTCCGTTCATTGCAAAAACATCAGAAAGATTAACCATTACAGCTTTATACCCTAAGTGTTTTAGTGGCATATAACTTAAATCAAAATGAACACCTTCAATCAATAAATCTGTCGTAATTAATGTTTGTTGATCTGAGCTATCTATTACTGCCGCATCATCTCCAACTCCTCTTATAGTTGATTTATGAGTTATTTTAAAATGTTTGGTAATGTGGTTGATTAAACCAAACTCTCCTAGTTCAGCTAACGACGTTCTTGATTGATTTTTATCTTCTAACATACTGCAAAGATATACACATCTTAAAAATAAACCCTAAAAGTTGCTTCGTATTCTCTTTTAACATTTTTATTCTTTGAATCTGTTACCTTTGTTTATATAGAAGCCCCTGTTATATGAAACAAAAAGCACTTTTTTTTATCATTCTCTTTATTGGATTAAATGTCAATGGTCAAACTCCATGCATAAATGGTTTTGCTGGTGAATACCCTTGTAATGACTATGATTTGTTGTCTCATACACCTGTAAATATTTTAGCAAATACAATAGGAAACCCAGAAGGAAGTGATCTTTGGGGGTGGACAGATCCAACTACCGGAAAAGAATATGCTATTGCTGCAATGACTAATAGCACTGCGTTTATAGATGTTTCTGATCCTTTAAATCCAATATATCTTGGAAGAATTGACACTCAAAATGGTAGTACAAGTTTTTGGAGAGATGTGAAAATTTATAACAATTATGCGTTCATTGTAGCTGATAACATTGGTGCGCATGGAATGCAAGTTTTTGATTTAACAAGATTAAGAAACATAACGACGCCAGAAACTATCTCTCCAAATGTTGTGTATAATGATGTTACAAGTTGTCATAATATTGTGATTAACGAAGACAGCGGAATTGCTTATTTGGTAGACTGTAAAAATGTTGGTCGAGGTATTCATTTTGTAGATATTTCCAACCCATTAAATCCTGTCAATCTAGGAAGTTATAATAACGAAGGAGTTACTCACGATGCCCAGGTAGTTACCTATAATGGTCCAGACACTGAGCATGTTGGTAAGGAGATTTTGATTGGAAGCAATGAATCTAAAGTGGTTATTCTTGACGTAACTGACAAAAACAATGTGGTGAAAATTAATGATATTTTCTATTCTCAAATTGGATATACGCATCAAGGTTGGTTTACTGAAGATCAAAGATATTTTTTGCTTGGAGATGAAACAGACGAACAAAACTTTGGGTTAAATACTAGAACCCTTGTTTTTGATTTACAAGACCTTGAAAGTCCTGAATTAGAATATACATACGAAGGCCCTTCAAATGCAATAGATCATAATGGATATGTAAAAGGCAATACCTTCTTTATGGCAAATTATAGAGCGGGTTTAAGAGTTTTAGATATTAGTAATCTAGGAAATATTGGAGAACAATTAACTGAAATTGGATATTTCGATACCTATCCTGATAATGACGGTACTGCTTTTAATGGTGCTTGGAGTGTTTATCCATATTTTGCGAGTGGAAATATCATTATAAACGATATCGAAAGAGGTCTTTTTATTGTGAGAAAATCAGGCACATTAAGCATCAATAACGAATTGTTTAAAGATCATTTTTCCATCTTTCCAAACCCTACAAATACAAACCCTACAATTAAAGCTTCAGAAAATCAAAACATTAAATCTATCGAAGTTTTTACTATTTTAGGAAGAAGAATTTTATCTAAGCAAAATATTAATCAAGTAGAATTCGTTTTACCCATAACAAATCAATCTAAAGGAATCTACATTGTAAAAATCAATGGACTAGTTTCAAAAAAACTAGTATTGTATTAAACTCATATAAACATGAAAAAATTTATTCTATTATTCAGTATTTTTTTAGTTTTCTCTTGTGAAAAAGAAGAAACTCTAGAAACCACACCCCCTGTAATAACATCAGGAAGTGCTGGAATAAATTTAGAAGAAAATAGTGGTGCTGGTCAAACAGTATATACTATTACAGCAACAGATAATATCGCAGTAACCGGATATGAACTAAGTGGAGAAGATACCGATTTATTAAGCATAACTGATAACGTTATAAGCTTAGATGCTGATCCAGACTTTGAAACTAAGTCTAGTTATAGTTTTAGTGTTACTGCAAATGATGCCGAAGGGAATGTGAGTGACGTAAAAACAGTCACATTTTTAATTATTGATGTTGATGAAACAAATCGTTTTATTTTAGAGCCTTGTGTGAATGGATTTGCTGGAGCATTTCCATGTAACAACTACGATTTAATTGCACATATAGATTTAAACGAACTTGGGGGTCCGGGAACTTCTGGAAATGATTGTTGGGGTTGGACAGATCCTTCGACAGGAAAAGAATATGCTTTAATGTGCACAAATAAAGGAACTTCTTTTATTGATATTTCTGATTTAGAAACCCCAAAAATTGTTGGTTTTTTACCAACTCATACCGTCAATAGTTCTTGGCGAGATGTAAAAACCTATGGTAATTACGCCTTTATTGTAAGTGAAGCTTCTGGTCATGGAATGCAAATTGTCGATTTAACTAAGTTGGCAAACATTCCTTTAAATTCACCTACCGTTACGTTAACAGAAGATGCTCATTATGCTGGTTTTGGAAATGCTCACAACATCGTTATTAATGAAAGTAATGGATATGCTTATGCAGTTGGAACCAATACGTTTAGTGGTGGACCTCATTTTGTAGACATTTCAAATCCTTTAATGCCAACTGCTGCTGGCGGATATGCAAATGATGCATATTCACATGATGCACAAGTGATTACTTATAATGGTCCCGATACAGATTATACAGGAAAAGAGATTCTAATTGGAAGTAATGAAAATGAAGTTGTTATTGTAGATGTGACTAACAAAATGAGTCCAACTCAAATAGCAACAATTGACTATACAAATATTGGTTATACGCATCAAGGATGGTTTACAGAAGATTTAAGATATTTCATCTTAGGCGATGAGTTAGATGAACGCAATTTTGGAGGTAATACAAGAAATATTGTCTTTGATTTTACCGATTTGGATAATCCTCAATTTCATATGAATTATTTTGGACCAACAACAGCCATTGACCATAATGGCTATGTAAATGGTGACACTTTTTATCTGGCAAATTATTCAGCTGGAGTTCGAGTTATTGATGTTTCAAATATCGGAGGACAGGCGATGTCAGAGATTGGCTATTTTGATACCTATCCTACAAATAACGCTGCTTCTTTTAATGGCGTTTGGAATGTATATCCATATTTTGCTAGTGAAAACATCATTGTAAGCGACATTAATAGTGGTTTTTATATTATTCGAAAAAGCCAATAAATCAATGAAAAAAATTGGCTTCTTTTCAATTCTCTTAACTTTCTTTGCCTGTGAAAAGGCAAATCTTGAATTTAATCCCGCCTCAAACTTATCAAACGGTACTTTAGGTCTTATACAAACTTTTGGTGGTTCTAAAAATGATGTGGCTCAATCAGTTATTGCCACATTAGATGGAGGTTTTGCAGTCATTGGTTATACACAAAGCATGGATGGTGATGTTTCTGACAAGCTAAATGAAAGTTTTGATTTTTGGGTTTTAAAATTTAATTCTGAAGCTAACCTAGAATGGAATAAAACTTTTGGTGGCTCTGGTGATGATCGTGGTTTTGATATCATTCAAACTTCAGATAATGGTTTTGCAATCTTGGGATATACAGATAGTACTGATGGAGACATTACCATAAATAATGGGTTTAGAGATTTTTGGCTAGCAAAATTAGACGCTTCTGGAAACCTAACTTGGCAAAAATCTTTTGGCTTTCCAGGTGCAGATGAAGGAACAGCAATAATTGAAACTTCTGATAATGATTTTTTAATCTCGGGCGTTTTAGATGTCACTTCTTCTGGCGGACAAGGAAATTTAGGCAGATTTGTAACGGAACATGCTGGGGGAGATTACTGGGCTATTAAAGTTTCATCAAGTGGTGATTTAATTTGGTCTAGATTCTATGGAGGCTCTTTTACAGACAGTCCTACCGGAATAATAGAAAATAACAATAATGAATTTATTTTTGTCGGAGGATCCGATAGTAATGATGTTGATATCACAAACAATAAAGGCTCTTACGATTTTTGGGTTGTAAAATCTGAAGCTGGGGGAAATATGATTTGGGAAAAATCTTTTGGTGGTTCCGAAATTGATGAAGCAAGAGGAATCGTCTCTACATATGATGGTAGCCATATTATTGTTGGTGATACGAGAAGTAACGAACAGGATGTTTCTTTAAATAATGGGGCTGCAGATTTATGGATTATTAAAATTTCTGATGACGGAGATTTAATTTGGAATCGCTCTATTGGTGGTTCTAATTTTGATGTCTCCCGATCCATTAATAAAACTTCAGATAATGGATTTATTATTGCTGGTAGTTCTAGAAGTTCAGATGGAGATGTTGCAAGAAATCAAGGTCAAAATGATGCTTGGATTGTAAAAATAGATACTAACGGTCAGTTGCTTTGGGAAACAACAGTTGGTGGTTCAAATATTGACTTTGCTTATGACGCTGTTCAGCTAGCCAACGGGACAATTATTGCCGTTGGTGAAACCAGCAGCTCTGATGGAGACATCACAGAAAACAAAGGATTTACAGACCTATTAATAATAAAATTGAATTAAAATGAAAACGAAAATTTTAACGTTGTTATGTATTGCTCTAATAATATCTAGTTGTAGTGAAGATAATGACCTCAATATAGAGCCGATAAGCATCACGTTAAATTTTAGCCATTCTTGGGGAGAAAATGAAGTAACAAATGCAGATTTTAATGACCTAAAGTTTACCAATGATAACGGTGACCAAATGAGTATTGAACATCTTCGTTATCTCATTTCAGAAATTGTTTTAACTCATGAAAGTGGCGTAATTACAACCTTAGATGATTATAATTTGGTAGACCTTACCAATAACGAAGGATTAATATTTACAACCTCTGCTTCAATTTTACCAGGAGATTATACGAGTGTTTCCTTTCGATTTGGATTTAGTGATGAAAACAATATTGATGGTGTATATACTGATTTAAATACTGCTAGTTTTAATGTTCCTACGATACTTGGTGGAGGTTATCATCATATGCAGTTTGATGGAAAATATATTGATGATTCTGATGCCGAAGCTCCTTTTAATTATCATGTAATTAATGCTTTTGACTTAACAAATATAAATGATCCTGTAAATACCTCATTTCAATTAAACATTGGTGCGGTAGCTGTTGGCGGAAATACTAACATAAATCTGAATATGGATATTTCTGAGTGGTTTAAAACTCCAAATACCTGGAATTTAAATGAGTATGATGTTGATTTAATGAGTAATTACGAAGCTCAATTATTAATGAATCAAAATGGTGCCTCGGTATTTAGCGTGGTGAGTATTACTCAATAAAATGAAACAAAAGCTTCTTCTTTTTTGCTGTATAGGATTTATGATCATGTCTTGTTCAAATTCTGAAACTGAAGACGAATATATTCCTATTCCTTATTCCTTAGAGGTTCCGCAAATCTTTCAAGAAAAATTAATAGAACCTTTAATTCCAACAAACAATCCTTTAACTGAAGAAGGTGTTGCGTTAGGTAAAAAATTATTTTTTGACACCAAACTTTCTGGAAATAACACACAATCTTGTGCTTCTTGTCATAATCCAAGAAATGCCTTTACTGATGAAACTCGTTTTAGCGATGGAGTAGACGGTAATTTTGGAACCCGTAATTCCATGCCTATATTCAATTTAGCTTGGAATTTTAGCGACCGTTTTGCGTGGGACGGAAAAGAATTAGGATTAGAAAGACAGGCATTAGAACCCGTAAAAAATCCGATTGAAATGCATAGTAATTGGGATGAGGTTGCTTCAAAATTGCAACAAGACACTCAATACCCAACCCTGTTTTTAGAAGCCTTTGGAACATCAACAATAGATTCAACAGTCATAACAAAAGCAATTGCTCAATTTGAAAGAATACTCATTTCTGGAAATTCCAAATTTGATCAGCATCTAGCTGGAAACGCAACTTTAACACTTCAAGAATTAAACGGTTTCAATGTGTTTATGGATGAAACTAAAGGCGATTGTTTTCATTGTCATGGTAGCGACAACAATCCATTATGGACAGATAATGATTTCCATAATAATGGACTAGATGCAACATTCACAGATCTTGGGTTAGGAGCGGTAACCGGCGACCCTAATGATAACGGGAAGTTTAGATCACCCTCTTTAAGAAATCTAGCATTTACAGCTCCTTACATGCATGACGGACGTTTTGCTACTTTAGAAGAAGTGATTGATTTCTATAGCGAAGGATTGCAAATCTCATCCACAATAGACCCGCTAATGAAAAAAGTAAATCAAGGTGGCGTGCAATTAACACCTCAAGACAAAGCAGATTTAAAAGCTTTTTTACTTTCATTAACCGACAATGAATTTGTAAGCAATCCTAATTTTCAGAATTAATCAATTTTATTGATTGTCTCATCGACCAATAAAATTAATACTTCATTAGTAATTGTAGACATATTTTGTACCTTTGCATCCACAATTTAGATTTAATCTATATAAGAATTATGATAAAAGTTTCAGATACAGCTAAAAAGAAAGTCGTTGAGTTAATGACCGACGGTGGCTTTGATGCAGCAACTGATTTTGTAAGAGTTGGTGTAAAAAGTGGTGGATGTTCAGGGCTATCTTACGACTTAGACTTTGATAATAAACAATTAGAAAACGATAAGATATTTGAAGATAATGATGTGAAAATTATTGTAGACAAAAAAAGTTTCTTGTATTTGGTGGGTACTACATTAGAATTTTCAGGAGGTTTAAACGGTAAAGGTTTTGTTTTTAACAATCCTAACGCTAATAGAACTTGTGGATGTGGTGAATCATTTTCATTATAAATAAAATATTATGAGTAAATATACTGAGGACGATTTAAGAGAAGAGTTAAAAACCAAAGAGTATGAATATGGTTTTTATACCGAAATGGAAAGTGAAACATTTGCAAAAGGGTTAAATGAAGATGTTGTTAGAGCTATTTCAAAAAAGAAAAACGAACCAGAATGGATGACCGAATGGCGATTAGAAGCGTTTAGAGTTTGGTCTAAAATGGAAGAGCCAGAATGGGCAAACGTTACGTATAAAAAACCAGAATTTCAAGAAATCGCTTATTATTCAGCTCCAAAACAAAAGCCAAAATTAAATAGTTTAGATGAAGTTGATCCCGATTTATTGGCCACTTTTGAGAAACTAGGAATCTCCTTAGAAGAGCAAAAAAGATTGGCAAATGTTGCCGTAGATATCGTAATTGATTCTGTTTCTGTTGCAACTACTTTTAAAAAGACATTAGGCGAAAAAGGAATTATTTTTATGCCTATTTCTGAAGCAATACAAGAACATCCAGAATTAGTTAGAAAATATTTAGGGACCGTTGTTCCAACTTCAGATAATTTTTATGCTGCTTTAAACTCAGCTGTGTTTTCTGATGGATCATTCTGTTATATTCCAAAAGGCGTTCGTTGTCCAATGGAGTTGTCAACCTACTTTAGAATTAACGAAGGTGGTACAGGACAATTCGAAAGAACACTTGTTGTTGCTGACAAAGGAAGCTTTGTAAGTTATCTTGAAGGTTGTACTGCTCCAAGTAGAGACGAAAATCAATTGCACGCAGCTGTCGTTGAATTAATTGCCTTAGACGATGCTGAAATTAAATATTCTACCGTACAAAACTGGTATCCAGGAAATAGTGAAGGTAAAGGTGGAGTTTACAATTTTGTAACCAAAAGAGGTTTGTGTGAAACCAATGCAAAAATCTCTTGGACACAAGTTGAAACTGGATCTGCAATTACTTGGAAGTATCCAAGTTGTATCTTAAAAGGAAACAATTCTGTAGGAGAGTTTTACTCGATTGCTGTCACTAATAATTTTCAACAAGCAGACACAGGAACTAAAATGATTCACTTAGGTAAAAACACCAAGTCGACCATTATTTCTAAAGGTATTTCTGCTGGAAATTCACAAAACAGTTACCGTGGGTTAGTGCAAATTAATTCAAGAGCAGAAAATGCAAGAAACTTCTCACAATGTGATAGTTTATTAATGGGGAATGCATGTGGCGCTCACACGTTTCCATACATCGAAGTAAAAAATAAAACTGCCCAAATAGAACACGAAGCAACCACAAGTAAGATTGGAGAAGAACAATTGTTCTATTGTAATCAACGTGGAATTGATACCGAAAAAGCCATCGCTTTAATTGTAAACGGTTTCAGTAAAGAAGTATTAAACAAGCTTCCAATGGAATTTGCTGTAGAAGCACAAAAACTATTAGAAATTAGCTTAGAAGGAAGTGTAGGATAAATCAAATAATCATGAAAAAAACAATCTTCTTACTTATTGCCATAGCTACTCTTGTTAGCTGTAAAGAAGCCGTTAAAAAAGAACCAAGAAAGCCTGTTGTAAAATTATATGCTTTAGAAGGCGGTTCTATTTTTGTAAAAAAATTAGAAGTTTTTTCTCAAGACACAACTTACACAGGTCAAACTAAACAATTTACAGATGCATATTATGTGATCTCACATCCAAAAGGAAATTTAATGTGGGATGCTGGATTACCAGAACAGTTAGTTGTACCTGAACCTTATGATGAACCTAGTGGAGTTTTTGCTATTCAGAGACCTGATTCTTTAGTAAATCAATTAGCTAGTATTGGTTTCAAAATAGATGACTTCAAGTATTTTGCCATGTCTCATTCACATTTTGATCATACTGGTCATGCAAATTATATGAAAGGTGCGACTTGGTTGGTTCAAGAAAACGAATACAACTCAGTTGCTGGTGATTCAACAAAAATAGATCCTGCGATTAAAGACTTATCAAATCTTCAAAAATTAAACGGTGATTATGATGTCTTTGGCGACGGAACTGTTGTGATTAAATCGATGCCAGGACATACCGTTGGTCATCAAGTGTTGTATGTTGATTTAGGTCTAGAACAACCTGTTTTATTAACCGGTGATTTATATCATTTTCAAGAAAATAGAGATTCAAAAGGAGTACCTTCTTTCAATTATGATGTAAAGCAAACATTAGAAAGCATGGAAAAATTTGAGGCTTTCGCAAAAGAAAAAAATGCAAACGTATTTATTCAGCATTCGCCTGCTGATTTAGAGCGTATCAAAAAATTAGTAAATCAAAAATAAGAACAACATCATGCTAAAGATTGAAAACTTACATGCTTCAATAGAAGGTAAAGTAATTTTAAAAGGTTTAAACTTACAAGTAAACCCCGGAGAAGTTCATGCAATTATGGGTCCAAATGGAGCTGGAAAAAGCACTTTGGCTAACATTGTTGCTGGAAAAGAAGAATACGAAGTTACCAATGGTTCTATTGAGCTAAATGGTGAAGACATTAGCGAATTAGCTCCTGAAGAAAGAGCTCATAATGGCGTGTTTTTATCATTTCAATATCCTGTAGAAATTCCTGGAGTTTCTGTAACAAATTTCATTAAAACAGCAATTAACGAAACTCGTAAAGCAAAAGGTTTAGAAGACATGCCTGCAAAAGACATGTTAAAAATGATACGTGAAAAATCTGAACTATTAGAAATAGATCGTAAGTTCTTATCTCGTTCTTTAAACGAAGGTTTTTCTGGAGGAGAAAAGAAACGTAATGAGATTTTTCAAATGGCAATGTTAGAACCTAAGTTAGCGATACTAGATGAAACAGATTCTGGGCTAGATATTGATGCCTTGCGTATTGTTGCGAATGGAGTAAATAAATTGAAATCAAAAGACAACGCTGTTATTGTAATTACACACTACCAACGTTTGTTAGAATATATTGTTCCAGATTTTGTACATGTTTTATACGATGGAAAAATTGTAAAAACAGGAGACGCTTCTTTAGCTTTAGAGCTAGAGGCAAAAGGGTACGACTGGATTAAAGAAGAAATGGTTTCATAAATCATTAAAAATGGATTTAAAAGAAAAAATAGTATCCTCATATGTCGCTTTTGAAGACGGCGTAGATGTCAATACTGATATTCACGAGATTAGAACAGAAGCTTTTCAAAACTTTGAAAAATTAGGTTTTCCTACGAAAAAGTTAGAAGCGTGGAAATACACCTCTCTAAACTCAATTTTGAAAGAAGATTATAGCATCTTTCCTGACAAGGAAAAAACCATCAACTTAGCTGATGTTAAGAAGTACTTTATTCATGATATAGACACTTACAAAGTCGTTTTTATTGATGGAAAGTATAGTTCTTTTTTATCGGAAACTACTCATGATGCTATTGATGTTTGTTTAATGTCTTCTGCTTTAAATAAAGCAAAGTACAAGCCTGTTATTGAAAATTATTTCAATAAAGTGGCAAAACAAGACAACTTAACTTCTCTAAACACCGCATTTGCAAAAGAAGGTGCCTACATCAACATTCCTAAGAATACAGAAGTAGAAAAACCTATACAAATCATCAACTTTACTACGGGTTCTGTAGAGGCTACCATGACGCAACCAAGAAACTTAATTGTTGTAGGTCAGAATGCGCATGTTCAGATTATTGAACGCCATCAAAGCTTAACTAGTAATGCTGTATTAACAAATGTTGTTACGGAGGTTTTTGCCGATAGGGATGCTACTGTTGATATTTATAAAATACAGAATGATCATATTGCTGCATCTTTAGTAGACAATACCTATATAGAGCAACAATCTAAAAGTGTTGTTTCTGTTCATACTTTTTCTTTTGGTGGAAATATTACTAGAAACAATCTAAACTTCTATCAAAAAGGAGAGTATATCGATTCTATCTTAAAAGGAATCACCATTATAGAAGGAAAACAACATGTAGATCATCATACACTAGTACATCATATAGAGCCAAATTGTGAAAGCCATCAAGATTATAAAGGTATTTTTGATGAACGTTCTACAGGGGTTTTTAATGGAAAAGTAATTGTTGAAAAAGAAGCTCAAAAAACAAATGCTTATCAGCAAAATAATAATGTTTTAGTAAGTGATCGCTCTACGATTAATGCGAAACCTCAACTAGAAATTTTTGCAGATGATGTAAAATGTTCTCACGGATGTACCATCGGTCAGTTAGACGAGCAAGCTTTATTTTATATGCAACAACGTGGAATTCCTCAGAAAGAAGCAAGGGCTTTATTAATGTATGCCTTTGCAAACACGGTGTTAGAAAGTGTTAAAATTCCTGAAGTAAAAGAAAGAATTACAAAACTAATAGCTACAAAACTTAATGTTAATATTGGTTTTAATTTATAAAAACAAGTAGAAATACACAATACAAAAACAGGCAAATTTGCCTGTTTTTGTATTCTAGGTAGTTGTTACTTTTAATCTATAAATTAAAAATTATGACAACTACAACAGATCTTTCTGAAGATAATCAAAACACTCAAAAAAACATTCCTTTAGAAAATGAACCTCAAAAGCAAAAAAACTTACCTGGAATTTCTCAAGAGGTTGTAAATAGATTAACTCAAGAAGTTAATGACATGATTTCTTTTGCAGGAAGAAATGGGCTTACTATTGACACTAATGTAAATACCTTAATAAGTAATAACTCTGTTGATGATTTAATCAATGCACACAATTCTATGTGTAAGAATGTCGCTCCAGCTACACCAAAATCTATTGAGTTTACCAGAGAGGTTCGCTCTAAAGGGGAAAATAAATCTTTGTTTAATAAAATTCCACTAGTACGAAACTTAATTATACTTTCCATTATTTTCTTAGTAGCTTATATTTCATTTGCCGTACTTCCTCAAGTGTCTAATAGTAGTTTAGATAAGGGTGTATTGGAGAATGATGGTTGGAGTTTATTCTTTAATATTGGTTTTTTGGCCTCTATTTCTGGTTTAGGAGTTCTATTCCATTTACTTAAAAAAGTAAGTAATTCTGTATTAAAAAGCACCTTGGTTTCTGAAGAGTCTGTCAATTATATTGCGCAAATTTTATTAGGTATTATTGCAGGTTTACTTTTGTCCGAAATACTTTCTGACTACCTCATTAAAGATGCTGCTGTAGATAATTTACTTAGTAGAAGTATTCTTGCGCTTGTTGGTGGATTTTCTTCTGATGTTATTTTTAGTGTTCTGGAAGCAATTATCAATCGACTAAAATCGATTTTTGTTCCATCAAACAATTCATAATTATTCTTGAATGGAATTAATAATGTCTTTTAAAAAGACATTCTCATCATAATTTCCTTTCAAGCCAAAGCGAACAATTACCAACTCTTGATCTGGTAAAATATATACCCGCTGTCCCTGGTATCCGTCTGCATAAAACATATTTTTAGGAACATCTTTCATTTTTCCTTGAGCGTTTAACCAAAATTGTGCTCCATAAGTTCCATTAGAAGTTGGTGTTGGTTTAGCTACATAATCTACCCATTCTGGTGCAAAGATTTGAGTTCCGTTCCAGTTTCCTTTATGTGCATATAAAAGTCCGAACTTACCCCAGTCTCTAGCAGTAGCCCAAGCATAGGAAGACCCTACGTAATGACCTGCCATATCGGTTTCTATAATCATCGAATTCATTCCAATTTTATCGATTAACTCTCGATACCAATAATCTAAATACTCTTGTTGCGATCCTAATTCTTGTCGCAAAATCCCTGATAACAAATTGGTTGTTCCTGAAGAATAGTTCCATGACTCGTTTGGTTTTCCTTCCAAAGGTTTTTTACGTTGCATTACTGTCATGTCTTTTTCTAAAAACAACATTTTAGTAACATCTGAGATCTTGTCATAATTCTCATCCCACTCCAAACCGCTATTCATTTGTAATAAGTTGTGAAGTGTAATTTCTTTTCTCTCATCATTTTGCCATTCAGAAACAGGGGCTTTATCTTGTACATTCAATTTCCCTTGATATTGCATTATTCCATAAACGGTACTCAAGATACTTTTTGTCATAGACCACCCTAAAATTCTCGAGTCACTTGAAAATCCTGTTCCGTATTTTTCAGCAATAATTTGATCTTTATAAATTACCAAAACAGCCCTTGTTTCGTCCTCTTTTTTAAAAATTGAAGAAATAGAAGTGTTTAATTTATTATAATTCACAGTACTGAAAATAGTATCTTTTTGAAGAGCGTTTCCATACGGATAAGCAGAAGAATCATTTGGTACTGTTCGTTTGGGAACTAATTGTTTTTTATTGACATCAAACCCTTTGGTAATTAATACACTTCCTAAACCTTCTCTATAGATTGCTTTTCTTGTTAATAAGCCTAAAGTAGAGGCTGTCGCATAACTTTCATTAAAATTAAGTTCATCAGAAGCTATGTTGATGGGTGAAAAGTTATTATCCGTTGAATCCGTAAAAGTCAAGGTTCTATTTGCTAGAAAAACAGAGGAACTTGTGCTTTTTGCAGAAAAACCAGAGATGATATTTAGTTTTGGATAGTTGATGATTACAACAAGAATTAGAGTAACCACAATTAAGAGTATAATTCTTTTTAAGATTTTCATTGATTATAATTTGATATTACACAAAAATAGGAATTATCTATTTGGATTCTTTATGTTTTATTTTTCTAGCCTTACCTTTGTAAAACAAAATTAAAAGGATGTTTCCAGTAGAAAAAATTCGTGCAGATTTTCCAATTTTACAAAGAAAGGTAAACGGAAAACCTTTGGTGTATTTTGACAATGCCGCTACTTCGCAAACACCTAAAATTGTGATCGATGCAATTGTTGACTATTATTCAAATTATAATGCTAATATTCATAGAGGAGTTCATTCATTAAGTCAAGAGGCTACAGACAAATACGAACAAGCTCGAATTATACTACAAAAGCATTTTAACGCAAAATACGCGTACGAAATGATTTTTACTTCTGGAACAACCCAAAGCATTAATATGGTCGCTTCAGGCTTCTCTTCTTTGCTTAAAAAGGGTGATGAAATTATTGTCTCGGCTTTAGAACATCATTCAAACATTGTTCCTTGGCAAATGCTTTGTGAAAAAACGGAAGCTATCTTGAAAGTTATTCCTATGAATGACGAAGGAGCACTTGTCATGAGTACTTATGACGAATTGCTATCTGAAAACACAAAATTGGTTTTTTGCAATCATATTTCAAATGCTTTAGGAACCATCAACCCTATTGAAGAAATTATTGAAAAAGCCCATAACGTCGGTGCTGCGGTTTTAATTGACGGAGCGCAATCTACACCACATATGAAAGTTGATTTTCAGGCCTTAGATGTAGATTTTTATGTGACTTCTGCACATAAAGTTTGTGGTCCAACTGGAGTTGGTTTTTTATATGGAAAACAAGAATGGTTAGAGAAATTACCTCCGTATCAAGGAGGTGGTGAAATGATAGAAACCGTTACTTTTGAAAAAACTACTTATGCGGGTTTGCCTCATAAATTTGAAGCAGGAACTCCAAATATCTGTGGAGGAATTGCATTTGGTGTTGCAATTGACTATCTAAATTCTATCGGATTTGATGCCATTGCCACTTATGAACAAGAGTTGTTAGAATATGGTACTCAAGAACTTTCAAAAATTGATGGAGTTCGTATTTATGGAACCTCCAATAAAACATCTGTCATTTCATTTAATGTAGGTGAAATTCATCCTTACGATATTGGCTCTATTTTAGACAAACTAGGTATTGCCGTAAGAACTGGTCACCATTGTGCGCAACCTATCATGGATTTTTATAAAATTCCAGGAACAGTTAGAGCTTCATTTGCCTTTTATAATACAAAACAAGAAATTGATGTGTTTATTGAGGGGCTTAAAAAATCAATTATAATGTTGAGTTAGTGTTCTCTAATTTCATCAAAAATAGAAATAAAAAAGGCGTCCAAATTGGACGCCTTTTTTATTTATTACCTCGTTAAATTAAATCCCTGGAGGATAATTTGTTGGATAGTTATTTGCTTTTGCAACATTTCCTGATTCAGAAAAGTTTGAACCATAAGCTGCATCAATTCCTTCTAAAATCTTGTTAGCCATTAAAGCATATCCTCTAGATGTTAAGTGAATTCCATCTAAACTAACCATTCCGCCAAATACTAAATTTGTCGTCATGGTAAAATCATCGAATTGAGTTCCTGTACTCGCTGCTTCATTTAATAAATCATTTAAATCAATAACAGCTAAACCATTAGCATTCCCTACCGAAACTATTGTTGCGTTATACGCATTAATAGCAGTTTGAATATTATTTTGCTCTTCTGGTGTCAATACCCAGTTATCCGCTAAAGGAACACTTACTCCATTAATTAATAATGGGTTTCCTCCAACCTCTGAACCAATAAAAGTTGAGCTAGTCAATACTAAAAAGTCTTCAGCAGTTGCTTGTCTATAGTTAGGCAAACCAAACCCTGTTAAATCTCTTAAATCTTCATCTACAATCACCACAGCATTTTGACCTGCAGCGAAATTAACTGTTCTTTTTGCTATTTCTTCGTCGGCTGTAGCTTGAGGAAGACCCTGTAATACAAGCCCAGCATATACTTGCTGTAAACCTCCATTATAAGCTGCATAACCTCCGTTTACTAAATCTGCCGTAGCTTGATCTAATGGAACTGGATTATGAGGTACGGTTGTAAAGTATGGTAAATTTACAATAGAAGGAACGGTTACTACTGCTCCTTTTGCTCCGTTTGCAGTCATTGCTGCAACTGTAGCACCAAACACCTGAGTAAAAACACCTGGGTCTGTAATATCATTAGAACTATACGTTGATGGGTCTGGATTTCCTGTTTGAACCACTCCTGTACCTCCTGAAGTTGCGTAAGCCAACACATCGTTTCCTCCTATTTCTGAAATTGTAAAGAACGTTGGGGCCTGTGAAGCTGCATCAGCTAAAACAGTTGCTCCTGGACTCGATGCCATTCTTGCATAATAAGGATTCGCTAATCCTAATTGTACGTTAGCTACACTTCCGTATCCTGGTGCTAGTAAATGAAAACTTTTAAGTCCTGGTACACCCATATTATTGAAAGGTCCAGATAAAACGCTAGAAACTTCTGTTGTTGGAGTTCCTGGTAAAACTGCAGGTCCTCTTCCATTAAAAAACAATCTAGCATTAGATATTTGGTTTCCGCCTAATAACAACCCTCCAATATTATCTGAGACTAAAGGTTGAGTGAAATCTCCACCGCCAAAATTAGCCATCATATTAGCCATTATTTGTGGGAAAGATCTTGACTGAGCTGCTTGGAATACTGATCCGTCAGAAAACCCTGCTGAAAATGAAGCTCCAATAGCTACATACTTAGAGAAATCTGCTGTTCCTGCATTCGCATCTGGCAACACAACAACTTCTGCTGCAATTGCATCTAATTCATTATTGACATCACAAGCAGAAAAACTAACTGCTAAAAGCATCAAACTTATATATTTAATTTTTTTCATTTTTCTTTTTGTTTAATTATTAATAGACCAAGAAATATACACTTGAGATCCGATTGCTCCTACTCCTGGTGCACTAAAGTATTCTTGACCAGTTAAATTTGCTCCACCAATTTTAAATACTGATTTCCATTCTGGAACTGTATAGTTAATTTGTGCATCTAACACTGTTCTAGCATCAATCGTTGTATCATGGAATGTTGATTGCCATAGGTATTCATCTTGCCATCTTACATTAATGTTGAAACCAAAGTTTTTAAATAAGTCTGTTTTTCCAAACTGTAATTTAAGTTTGTGCTCTGGTGTGTTAAATGATGGCTCAAAATCTGGGTCTGAAGCTTGATCAAAATCAAACTTAGCATACGTATAATTCATCCCAATATTAAAACCATTAAAAATCTTCGTATTTATTGCAATTGCAGCTCCATAAGAAGTTACATCTGCTGCAGAGTTTGTATAGGTAGAAAATGCTTTAAAGTCACCATTTTGAAGTGCTAATAAAGATAATCCTCCATCTCCTGCTTGTCCGTATAATGGTACTAATACATTTCTATTAGAAATAAAGTCTTCATAAGAATTGTAGTATCCACTTAAATCTACAGTTACTTTAGATTCTGCTACATCTAAAATACCTCTATATCCTAATTCAAAAGCCGTTACTCTTTCAGGAGCAACAAGATCTGTCATTACTGCCTGAGGAGCTCCTCTTACAACTGATGATGCAGAAAAAGCGTTTTCATATGCACTTCTTCCCGTAAGTTGAACAGTTGGTGAACCAGTAAAAACTTGCCCTCCTCCACTTACGCTTATAGGAAAACTTACATATCTATCTAAGTTGTCTGGTGCAGAACCTACTAATAAAGCTCTACCAGCATCTAAACCAATATATTGATCTTGAGTTGTTGGATATCTAAAACCTGTTTGAAAAGAACCTCTAAAGTTGTGCTCTTTGTTTTCACCAGCTGCATATGCTAAAGATAATCTTGGAGAATAATTTCCGTCAAAGTTTTGAGCACCATCATAACGAATAGATGCTGTTAATTTTAAACGATCTTCTTCTAAGAATTTCTTTTGTAATTGTGTATAAACTCCATACTCACTATAGTTAATCGGTCCATCAAAATCAGTAAAAATTGTTCCTCCTGAATTTAAAGAATATTGTCTATATGAACCACCTACTTGAATTTCACCCCAATCAACTAAATCTTTAAAATTATAGTTTCCATCTGCATGGTACAATTTGGTATTATCTTGGAATTTAGACCCTGTTAATAAATCTGGATCTGATGTAACTTTATCAAAAGCTGATTTGAATGCTTCTGTTCCAGGAACTAAACGTCCTGTATCTGCTGCTTGTCTTGCAATAGCATGTGCTTGATCTGGTAAAGCTCCGTTTAATGTAGCTCCAGTGAATCCAGCAACATACTGACCAAACCAAACGTTGTCTGCTTTCCAGCTTCTATTAATGTTAATAGCTGCAAAACGAGTATCATAAGAATCTCCTGCGTCTTCACTTGTCATATAACCTCTTAAAAAGAAGTTTTTCCCTCTAACCTCTAATCTGTGTTGTTCTAAAAAGAAGTTATTGATATTATATCTATTTAATCCTTGATAAATTGTGTTTCCACGACCCATTTTAGAATTCCAGATTACTTCTAACCTATCATCTCCAAATGGGCGGTAATGTAATGCTCCGTTAAACTTTATGCTTCTCGCATTATAAGTCATTAAGTCTCTTTCTTCATACCCTGTTCTACTAACATTTACGCTAGGAACTAAAGAAACGTCTGAAGATGGAAATAAACCTAAAGCTACTAAAGCTTGGGCAACACCATTAATATTTGTTGAAACCTCATCTCCATAGGTATTTAAACCGTCATAATTGATGTCTGAATCTCTATCTCCGGCTACATACTGTCCGTTCAATGTGTTTCTATAGTCTGTTGCAAACCATTCTGTACCATTTAAAACAGATAAGGTTGCTTTTGCAGCAAACTTCTCTGAAAAAGCATATGAATATCTAATATTGTATTCTGAGAATTCATTGTCTCCTGCAGCTTCTTGGATAGTTAATCCTCTTTTTGCAGAAACACTGATCCCTTGGTCTTCAAAAGGACTTCTACTTCTCATGAACATAATACCGTTAAAAGCATTTGCTCCATATAATGCAGAAGATGCTCCTGGTAAAATCTCTACTGTTGCAACGTCTAATTCAGACATTCCCAAAAGATTTCCAATAGCAAAGTTTAATGCTGGTGAAGAATTGTCCATTCCGTCAACTAACTGCATAAACCTAGTGTTTGCAAATGTTGCAAAACCACGGGTGTTTACAGATTTAAACGTTAAACTGTTTGTGTTGATATCAACACCTTTTAAATTTTCTAAACCATCATAAAAAGATGGTGCTGTAGAATTTTTTATCGCTCTTGCATCCAATCTTTCTACTGTTACAGGTGATTCTAAAATTCTCTCCGGCGTTCTAGAAGCAGAAACAACTATTTCATCTAAAGCTGTTGCGTTTTCTACTAAATCTACATTTACTATTTGGTTGTTCTTTGTAATTTCAACTTTTAATGTTTGAAACCCTAACATTGAAATTTCAATAGTAAAAGGAGGCAAATCATCTACTGTGATACTAAAATCACCATCAAAATTTGTAGTAGTTCCTACTGATTTCCCAGAAATTTTAATGTTTGCTCCTAGGAGTGTTTCTCCTGTTTTTGAATCCTTAACAACCCCTGTAATAGTGGTTTGTGCCACCATTGCAGCACTGCTAAGCATCACAAATGCAAAGAATATTATCTTTTTTATCATAATGTATATTGTTTATTAACTTAAGACGAAAATACACAATTTTTTGATTTGTGTAATAAAATTCAACTATTTTTGTGATATTATAAGGGGTTATAGCCATTTTTTATCAAAATCTTATTTTTCTTTAGACTTGATTTATTCAATTTATGAGTTGTAACTTTGCTTTTTAATCATTCTCTTTTGAAAATTATCCAGACCATTTCTAATTTCAATTCTCTTGAAAAAACTGTTGTTACTATTGGCACTTTTGATGGAATACACATCGGTCATCAAAAAATCTTAAAAGACCTTATAGAGACTGCAAAAAAAGAAAATAAAAAATCTGTTTTATTAACTTTTTTCCCTCATCCTAGAATGGTTTTGCAAAAAGAAGTTACTATTCAATTATTAAACACCATAGAGGAAAAATCTTCTCTATTGGAAAAAATGGGACTTGATTATTTAATTATCCACCCATTTAGTAAAGAGTTTTCTAGACTTACAGCACTTGATTTTGTGAGAGATATTTTAGTTAATCAACTAAACACCTCGAGATTGATCATTGGTTACGATCATCATTTTGGAAAAAACAGAGAGGGAAACATTCATCAATTAAAGGAGTATAGTTCTTTATATGATTTTAATGTAGAGGAAATTCCTGCTCAAGACATTGATAATGTCTCTGTGAGTTCAACCAAAATTAGAAATGCATTACAAGAAGGAAGTTTAAAAACAGCTAATAATTACCTTGGGTACAATTACATGTTAAACGGCACTGTTGTTAATGGCAAAAGTCTTGGAGGAAAAATTGGTTTTCCTACTGCAAATTTAGAGGTAAATGAAACTTATAAGTTAATTCCAAAAACGGGTGTCTATATTATAAAGACGGTTATTGATAGTGTCTTATTTTATGGGATGATGAATATTGGTTTTAGGCCTACCGTTAGTGGAAAAGACCAGACTATTGAAGCCCACTTGTTTAATTTTAATAAAGATCTTTACGGAAAAAACCTTCGTCTTGAATTGTTGTATTTCTTAAGAGAAGAGAAAAAATTTGATTCCATAGATGATTTAATCGTTCAATTGAAACTAGACAAGGAAAATTCTATCGCTTACCTTAAAAACAATCTTTTATAACGCATTGTTATATTGATACACTTGCTTTATCTTTGACGCCTCATAATTATACAACACTATGTTACAGGTTCAGTTTATCAAAGACAATCAAAAGTTAGTTTTAGAGGGTTTGGCAAAAAGAAATTTTGCAAATGCCGAAGAAATTATTGAAAGCGTTTTAAAAGCTGATGAAACCAGAAGAAAAGTTCAGGTTTTATTAGATAATACTCTTGCTGAATCGAATGCTCTTTCTAAAGAAATTGGAATCCTATTTAAATCTGGTGAGGTTCAAAAAGCAAATATTGTTAAAGAAAAAACAAGTCAGCTTAAAGAACAATCTAAAGAGTTAAATGACGAATTAAATGCTTCTGCTAAAGAATTGCAAGATTTGTTATTTCAAATACCAAACATTCCACATAGTTCTGTTCCTCAGGGTCAATCTGAAGAAGATAATGAAGAAATTTATAAAGAAGCTGAAATACCAACGCTACATGATGCCGCACTTCCGCATTGGGAGTTAGCAAAAAAATACAACCTTATTGATTTTGAGTTAGGAACTAAAATCACAGGGGCTGGTTTTCCTGTTTATAAAGGAAAAGGAGCTCGTTTGCAACGTGCTTTAATCAATTACTTTTTAGATAAAAATACAGATGCTGGTTATACAGAATATCAAGTGCCTCATTTAGTTAATGAAGCTTCTGGAATCGGAACAGGCTCTTTACCTGATAAAGAAGGTCAAATGTATTATGTAGCAGCAGATGATTTATATTTAATTCCGACTGCCGAAGTACCTGTAACCAATATTTTTAGAGGAGATTTATTACAAGAAAAAGATTTTCCTTTAGCTTGTACCGCTTACACACCTTGTTTTCGTCGTGAAGCGGGTTCTTACGGAGCTCATGTTAGAGGTTTAAACCGTTTACATCAATTT
Organism: uncultured Flavobacterium sp.; assembly: GCA_913060575.1. Classification (GTDB taxonomy): domain Bacteria; phylum Bacteroidota; class Bacteroidia; order Flavobacteriales; family Flavobacteriaceae; genus Polaribacter. Next base: position 41,868 of record CAJXRR010000001.1, read on the forward strand.
GATAAAGTAGAAATTGTTAGAATAGAGCATCCAGATAATTCTTATAAGGCGCTAGACGGAATGGTTGATCACGTAAAAAGTATTTTAAGAGACTTAAAATTACCGTATCGTGTTTTACGTTTGTGTGGTGGTGATGTAACTTTTGCTTCTGCGTTAACTTATGATTTTGAAGTGTTTTCAACAGCACAAGATAGATGGCTAGAAGTAAGTTCTGTTTCTAATTTTGAAACATTTCAAGCAAATCGTTTAAAGCTACGATTTAAAAATAAAGAAGGGAAAAATCAATTAGCGCACACGTTAAACGGAAGCGCTTTGGCTTTGCCAAGAATATTGGCAAGTATTTTAGAGAATTATCAAACAGAAGATGGAATTCAGGTTCCGGAAGCCCTGATTCCTTATACTGGTTTTGATATCATTAATTAGCAACAACGGCTGTAATTAACCTCTTGTATTTATTCATTTCTAGTAGCGCATTAAAATAATCGCTTATTTGTCCTGTTCTCATAAACTCTATCGAGTTTTGCTTTGCGGTTTCGTATTGTTTCGTTAGATCTTTCATATTATTCAATGATTGGTTATACTACTAAGACAAGTATTGTGCCAAAATGTTACAAAACACCGCTTTAAAATACATCAGTTTAATAAAAAATTAACATTCTAGTTGGTTATCTTTGATTTTAGATGAAGAAAAAAATCCTCATAATCGCCTTATTTTATAGTTGCTTTGCGTTTAGCCAAGGCAATTTCTCATTGGCTGAAAATTATTTTCGGCAAGGTGAATATAAAAAAGCATCTCAGATTTATGAATCGTTATTAAAAAAGAGTCCTTTTAATACTACCTATTTGAAAAGACTCGTGACTTGTTTTCAAGAAACAAATGAGTATTTGAAAGCTGAAAACTTATTAAAAGAAAAGATACTGGTAAATCCGGCTCAAAAATATTTACATGTAGAGATTGGCTATAATTTTGATCGTCAACAAAAAAAAGAACTTGCAACTAAAGAATATCTATTAGCTATTGAAGCTATTGAGACGAACCCTAATCTAGGGGGAGTTATCGGTAGAATGTTCCGACAAAACAACTTGTTAGACTATGCTATTGAAGCTTATTCGAAAACAATGGAGCTCAATAAAAATGCTAATTATGAATTTGCAATAGCTCAAATTTATGGAGAAAAGGGCGAATTTGATAAAATGTTTGATTCTTATATAGAACTTATAGATAAAGATGAAAACTACATAAGCAGTGTTCAGCGTTTAGCAAGTAGATACATTAATGAAGATCCCACAAGCAAAAATAATCTTGCGCTTAAAAGATCCTTGCTTAAAAAATCGATTAGCAACCCCAAAGATGTTTGGAACGAGTTTTTAAGTTGGCTGTTCACCAAACAAAAAGAATACGGAAAAGCACTTATACAAGAAAAGGCGCTCTTTAAAAGAAACCCTGATTATATTGATAATATTTTTAGATTAGGAAGAATTGCTTTTGAAGATAATAACTTTGATAATTCTCAAAAATGTTTTGACTTCTTATTAGAAAACACCAACTTTATTGATGGAAAATTATCCGCAGAATTATATCTTTTAAAAATTGCCGTTAAAAAATCTGATGAGAATAGTGATTTGTACTTTCAAAAAGTGCTCAAAGAATACGGTTTTAATAAAAACACCATAGATGTTCAAACTGTTTATGCTGACTTTTTAACTTTTCAAAAAAATGATCCAGAAAAAGCAAAAGAGATTTTAGAAAACGCCTTGTCTTTCTCTAATTCTAAATTTCAAAAAGCAAGAATAAAATTAAAACTTGGAGACGTTTTAGTTTTTACAGGGAAATTTAATAAAGCGTTGATTTACTTTTCTCAAGTACAAACTCGATTAAAAAACCATCCCTTATCTCAAGAAGCTCGTTTTAAAGTGGCACAAACCTCTTATTTTAAAGGAGATTTTACTTGGGCGAAGGCTCAATTGAAAATATTAAAAGGCTCAACGACACAGCTGATTGCTAATGATGCTGTAGATTTATTTCTTGTAATTACAGACAATGAGCCTAAAGATTCTATTCCTTCTGGTTTGTCAGAGTTTTCTAAAGCAGATTTATTAGCATTTCAAAACAGAAATAAGGAAGCTATCTCATTATATAATGTTATCATAAAAAAGTATCAAGGTCAAGATATAGAAGATGAAACATTATACAATCAAGCAAAGGTTTATATGAAAGAACTTCAATATCAGAATGCAATTACAAATCTTTTAAAAATCATTTCTATAGACAAAGAAGGTATTCTGGTTGATGATGCCTATTATTTAATCGCAGAGATTTATAAAAATCATATAAAAGACACTGAAAAAGCATCAGAATACTATCAAAAAATTATCTTTGAAAAAGCATCTAGTATTTATTTGGTTGATGCTAGAAAAAAATACAGAGAATTACGGGGAGATATTGTTAATTAAAGTCTCTATTAACTTCTTTTTATCAATTTAACAACTCATGTATATATACAACGTTACAATAAATATCGATAAAAGCGTTCATGACGAATGGCTCAATTGGATTCATATTCATATTGAAGATGTATTAGCCACAGGGAAATTTGTTTCAGCTAAACTGACTCAAGTTTTGGTAGAAGAAGAAATGGGTGGGGCAACATATTCTGTTCAATACACAACTAATAGCAGAGAGGATTTAGATGAATATTACGAAATTTATGCTCCAACATTAAGAGGTTCAGGACTCTCTAAATTTGCTGACAAAATGCTAACTTTTAGAACAGAATTAAAAGTTGTAAAAGAGTTTTATCCTGTAAGCACCCACAATTAAATGTCTGTTAGAGCCAAAAAACATCTCGGTCAACATTTTCTTAAAGATGAAGATATTGCTAAAAATATCGCAGATTCTTTAACAGAAGTTGGCTACAATAATATTTTAGAAATCGGTCCAGGAATGGGCATGTTAACAAAATATTTATTAGATAAAAAATCGAAAATTACAGTGATGGAAATCGATAGGGATTCTGTTGCTTATCTCAATAACGATTTCAAAAGTGAACACATTAATTTAGATACTTCGCCTACAAATTTTGAAATCATTGAAGCTGATTTTCTAAAACAAGATTTAACCGCTTTTTTTAACAATCAACAAGTGGCTATTATTGGTAATTACCCTTATAATATATCTTCACAAATTGTCTTTAAGGCAATAGAATACCGAGAATTTGTTCCTGAATTATCCGGGATGTTCCAAAAAGAAGTGGCGCAAAGAATTGCAGAAAAAGAGGGAAGTAAAACCTACGGAATTATTTCTGTCTTAACTCAGGCTTTCTTTGATGCAGAATATCTTTTTACCGTTCCTCCAACGGTTTTTAATCCACCTCCAAAAGTAGATTCAGGTGTAATTAGGCTTATTAGAAAAAAAGACTTTTCACTTCCTGTAGATGAAAAATTATTTTTTAGAGTGGTAAAAACAGCCTTCAATCAACGGAGAAAAATGTTGAGAAGTAGTTTAAAGTCTTTTAATCTTTCGGATTCCTTAAAAGAAGACCCTATATTTGCGATGCGACCAGAGCAATTGTCCGTAAACGAGTTTATTAAACTCACGCAAAAAATAGCAAAAGATGTCATTTGAAATCACAACGGAACTTTTAGAAAATATATCTTCTTACATAGAAGCTTCTAACGATAAGGCAATTATTGTTTTATTTGAAGAAATGCATCATGCCGATATTGCTGAAATTATTGATGACATTTCTTTTGATGATGCTGTTTACTTAATAAAACTTTTAGATAGCGAAAAAACATCTGCCATTTTAATGGAGCTAGATGAGGATATTCGTGAGAAAATATTACAAAACCTTTCTGCTAAAGAAATTGCTGAAGAGGTTGATGAGCTAGACTCTGATGACGCTGCTGATATTATTGGCGAACTTTCTGAAGAAAGACAAGAGGCCGTAATGTCTCAAATTATAGACGAAGAACATGTAAGAGAAATTGAAGAACTTCTTGCCTATGATGAAAATTCTGCGGGTGGTTTAATGGCAAAAGAATTAGTAAAAGTTAATGAAAACTGGACCGTTCTTAAGTGTGTTAGAGAAATGCGTGCTCAAGCAGAAGAGGTAACAAGGGTGCATTCTATTTATGTTGTTGATGATCAAGATAAATTAATGGGAAGGTTGTCTCTAAAAGATTTATTAATTACCTCAACTAAAACAGCAATTTCTGAAGTTTATATTCCTAAAGTTGACTTTGTAAACGTTCACGATGACTTGGATGAAGTCTCTAATAAAATGCGAAAATATGATTTAGAGGCAATTCCGGTTGTAGATGATGAAGGAGTTTTATTAGGAAGAATTACCATTGATGATATTGTAGATGTTATTAAAGAAGAAGCCGACAAAGATTATCAATTAGCCGCTGGTTTAACACAGGATGTAGAGGCTGATGATAGTATCTTACAATTAACCAAGGCGCGTTTGCCTTGGTTATTTTTAGGTTTATTAGGAGGAGTTGGTGCGTTTATAATTATGGAAGGTTTTCAAGATGTATTTTCTAAATATGCAGCTTTGTTCTTTTTTACGCCTTTAATTGCCGCAATGGCAGGAAATGTTGGAGTACAATCATCCGCAATTATAGTTCAAGGTTTAGCGAATGATGATGTAAAAGGAAGTATCAATAGTCGATTAATAAAAGAAATGTTCTTAGCGGCTCTTAATGGGTTTGTATTGGCGATATTTCTATTTGCCTTTGTCTGGGCTTATGAAGGAAAAATAGATCTTGCCTTAGCAATATCTGTTTCTCTTGTGATTGTAATTATTGTCGCAGGCTTAATTGGAACCTTTGTACCCTTATTTTTAAATAAAAGAGGAATTGACCCAGCTATAGCAACAGGTCCGTTTATCACTACAAGTAATGATATTTTTGGAATCTTAATTTATTTTATGATTGCAAAAATGATCTTAGGTATCTAATTTCTTTCTCTTTTGAAAGAATTAGGAATTCATTTTAGAAAACAAATCCCAAAGAACCACACCGGTAGTTACAGAAATATTTAAAGAATGTTTGGTGCCTAATTGCGGAATTTCAACACATAAATCTGAAACGTTGATCACTTCTTGTTGCACACCTTTGACTTCATTTCCCATTACAATAGCGTACTTCTGATTCTTCTCTGGGAAAAAAGTGTTCAATTTTGTGCTATTTTCTGCTTGTTCAATAGAAAGAACTTTTACGTTTTCTGACTTTAACTTTTCAACTACATCTAACGTGTTTTCAACGTGTTCCCAAGTCACAGACTCGGTTGCTCCTAAGGCTGTTTTATGAATTTCTTTATTTGGCGGCGTTGCAGTTATGCCACAGAGATAAATTTTCTCAATCAAAAAAGCATCACTTGTTCTAAAAACAGAACCTACATTGTTTAAACTTCTAATATTGTCTAACACAACAATTATGGGTGTTTTTGACGTCTTTTTAAACTCATCAACAGAGATTCTTCCCAATTCGTTATTCCTTAGTTTTCTCATAAAAAGTTCTATCTTTAAACACGCATAATAAACAGCAGTAAAACTAACTGAAAAATTCCAAAATTTGGCAAAATCTACTACCAAAAAGGTAACTCCTTTAATGAAACAATACAATACCATCAAGGAAAAATATCCTGATGCTATGTTGCTTTTTCGTGTGGGAGACTTTTATGAAACTTTTGGAGAAGATGCTAAAAAAGCTGCGGGTGTTCTTGGAATTGTGCTAACAAAACGCGGTGCAGGAAGCGAAACAGAAACTGCCTTAGCGGGTTTCCCACATCACTCTTTAAACACCTATTTGCCAAAGCTGGTAAAAGCAGGAATGCGTGTTGCTATTTGTGATCAGTTGGAGAATCCAAAGATGACAAAAACCATCGTAAAACGGGGTGTAACAGAGTTGGTAACTCCTGGAGTTTCTTTAAATGATGAGGTCTTACAATCAAAATCTAATAATTTCTTAGCAGCTGTTCACTTTGGAAAACGCTTATTAGGTGTTTCTTTTTTAGATGTTTCTACCGGTGAGTATTTGTTAGCTCAAGGAAACGAAGAATACATCGATAAACTGTTACAAAACTTTAATCCTTCAGAAGTTTTAGTTCAAAAACAATACAAACAAAAGTTTAAAGAACTCTTTGAAGATCGTTTTTATACCTTCTTTTTAGATGATTGGGTTTTTCAAAAAGATTATGGTTTTGAAACCTTAAACAATCATTTTGGGGTGAATTCTCTCAAGGGTTTTGGTGTTGATGAATTGCCAGAAGGCATCATTGCTGCTGGTGCGGTTTTATATTATTTATCTGAAACGCAGCACAACAAATTACAGCACATTCAAAACATTAGCAGAATTGCTGAAGATAAGTACGTTTGGATGGATCGTTTTACGGTTCGGAATTTAGAACTGTATCACTCAACTTCTGTAAACGCAGTAACATTGTTAGATGTTATTGATAAAACAATTTCTCCAATGGGAGGAAGGTTGTTAAAACGATGGCTGGCACTTCCATTAAAGAGTGCAGATAAAATTCATTATCGACACGAATTGGTTAAATATTGTATTGAAAATGATGCGTTTTTAGAAACGATTCAATATCAATTACAGCAAATTAGTGATATTGAGCGATTGGTTTCTAAAGTTGCCACAGGGAAAGTTTCTCCACGTGAAACGGTCTTATTAAAGGATTCTTTAAAAGCTATTCTACCAATCAAAGAGAAAGCTTTAGCTAGTGAAAATGAATCCGTAAAAGAACTTGGAAATCAATTTTTAGATTGCTCTGAAGTGATTGCTAAAATTGACGAAATTCTATTTGATGAAGCTCCTGTGAATATTAATAAAGGTGGTGCAATTGCCAATGGAGTTTCTCAAGAACTGGACGATTTGCGAGCGATTTCTAGTTCTGGAAAAGAATATTTAGACAATATGCTGGCCAGAGAAAGCGAACGAACTGCAATTCCGAGTTTAAAAATTGCTTTTAATAATGTCTTTGGATATTATATTGAAGTACGAAATACTCATAAAGACAAGGTTCCTGAAGAGTGGATTCGCAAGCAAACTTTGGTTAATGCCGAAAGATACATAACTGAAGAACTGAAAGAATACGAAACAAAAATTCTAGGAGCCGAAGAGAAAATTAAAGAATTAGAGCAAAACCTCTTCGCAAAATTGGTTCAAGATATCATTCAATTTGTACATCCTATTCAACAAAACGCACAAACGGTTGCTCAAATAGATTGTTTGTTGTCTTTTGCCACCTTAGCAATTTCTAATAATTATGTTCGTCCGTTGGTGGATGAAAGTACAGAAATTGAAATCAAAAACGGTCGTCATCCAGTAATTGAAAAACAATTACCTTTAGGTGAAGAATATATTGCAAATGATGTTGTATTGAATAGAAATCAACAACAAATCATTATGATTACCGGACCTAATATGTCTGGTAAATCTGCCATTCTTCGTCAGACTGCTTTGATTGTTTTATTGGCGCAAATGGGAAGTTATGTTCCGGCTCAAAATGCTAGAATTGGTGTAGTTGATAAAATCTTTACGCGAGTAGGAGCGAGTGATAATATTTCTATGGGCGAATCTACTTTTATGGTAGAAATGAATGAAACTGCATCTATTTTGAATAATATTTCGGAAAGAAGTTTGGTCTTATTAGATGAAATTGGGCGTGGAACATCTACCTATGATGGTATTTCTATTGCCTGGGCGATTTCAGAATATTTGCATGAACACCCTTCAAAAGCAAAAACCTTATTTGCAACCCATTATCATGAGTTGAATGAAATGACCACTACTTTTGAGCGTATTAAAAACTTTAATGTCTCGGTAAAAGAGTTAAAAGACAACATTATTTTCTTACGAAAGTTAGTTGCTGGTGGAAGCAATCATAGTTTCGGAATTCATGTGGCAAAATTAGCAGGAATGCCAAACCAGGTGATTCATAGAGCTTCTAAAATCTTGAAACAATTAGAGAAAAATCATACCAATGAAGAGGTAAAAGAAACCTTGAAAGAGCTACAACATGATGACATGCAATTAAGTTTCTTTCAATTAGATGATCCTTTATTAGAGGATTTACGAGAAGAAATTTTAACAACCAATCTAGATACCCTAACGCCTATTGAAGCTTTAATGAAGTTGAATGAAATTAAGCGGATGTTGATGAAAAAATAAAGACGGGGAGATCCGCCTTTATTCTATTAATCATATTTCTGTAAATACTATTTTTTATTGCTTTTTACCAACAAACGCACTACATATATTAAGCAACAAGCTCCAATTATAAGAATCAGTAGTCCTTTTATTTCATTAATCATATTTATTGCTTTGTAAGAATAATTCCTTGATTAATTGGCAATACTTGATCTACTTCTTCGTCTTGCTCACATGATGGCCACGTACCACCACTAACAGATAATGCTAGTTTTATTTTTGTAGAATCTGTAGGTGCTTCTTTAATTGTTACCCAACCACTTTGGCCGCATTTTAGATTATAGCCTGTATATGAAAGTGTATAATCTTTTCTATCCGTAGATAAATAACGCCCTTTGATAATATAAGGACTTCCAACAGCAACATTGTAAGTACTTACAAGTTCTACTCCTGAATTATCAGAAACTTTGAATCGAATCAATAATCTGTCCATAATGACTCTAGAATTCCCACTTCTACTACTCACTATGGTAAATTCATAGTTTTTTCCTTCATAAACACCTGTCCAGACGCCTACAAATTTGTCTAAATCTCCATGAATATCTTTTAAATATGCTCCTTGCGGTATTTCTAAGCGGTTTGCTTTGTAGCTTCGTAATTCATGTAACGGAATTACTGGGCCATCTGGTTCTTGTTCTTGTATTTGTGCCACACTTTTGCAAGAGAATAGTAATGCTAAACTAAATACAGCTATTAATATATGTTTCTTCATTGTCTTTATACAGCTTTCACAAGTTTTGACGTTGGGCTGTAAGCCCATAAGATACAACTGAACAATTTTTTTGAGTAAAAATAAATAAGATCAAGTGGTTTGTCAATCCCCAGAATTGGTGAAATTTTTTTCTCCCTAAAAAGGGTTAGGTATATATACCTATTAAAATAAACTCTCTGATTTAAAAATAGCTCTATAATTAATCGGTTTTTTATATTCAATCTTTGTTATCTTTGCAGTCTTATGTTGGGAACTTTTTTATTTATTGGTGGACCAGAGATTTTTATCATCATCCTTATTGTGGTGATGTTTTTTGGTGCTGACAAAATTCCAGAGATTGCTCGTGGTTTAGGAAAAGGAATGCGTCAAGTAAAAGATGCAACCAACGACATTAAAAGAGAGATTAATGATAGCGCTAAAAGCCAGGGAGTTGATACTGATTTAGCAAAAGACATCAAAAAAGAAATTAGCGATGTAAAAGAAGGTTTGGATAAAATCACCGGCCCTATCAAAAGAAACATGTGATATTTTTTAATGTCATTCTGAAATTATTTACCAAAAAACTTATTATTTTATTTTAAACTAGATTCCTGCCTTTGCAGTAATAACAAGTTTAATCAATAGTAGTTTTTGAAATTTATTTCACTCTACTAATCGTCAGTCCGTCTCGTATTGGCAACAAAACGGTTTCAATTCTATCATCTGTATTCAGCAATGTATTGTATTCTAAAAGCGCTTTAGTGTCTTTGTCTTTTGGATCTAATTTTTCCACAATTTTTCCGCTCCATAAAACATTATCAGACAGTATAATTCCGCCTGTATTCATCTTATCAATGATTAAATGAAAGTAGTTTGAGTAATTTGATTTATCAGCATCAATAAAAACTAAATCGAACTTCTTGTCAATCGTTGGAATGATTTCTAGAGCGTTACCAACATGTTGTTTTATTTGATTTCGAAATCCTGATTTTTGAAAATACTTACTTTGTAAATCTTCTAATTCTTCGTTTTTATCAATGGTGTCAATGGTACCTTTTTCAGCCAAGCCTTCAGCAATACAAAGGGCAGAGTATCCTGTATAGGTTCCTATTTCTAGCACATTTTTAGGTTGAATCAATTTAGCAATCATTGATAAAACCCTTCCTTGAAAAGCGCCGCTTAACATTCTGGGATTTAAGATTTTTTGCCAAGTTTCTTTACTAAGTTCTTGTAGTAAATCGGGCTCTTTTTGAGAGTGATTAACTACATATTGATCAATGTTTTCAGGTAAAAAATTCATGCTACATCATAAAAAAACGAAATTTAAAGTTCTAAATTTCGTTGTCACTATTTTAAAAACTCTTTATTGAGTGTTTAGTTTTTCTAATTCTTTTCTAAGCTTTTCTTTATCTTCTTGACTCATACAAAGAGAGCTAGATTTTACTTTATCAGATGCTCCTTTGGACTTATAAGCCTTTGTTAAAAGCATGTTCTGTTTTGTATACAGAGCACAAATTTTACATTTTAAAAAGTGAATCTGTATTTTTATTTTATCAAAAAACGATGCTTCTCCATATTGATTTTTATCACATATAGTGGTTGCTTCATCGCATGTTATGTTTAGTTTTTTAAACATCATCTAGTTGTTAAACCAATTTTCTTCTAAACACTTTCTCAGCTGTGTTCTTGCTCTGTGGATAATCACCCAAAGATTTGACGACGTGATATCTAATTCCTTACAAATATCTTCTGTGTCTATTTCTTGAATGGTTTTCATTCTAAAAACCATTGCATGTTTTTCTGGAAGATGATCGATACAGGCATCTATTTGATTGTGAAGTTCTACGTTCTCTATTTGTTTTTCTGCTTCGTTATCCCATGATTGAGGAACCCTTTCTTCAATCCAATTTCCTTCATTTTCTCCATCACTGTAGAAATTCATTCTAACTTCAGCTTGCCCTTTTTTGGAATTAATTTTTCTGTAATGATCTATAATTTTCCTTTTGAGGATAGAAATTAACCATGTTCTTTCTGAAGCTTTTCCTTGAAAGTTTTTAGCTGATTTTAATCCTGCAAAAAAAGTTTCTTGAACCAAGTCTTTCGATATATCATAATTATTAACCCTAACAATTGTATAATTAAATAGATAATCTGAGTACTTATCTATCCATTTGTTTGGATCTAATTTATGTTCGGTAAGGGTTGGCTCGCTCATCAATTTATAAAACTCAAATATACGTTATTTTTTAGCTTTTAAAGCGTTGCAGCCATCCCTTCTTCTCATGTCTACAAGGTATGTAATCTCCCATTTTCCATTGTTATTAAATAACTGAAAAGAGTTGGCTCCACAATGACTAAAGTTCCCATTTAAATAGAATTCATAAGGTGTCCAAACAGAAGCTAAATTTCCATCAATTTTTATATCATAAGAAAGTAGTTTTTCTAAATACACATTTTCTGGTTTCTTATTTGCGATTCCTGTCAACAGCTTTTTTACATCATCGGTTTTGAGTATTTTTTTTCCTTCTTTGTTGTTGTTTGTCGTCTGTATTTTAATCTCTTTATGAAAGGTAGATTTCATAATCGTAGAATCTCCTTGATGCAATCCTTTAAAAAACGTTTCAATTACTTTTTTAATTTGTTTTGTTTCCTCTTCTTGTTGCGCTGTTATCGAGATTGTTGAAATAAGTAATAGTAATAAAATAAGGTTTCTTTTCATGATAGGTTGATTTGATGCTTTAAAACTATCATTTTTAAAACTACTTTTTAAGAATAACTGTGAAATTAACGCAAGATTAACTTGATTCATTTCTTTTGATATTTAGTACTTTTACCAAATCTTAAATTAAAATTATGTCTGTAGCCAAAAAGCAATATAAGAGAATTACTACCAAGTCTTTGGTAGAAATGAAAGCTAACGGAGAAAAAATATCAATGCTAACCGCCTATGATTATACCATGGCAAAAATTGTTGATGGAGCAGGAATCGATGTAATTCTTGTGGGGGATTCAGCATCAAATGTGATGGCGGGTCATGAAACAACTTTGCCAATTACATTAAACGAAATGATTTATCATGCAAGTTCTGTAGTTAGAGCTGTTGAACGATCTTTAGTTGTGGTTGATTTGCCTTTTGGAAGCTATCAATCAGATCCTAAAGAAGCGCTTCGTTCTGCCATTAGAATTATGAAAGAAAGCGGTGGTCATTCTATAAAAGTTGAAGGAGGAAAAGAAATTAAAGAATCTATCAAAAGAATATTAAACGCCGGTATTCCTGTCATGGGGCATTTGGGTTTAACACCACAATCAATCTATAAATTCGGAACATATACCGTAAGAGCTAAAGAAGAACAAGAGGCTGATCAATTATTAGAAGACGCTTTAATGTTAGAAAGATTAGGTTGTTTTGCGATTGTTTTAGAAAAGGTTCCTGCTGCTTTAGCTGAAAAAGTAGCTAAATCAATTTCTATTCCTGTTATTGGAATTGGAGCTGGAGGCGGAGTTGACGGTCAGGTTTTAGTAACGCATGATATGTTGGGTATGACCCATGAATTTCATCCTCGTTTTTTACGTCGATATTTAGATTTGTATGAAGAAATGACTACGGCTTTTAAAAGCTATATTTCTGATGTAAAAAGTAAAGATTTTCCCAACGAAAAAGAACAATATTAAATTTGTGAAAGTTCTTCATCTAGATACCAATCATCCTTTATTAATTCAACAACTTTCTGCTGCGGGTTTTCAAAACCATGAAGATTATGTTTCTTCAAAATCAGAAATAGAAAAGAAAATTAACTTGTATGATGGCCTCATCATTCGAAGTAGATTTTCTATAGACGCTTCTTTTTTAGACAAAGCAACCAACTTAAAGTTTATTGGTAGAGTTGGTGCGGGTTTAGAAAACATTGATTGTGATTATGCATTATCTAAAGGAATTGAATTAATTGCGGCTCCAGAAGGAAATAGAAATGCTGTGGGAGAACATGCTTTAGGAATGCTATTATCTCTTTTTAACAAACTAAATAAAGCCGATCTAGAAGTAAGAAAAGGTTTGTGGTTGCGAGAAGAAAATAGAGGCTTAGAATTAGACGGAAAGACCGTTGGTTTAATTGGCTATGGTAATATGGGTAAAGCTTTTGCAAAAAAGCTTCGTGGTTTTGATGTTACTGTTTTGTGTTATGATATTAAACCAAATGTTGAAGATGAAAATGCCACTCAAGTTTCACTGCAAGAAATACAAGAAAGGGCTAATGTTTTAAGTCTTCACACACCTCAAACATCTCAAACTGTTGGTACTGTCTCTTATACACATCTCCGAGCCCACGAGACCGTACTAGATCT
>CAJXRR010000002.1 GCA_913060575.1 uncultured Flavobacterium sp.
ACACAGAGTAGATCGTCGGCAGCGTCAGATGTGTATAAGAGACAGATGCTAGGCTGTCATGACGGAATCCCCGTATTAGATCTAAAAGGGAAAAAAGTAAATGGAGTCTATCACGAAGGGTTATTAAAAGATAACGAGATTGAAGAAGTCATGAATATTATAATAGACCGTGGTGGAAGAGTAAAAAACCTCTATGACCCTTCTGGAAAAAAAATATCATACTATCAAGTAAATGCCACTTTTTTTAGTGCTTTAGGAGAAGATAACCAAAAGATGTTATTAGCTCGGGCAATCCAAATGTTTATGCCAGGAATTCCACAAGTTTGGTATTTAGATATTTTTGCAGGAAAAAATAATTACTTAGCTGCAGATAAACGAGGAAGTGGAAGTCATAAAGAAATTAACAGAACTACTTTGTCTGAGGAAGATATTTCTGAAGGACTAAAAACTCCAATTGTTAAGAATCAATTAAAAATAATGAGATTAAGAAACACTTCCAAAGCATTTTTAGGAGAAGTGAATATTAATGATTCTGAAGAGAATATACTTGATATCACCTGGTCATCAAAAAATGAATTTGCTCAATTAAAAGCAGATCTTACTAAGTATATTTTCTCAATACATTATTCAGAAGAAGGAGTTCGCAAGCAAATTAAATTTTAAAGAATATCACATACTTAATTTATCTTTATGAATATCAACACGTAATTAAAAATAATTTGTATTTAGATAGTTTGTTGTAGAGTATTAACCTAATAAAAAACACAAGAAAAATGAACAAAAATCTCGAGAGATTACTAAAAATATTCAGTTTATAAAAGATAGATAGAAGCATATTGTCTTTCTTTGATAAAGTATATATTTGTAAGTCACACACAAATGACGATTACATGAGTGATTCTAGAAAAAGACACGAAGCTTTACTATACCACGCAAAACCAAAACCAGGAAAAATTGAAGTTGTTCCGACAAAAAAATACACAACCCAACACGATTTGGCTTTGGCGTATTCTCCAGGAGTCGCAGAACCTTGTTTAGAAATTGCAAAAGACAGAAATAATGTTTACAAATATACCGCTAAAGGAAACTTAGTAGCGGTAATTACCAATGGAACAGCTGTTTTAGGTTTGGGTGATATTGGTCCAGAAGCCTCAAAACCTGTGATGGAAGGAAAAGCATTGTTGTTTAAAATATTTGCAGATATTGATGTATTTGATATTGAAATTGATGCAACAGATGTTGATAAATTTGTAGAAACAGTTAAGGCAATCGCGCCAACTTTTGGTGGAATTAATCTAGAAGATATTAAAGCTCCGGAAGCTTTTGAAATAGAAAGAAGATTAAAAGAAGAGCTGAATATTCCTGTGATGCATGATGATCAGCATGGAACAGCAATTATTTCTGCTGCTGCTTTAAAAAACGCGATAGAAATTACTGGGAAAGACTTGGCAAAAGTTCAAATTGTAATAAATGGTGCTGGTGCAGCTGCAATATCTTGTTCTCGTTTGTACATGAAATTAGGAGCTCAGAGAGAAAACATGGTCATGTGCGATAGTAAAGGTGTGATTAGAAAAGATAGAGGGAATTTAACTTCACAGAAAGAAGAATTTGCCACTGATAAAAATCTAAATACTTTAGAGGAAGCAATGCAAAATGCTGACGTGTTTATTGGCTTGTCAAAAGGAAATGTAGTCACGCCAGAGATGTTACTTTCTATGGCAAAAGATCCTATTGTGTTTGCCATGGCTAATCCAGAGCCAGAGATTTCATATGATGTTGCGTGTGCTACAAGAGAAGATATCATTATGGCAACAGGAAGATCAGATCATCCTAACCAAGTAAATAATGTATTAGGTTTTCCTTTTATATTTAGAGGAGCTTTAGATGTTAGAGCAACAAAAATTAATGAAGAAATGAAGATGGCAGCTGTCAATGCTTTGGCAGATTTAGCCAAACAATCAGTTCCTGAACAAGTAAATATTGTATATGATGAGGTTAGTCTTTCTTTCGGAAAAGAATATATTATTCCAAAACCTTTTGATCCAAGATTAATTTATGAAATTCCTCCCGCAATCGCTAAAGCAGCCATTGATTCTGGAGTTGCTTTAGAGCCTATTGAAGATTGGGATAAGTATAGAGACGAATTAATGGACAGGTCAGGAACTGGAAGTAAAGAAATTAGATTACTTCATAACAGAGCCAAAAGAAGTCCAAAAACGGTTGTGTTTGCAGAAGCGGATCATTTAGATGTGTTAAAAGCTGCACAAAGAGTTCACGAAGAAAAAATTGGACTTCCAATTTTATTGGGAAGGAAAGAAGTGATTTTGGCTTTAAAAGAAGAATTAGGTTTTACAGCGGATGTTCCAATTTATGATCCTAAAACCGATGAAGAAGAAGACAGAAGAAATCATTTTGGTTATAAGTATTGGGAAACCAGACAACGTAAAGGAATTTCACTTTTTCAAGCAAAAAAATTAATGCGAGAGCGCAATTATTTTGCAGCAATGATGGTCAACGAAGGTGAAGCAGACTCATTAATTACCGGATATTCTAGACCGTATCCAACGGTTGTAAAACCAATGATAGAGTTGATTGGAAAAGATAAAGGTGTTTCTAGAATCGCGGCAACAAACTTGATGCTAACCAATCAAGGGCCTATGTTTTTAGCTGATACAACAATTAATATTAATCCTACTGCAAAAGATTTAGCGAAGATTTCTCAGATGACGTATAAGATTGCAAAAATGTTTGGTATGAAACCAAATATTGCCATGTTGTCTTTTTCTAATTTTGGATCTTCTAATTCAGAAAGCTCTCGTAAAATTCAAGATGCAGTCTCTTATATTCATAGACATTTTCCTAATGTTAATATTGATGGAGAATTACAAGCAGATTTTGCTCTAAATCCAGAAATGCTAGCAAAAGAATTTCCTTTTTCTAAATTAAACGGAAAAAAAGTAAATGTCTTAATATTTCCTAATTTAGAATCAGCAAATATTACGTACAAACTATTAAAACAGATTGATGGTTCAGAGTCTATTGGGCCTATTATTCTTGGATTTAAAAAACCAGTTCACATTCTGCAATTAGGGGCAAGTGTAGATGAAATGGTAAATATGGCTGCAGTAGCAGTTGTAGATGCACAACAAAAACAGCGCTAGAATCAAATAATTTATTACATTCGAGCCTAGAAAGAAGAAAATGATTACACAGATTAGGGGTAGACTTGTGGAAAAAAATCCAACATATGTAGTTGTTGATTGTTCCGGAGTTGGTTATTTATTACATATTTCTTTACAAACTTTTTCAGCACTTCCAGAAGACGAAAATGTGCGTTTATTTGCTCATTTATCAGTCAGAGAAGACGCTCATACACTCTATGGTTTTATGACTAAAACCGAAAGAGAAGTATTTAAACTGCTTATTTCTGTATCTGGAGTAGGTCCAAGTATAGCTAGAACAATGTTGTCTTCGATGAGTTCAGAGGAAGTTCAGAATGCTATAGCTTCAGATAATGTAGCTTTAATTCAGTCTGTAAAAGGTATTGGAGCAAAAACGGCACAGCGTGTCATTGTTGACTTAAAAGATAAGATTTTAAAAACGTTTGATATTGACGAACTTTCCCTAAATATAAACAATACAAACAAAGAAGAAGCGTTATCAGCATTAGAAGTTTTAGGGTTTAACAGAAAGCAATCTGAAAAAACAATTGCTAATATTCTCAAAGATTCTCCAAATGAAACAGTAGAACTGTTAATTAAAAAAGCACTAAAGAATTTATAGTCAATTGAATCAGTTTCAAAAATACATTGTTTGTTTTTTATTTTTTGTTGGTTTTGCCAGCAATATAGATGCGCAGACAACTACTAAAAAGAAAGATTCTGTTACTACTAAAAAAGACACCTTAGACCTTAAGTATAATTTTAATCACTCTAGAACGGGTAAAATGTTATTAAAATACCCCTCTAAAATTGAGGTTATTTATGACAAAGAACTTAACAAATATGTTTTTGTAGAAAAAGTAGGAGATTACTATATAAGAACTCCCATATTTATGACTCCTGAAGAGTATGATAAATATCGTCTGAGAAGAGATATGTTAGAATACTTTAAGAGTAAGATTTCTGCCAGAAATAGTAGAGATGCGGCAGCTAAAAAAGATTTATTACCAACATATTATGTGAATTCTGATTTTTTTGAAACCATTTTTGGAGGAAATGAAATTAAAATTACACCCACAGGAAACATCAATCTTAAATTAGGTTTTATATATCAAAACACTGACAATCCTCAATTATCAGAACAGAATAGAAGTAGTTTTACATTTGACTTTGATCAACAAATAAACGCTGGTATACAAGCTCAAATAGGTGAACGCTTAAAATTAACAGCGAACTACGATACACAAACTACTTTTGATTTTCAAAACTTAATTAAATTAGAATACACACCAAATGAAGATGATATTCTTCAAGGAATAGAAGCAGGTAATGTAACCATGCCTATTAAAAACTCTTTAATAAATGGTGCACAAAGTTTATTTGGAGTAAAAACAAAACTCCAATTTGGAAAAACTAATATTACTGCGGTATTTTCTCAACAAAACTCAGAAAGTAATACCGTTACAGCTCAAGGAGGTTCTTCTGTTCAAGAATTTGAATTAAGAGCAACCGATTATGATAACGACCGACACTTTTTCTTATCTCAATATTTTAGAGAAAATTATGCGAGATCATTACAAAATTATCCGCTAATTAGTAGTCCTATTAATATTACTAGAATTGAAGTTTGGATTACCAATAGAAATGCATCAGTTGAAGACTTTAGAAGTATCGTTGCCTTTGCAGATATTGCAGAACCAAAACCAGAAAATTATGTAAGTGTGAATGGATTGGTAACACCTTCACCAACAGCACCAGCTGTAAATACTGTTTTACTTCCAACCAATGAGTCAAATAATATTTCAGACGCCTTATCAAACTCGCAAATTAGAGATATATCAACCGTAGATAGTTACTTGTCTGGAACCTACGGAATGAGTCAGGGTACTGACTATAGCCTATTACAAAATGCGCGAAAGCTTCAGCCTAATGAGTATACATTAAATTCTCAATTAGGTTTTGTTTCATTAAACCGAAGATTAAACGATGGAGAAGTTCTAGCAGTTGCTTATGAATATACCGTTGTTGGATCATCTAACGGAGGAACTTCATTTAAAGTTGGAGAATTTTCAAATGACGGAATTACAGCTCCTGAAAATTTAGCTGTTAAGTTGTTAAGAAGTGAAATTTTAACAACAAAAAGAACAATTGCAGGTGTAGAAGAAGCGTTTCCTACTTGGAACTTAATGATGAAAAATGTATATGCGCTTGGGGCATTTCCATTAACACCAGATGGCTTTAGATTTGAGATTCAATATAGAGATGACCAAACAGGAATTCCTTCAAATACTTTACAAAATGCACAAACTACAGGTGTTGCAAACACACCTTTACTTCAGGTATTTAACTTAGACAGATTAGACCAAACACAATTTCAAACACCAGACGGTTATTTTGATTATGTAGAAGGAATTACCATTAATTCTCAAAATGGTTATGTGATTTTTCCACAAGCAGAACCTTTTGGAAACGATTTAGAATCTTCCCTAAACGTTCAGGCAGATGTTGATTTATTTGTGTTTAACGAACTGTATTTAGATACAAAAATCAATGTAAAAAACAACAATCAGAACAAAGATAAATTCTTATTAAAAGGATATTTTAAATCTGAAAATAGTGGTGGAATTCCATTAAACGCATTTAATGTTCCACGAGGTTCTGTAACAGTGACAGCCGGAGGAAGACAATTGGTAGAAGGTATAGATTATGTAGTAGATTACTTAGCAGGACGTGTTCAGATATTAGATCCGGGGTTACAATCATCAGGAATCCCAATTCAAGTTTCAACAGAAAATAATGCGGTTTTTAATCAACAAAGAAAAACATTTATGGGAGTTGATGTTGAACATATTTTTAACGAAAACTTCATATTAGGGGCCACCATTTTAAATGTAAATGAAAGACCATTAACACCAAAAGTAAACTTTGGTGTAGAACCTATCAATAATACGATGTTGGGAATGAATTTAGATTTTTCAACAGAAATGCCAAAGTTTACAAAGTGGGTTAATAAATTACCATTTGTAGATACTGACGCTCCGTCAAATTTATCGATAAGAGCAGATATGGCATATTTAATTCCTGGTTCTCCAAGCGGAATAGATGTTTCAGGATCCGCAACAGCATATATCGATGATTTTGAGGCTTCTCAAATTCCGATTAGTTTATTAACTCCACTACAATGGTATACAGCAAGTACACCTCAAAGATCAGCCGCGAACTTAAATGGTTTAGCAGGTGATTTAACCTATAACGATTTACGATCTAGATTAGCATGGTATAATATTGATCCCATCTTTTATGGAGCAGGAAATACACCTGGCAATATTGATGCTGATGCACTTTCTAGAGCGGAAACAAGACAAATAAATTTTGATGAGTTATTTCCAAATCAAGAGTTAGATGTCACACAACAAACTTTGGTTAGAACCTTAGATTTATCTTTTTTTCCGAGTGAAAGAGGACCTTATAATTTTGATACAGACAATGTAAGTTCAGATGGAACTTTTACAGATCCAAATACTCGTTGGGCTGGAATTATGAGACCATTAACAACCAATAATTTTGAACAAGCCAACGTAGAATATATTCAGTTTTGGATGATGGATCCCTATACTAATTATTCTATTACTAACGCTGAAGGTTTGCCACAAGGAGTTAACCCGCAAGACCCACAAAACCAAGTTGGAGATTTATATTTTAACTTAGGAAATATTTCTGAAGATATCTTGAAAGATAATCAGAAAATGTATGAAAATGGTTTGCCAACTGATGGATTAAACACGAATACTATTGATACACGTTGGGGAAAAGTTCCAAGAAACCCTTCAATTATTTATGCATTTGATGA
This sequence comes from uncultured Flavobacterium sp., assembly GCA_913060575.1. Lineage (GTDB taxonomy): Bacteria > Bacteroidota > Bacteroidia > Flavobacteriales > Flavobacteriaceae > Polaribacter. Next base: position 7,012 of record CAJXRR010000002.1, read on the forward strand.
GGAAGATGCTTCACGTACTAGACAAGATATTGGTTTAGATGGGTTAACAGATGATGAGGAAAGAATTAAATTTCCAGCTTTTGCAAATCTAGAAGACCCCGCTTCCGATAATTATAGATATTACAGAGGAGGTGACTTAGACGCTATTGACGCCTCAATTATTACAAGATATAAATTGTTTAACAATACCCAAGGAAATTCACCAACTCTAAATCAATCAACAGAATCTTTTCCGACGTCAGCAACTACATATCCTGATGTAGAAGACATCAACAAAGATCAAACTATGAATACGGTTGAGAGTTATTATGAATATAAAGTTTCATTAAATAGTAGCGATTTAAACGTGGGTCAAAACTTTATTGTTGATCAAAAAGATACCCAAGTAACTTTAAATAACGGGCAAGTACAAACGGCAAGATGGTATCAATTTAGAATTCCAATTCGCAGTGGAACGCCCATCAATAATATATCAGATTTTAACAGCATTCGTTTTATTAGAATGTTTATGACCAACTTTAAAATGCCAGTTGTTTTGCGTTTTGGAGAATTAGATTTGGTTCGTGGAGACTGGAGACGATACACAAGAACATTAGACCCTAATATAAACCCAGATCAAGCATTAACGCAGCAAGAATTAAATAATTTTGAGGTAGGTGTTGTTAATATTGAACAAAATGAAGGAAGATATGTTTTACCTCCAGGAATTATTAGAGAAAGATTACAAGGGAGTACTACTGTTCAGCAGCAAAACGAGCAATCAGTTTCTATGACTGTAAATAATCTTGCTCAAAATAAAGTAAGAGCTATTTATAAAAACATTAGTGTTGATTTACGTAGATATAAAGAATTAAAAATGTTTTTACATGCCGAGCCAACGATGGTTGGAGGTGTTGGAGACGATGAATTATCTGCAATTATAAGATTAGGAACCGATTTAAATGATAACTTTTATCAATTAGAAATTCCTTTAAAAATATCTCCAAACGGAAGTTTAGCACCATTAGATGTTTGGCCAGAAGCCAATAATCTAGAAGCGATGCTAGAGGTTTTGGGGAAAACCAAGTTAGCAAGAGATGTTGCAAATGCTCCCATTAATGATTTATTTACGGCACCCGGAGGAAACCCTGGTGAATTGGTGATTAGAGTAAAAGGAAATCCAACGCTGGCTCAGATTAGAACTATTATGTTGGGTGTTAGAAATAATAGTCCAACAGATAAAAGTGCAGAAATTTGGTTTAACGAATTACGATCAGCCGGATTTGATAACGACGGAGGTTGGGCTGCAGTAGTAAGTGCAGATGCTAATTTTGCTGATGTCGCAAATGTTTCTATGACGGGTAGAATGCAAACCGTTGGTTTTGGAAATGTAGAGGATAGAGTGAGTCAACGTTCTTTAGACGAAACTAAACAATATGATGTCTCTACGAGTATCAATTTAGGTAAAATGATGCCTAAAAGCTGGGGAATAGAGCTGCCAATGAATTATAGTGTTGGTGAAACATTTATAGACCCGAAGTTTGATCCTCAATACCAAGATGTAGAACTTGCTGAAGTGGAAGACGCAGCTTTGTCTTCAAATATTCCTAGAGGAACCGATGTGTCTAGAGATTACACAAAACGCAAAAGTATCAGTTTTACTAATGTTAGAAAAAATCGTAATCCAGAATCATCTAAGAAACCAAAATTCTATGATGTAGAAAACCTTTCAGTATCTTATTCATTTAATGAAGAAACGCATCGAGATTATAATATTGAAAGAGCGATAAATCAAAATGTACTTGCCTCTGCTTCTTATAACTTTACTTTTGAACCGTTATATCTAGAACCTTTCAAGAAAAAAGAATTATTTAAAAGTAAGTACTTACAGTTAATAAGAGATATCAATTTTAATCCAATTCCAACAAGCCTTGCTGTTAATTCTAGAATCAATAGAACTTTTAATGAGCAACGTTCAAGAAATCTAGTAGAAGGCTTAAGCGCACAACCAACATTAAGGCAAAGAAGATTTTTATTTGATTGGGATTATGCTTTAGCGTTTAATTTTACTAAATCTTTAGCGGTTAATTTTAATGCAACCAACAGCTATATTTATGATGCTTTTGGAAATGGAGACGATTTAGAAATTTTTGATAATTTCTTTAATGTTGGAAGACCAAGTCAGTATCATCAAAAACTAAATACTACTTATAAATTTCCAATAAATAAAATTCCACATTTAGGTTTCTTAGGAGTTGATTATGCTTATACCGCCGATTTTGATTGGAGCGCCACTTCTCAAGACGCTACGATAGTAGAAAGAGTTGGGAATTTAATTCAGAATGCAAATACACATAACGTTACGGGTAATATTAACTTTGCAAAGCTTTACAAAGACACAAAATTTGAAAGCTTATTTGTAAAGAAAAAAGGAAGAGGGCAAGCAACTAAAAATCCCTTAGGAGGTCCAGGAGTTCCTAATCAGGTATCTGCAAGACAAAAAAATAAACAACCTTTAGGGCAAAAAGTACTGAAAGGGTTTTATGATTTAATTACCTCAGTTAAAACAGGGAAAATTAGTTATACAGAAAACAACGGACAATTATTACCGGGTTACGAGCCAGAAGTAGGTTTCTTAGGAAGAGATAATTTTGGTGGAGGCTTAGCACCATCTTTAGGCTTTGTTTTTGGGAGTCAGGTAGATATTAGAAACAGAGCTCTTGAAAATGGCTGGTTAATAGCGCCAAGAGCAGATGGTCAAGATTATTATGATAAAACTTATGTAAGAACTCATTATAACAAATTAGATTATAATTTTTCTTTAAAACCAGTTAAAGACTTAAATATAGAACTTACAGGAAACAAGATTACTACTAGAAGTTTATCACAACAATTAGATATTAGAGTAGATGCTAGTGATCCTTCCGGAAATGGATTTATAGACGAAACTATTCCTGCGTTTATCACAGGAAATTTTAGCACAAGTCACTCAATGTTTTCTACCGCTTTTAAAGATGGAGACGAATTATTTCAACAATTAAGAACCAATAGAGTTGCCATCTCTAGACGATTAGGAGAACAAGCAGGAATCGATGTAAATGATCCAAGTAATATAGACCCAGTAACTGGAACTGTAATAGGTTTTGGTAATAACAGTCAAGATGTATTATTACCAGCATTTTTAGCAGCATATTCTGGTAAAGATGCAGGAAAAGTGAAGCTTGGAATCTTTAGAGATATTCCTATTCCAGCATGGAATTTACGATACACAGGATTAATGAAATACAAATGGTTTAAAAAGAACTTTAGTAGTTTTAGTCTAAGTCACGGTTATAAATCTTCGTATACAATTTCTAACTTCACAAACAACCTTCAGTTTGATGCAAGCAATCCATCGGCAACAAATGCAGCTGGTAATTTCGAATCTAATATTTTGATCTCCTCAGCAACCTTGGTTGATGAGTTTTCACCGCTTATTCGTGTAGATATGAAGATGAAAAACTCATTTTCAATGCGTGGAGAAGTAAAAAGAGATAGAACACTTACTATGAATTTTAATAACAGTACGCTTACTGATATTAAAGGAACTGAATATATATTTGGTTTTGGTTATGTGTTTAAAGATGTAAAAATGAAGACTTCTTTTACAGGAAAGAAACAAACCTTGAAAGGTGATATTAATTTAAGAGCAGACGTTTCCTTAAGAGACAATTTAACCTTGGTAAGGTCTGTAGATTCTGACAATGATCAAATTAGTGGAGGGCAAAAATTATTTTCATTAAAATTAACTGCAGAATACAGATTAAATAGTAATTTAACCACGTCGTTTTATTACAACCATCAAACGTCTAGATATGCGATTTCAACCACATTTCCAAGACAATCAATAAACGCAGGATTTAATTTTATATATAATTTAGGAGGAAACTAACAAAAAACAAGTATTAGAATGAACATTCCATCAGATTTAAAATATACAAAAGACCACGAGTGGGTAAAAATTGAAGGAGATACAGCAATCGTAGGGATTACTGATTTCGCACAAGGAGAATTAGGAGATATCGTTTATGTAGATGTAGATACATTAGATGATACCGTAGAAAAAGACGAAGTATTTGGTTCTGTAGAAGCTGTAAAAACAGTTTCAGATTTATTTATGCCGTTATCTGGAGAAGTAATAGAATTTAATGAAGAATTAGAAGATGAGCCAGAGCTAGTTAATAAAGATCCATACGGTAAAGGATGGATGATTAAACTAACAATTAGCGACGATTCTCAAATAGCCGATTTATTAGATGCTCAAACGTATCAAGACCTTATTGGAGGATAAGGCTATATTTATTGCTATTTCAATAACTATTTTTATAGCAATTCTTAGTCTCATTAAAACGGATAACATACCACTAGAATCTTTTTCAAATTCAGATAAGGTATATCATGCTATTGCATATTTTTTCTTGATGCTTTCTTGGCTATATACTTTTCATAAAAAAGAAGCATTCAATAAAAACGTTAAATATGTAATTCTTGCCTGTTTTATTTACGGCATAATTATTGAAGTATTGCAAGGTGTTACAACAACTTACAGGACAGCAAGTTATTTAGATATGCTAGCAAATGGTTCAGGAGTTGTCTTAGCGGTTTTAGCATTTCATTTATTTGAAAAAAAAATTCGGGTTATTTAATGTTAAATCTTGTAAATCACACAATAATTTAATTAAATTAGCAAACTATTAAAAAACTTTCAGGAATGGAAATCAAAAAAAACCCAAAAGCAAACTTAGAAAACTATAGTAAATTGTTTATGCAATTAGGTCTAGTTTTAGCGCTTTTTGTTACCTATGTAGCTATAGAAAAAAAGACTTTTGATCGTCAATTTGGTGATTTAGGAGATGTGTCAATGAACGCTGATATGGAAGAGGAAATTCCAATTACAGAGCGTATTGAACCAGAAATTCCTAAAACTCCACCACCACCAACTCCAGAAAAAATTGAGGTTGTTGAAGATGAAAAAGAAGTTGAAGAAACTGTCATAGAATCTACAGAAACTGATGAAACAGAAGCTGTAGAGGTTGAAGAAATTGTAGAGGTTGAAGAAGCTGAAGAAGTAATTGAAGACGTTCCTTTTACTATTATTGAAGATGTACCGGTATTTCCAGGTTGTACAGGAAGTAAAGCTGAATTAAAATCTTGTTTTAACAAACAAATGCAAAGACATTTTGGTAAAAAATTCGATACAGATTTACCAAACGAGCTAGGATTATCTCCAGGTAGAAAAAGAATTATCATGTTATTTAAGATAGATAGAACTGGTAATATTGTAGATATTAGAGCGAAGGCTCCACACCCAAGATTAACAGCAGAAGCTATTAGAATCATTAAATTACTTCCTAGAATGAAACCAGGAAGACAAAGAGGAAAACCAGTAGGTGTAAAATACACACTTCCTATGAGAATAGATGTAGAATAATAATACATCATTTTAAAAATATTTGAATCCCAACTTTATAGTTGGGATTTTTTATTGGCATACTATTTGTTTTTTAGTAAATAATCTTAAAATAAATAGTTATGCAAAACAAGAAAAACCCAAAGTACAATTTAGACAATTACAGTAAAATTTTTATGCAACTAGGCTTAGTTTTAGCTCTCTTTGTTACCTATGTAATTGTAGAGTACGAAATAGTTAACAGAGAATTTAAAGAGCTTTCAGAAGTTAGTTTTATTTCTATTGTTGAAAATGAAACGATTATCACTAAAAGACCACAACCTAAAATACCTAAAGTTAAAAAACCACAACCTTTTATATCTATAGACAAAAAGAAAGATTTAGAAGACCTTATTGAAACTGTTATTAAACCGATAGATTTAGAACCAAAAGTTTCAGATTTTTTGGATACGTTTACTGAAGTTAAAATTGATGAAGAAATCATTGAAGATGTTCCAATGGATTTTGTTGAAAACGCACCAATATTTCCTGGTTGTAAAGGAAACAATAAAGAGTTAAAAGATTGTTTTAATAAAAAAATCCAGCAACACTTTCAAAAGAAATTTGATTCAGATCTCCCAAATGAACTAGGATTGTCATCTGGAAAGAAAAGAGTCATTATGCTTTTTAAAATAGATGAATCAGGAAACATTATCGATATCAGAACAAAAGCACCACATCCAAAGCTAGATAAAGAAGCTCAAAGAATTATAAAATTGTTACCAAAAATGAAACCTGGACAACAACAAGGAAAAGCAGTACGAGTTAAATATACATTACCTATGAGAATAGATGTAGAGTAATTTTATATTTTTAGGAAATTCAGTTTACTATAAAAAACAACTAAATTGGTTGCTTTTTATATTGATAGTAGATGCTAACAAAGATTTCAATAATAAATTGTATTTTCGAATCATATAAAACGATACATTTCTTAGCTTTATGAAATCTTACTTTGCACATGAAAGCGCTATCATAGATAATAATTGTAAAATTGGTTCTGGAACCAAAATTTGGCATTTTAGCCATGTGATGTCTAACTGTGTTATTGGTGAAAACTGTAATTTAGGTCAGAATGTTGTGGTTTCTCCAGAAGTTATTTTAGGCCAAAATGTAAAAGTTCAAAACAACGTTTCTATCTACACTGGAGTTATCTGTGAAGATGATGTCTTTTTAGGGCCTTCAATGGTATTTACCAATGTTATCAACCCAAGAAGTGCTATTAAAAGAAGAGATGAGTTTAAAAGAACCCTGGTGAAACAAGGAGCAAGTATAGGAGCTAATGCTACCATTGTTTGTGGAAATGATATTGGTGAATATGCTTTTATAGGAGCCGGAGCCGTAGTTGTCAAAGAAGTTTTGCCCTATGCTTTGGTCGTTGGAAATCCTTCAAGACAAATAGGTTGGATTAGCGAATATGGACATCGATTAGAATTTAATGAACATGGTTTTGCAATTTGTCCAGAGAGCAAAGAAACCTATCAATTAAAAGAAAATAGCGTATCTAAAATTAATCCTTAAATGAAGAAACTTTTTCTTGCCATCTATATATTGCTTCCTATTATGGGTTTCTCTCAGGTAGAGAAATTTCCTGTTTTTGATGAATGTACAGGAGAAACCATAGAAAACATAAAAGATTGTTTTTTTAAGCAAACAAAAGAAACATTTTACAACGAGTTTAAAGAACCACCAATAATTGAAAACGAGAATTTTAAAGGAATTATCAACGCTACTTTTATTGTAAATAATCAAGGTTTTTTTAAGCTGATTTATGTCAATTCACCTTATCAAGAATTAAAAGATGAAGTAGAACGAGTTTTTTTAAAATTCCCTAAAATAAAACCGGCGAGTTATAATAATCATAATGTAGAAATGCAATTTGTTTTTCCGTTGGTTTTTCCTTTGTTAGATGACCCAGAACCAGAGATGATCTATAATTACGAACCTCAAAAAAAAGACCTCAATAAGGTAGTAAAAAGGTTAGTAAACACATCCAAATACCCAAAACATACAAGTCATTTAAATATTCCATTTACACATCAACGTTATGTAGATTATGAATATGCAATGCATAAAAATAATACGCATACGGCTTCAAAACCTTATTTATATAAAGATGTAAATCAACTGATAAATTTAGATTCTACAGTAAATCAATTTATCAAACCTGAAAAACAAACTTGGCTTGGGAGAAAAGTTTGGAATGAACACTTATTATCCGTTCAAGGAGAAGATTATTGGTTTAATTTAGATTTTTTAGTTGATGTTCAACTAGGAAAAGATAATTCAGATAATGTTTCTTTTACCTATAATAACTCTAGAATTTTACAAATACAAGGAGGCTTAGGAGAACAACTTTCTTACTCTGCAACGGTATATGAAAGTCAAGGTAGATTTGCAGGATATGTCAATGAATTTATTTCTAACCCCTCATTAAATAATCGTCCAGCTTTTTCTGAAGGATTAGTGCCAGGAAGAGGAAAAGCAAAAGGTTTTAAAGACGATGCTTACGATTATCCTGTAGCAGAAGGATATTTGTCTTATACACCAAATAAATTCTTACAGTTTCAATTTGGACATGGAAGAAATTTTATAGGAGACGGATATCGATCTTTTGTGCTTTCAGATGTGGCTGCTCCCTCTTTATATTTGAAGGCATCCGTAGATTTTTGGAAGTTTAAATATACAAATCTTTGGATATGGGGGAACGATTTAAGACCCGCTTCTGTTATTAATAATGAGCATGCTAGAAAGTACATTGCTATTCATTATTTGAGCATCAATATTACAGAAAGATTTAACTTAGGACTATTTGAAACGGCAATTTCTTCAAGTGAAAATGGCATTGATGCAGGTTTTTTTAATCCTGTAATGTTTTATAGATCTGTAGAATTTAATAGAGGTGAAGATTCTGGAAACGCCTTAGTTGGTTTAACTGCTAAGTATAAATTATCAGATCAAATCTCACTGTATTCTCAATTGGTCGTTGATGAATTTTCTGTTGGAAATCTTACAAACTTAGGAGACTGGAGAAATAAATTTTCTATTCAACTGGGGACAAAATATTTTGATGCTTTTAAGGTTAAAAACCTATTCTTACAAGGAGAGTTTAACTATGCAAGACCTTATACTTTTGCTCATAGAAACCCAATATTAAATTATGGAAATAATAATCAAGCCTTAGGTCATTTATGGGGTGCAAATTTTTGGGAATTGGTAGGAATTGCTAGATATAAAAAAGATCGTTGGAGTGGAAGCGCAAAGTTAATCATTGGTAAAAAAGGATTTGATTTTGTAGATGAAACGACCAGTTATGGAGGAAACATTTTTCAATCGTATGATATAAGACTTGGTGATACGGGAAATGCTCTAGCTCAAGGAAACGCAGCTACTATTTTTAATATAGACTTACAGGGAGATTATTTAATCAACCCTTCTAATAATTTAAGTTTATTTGCAGGTGTTAGTTATCGTAATTTTTCGATTGATGCACCAACAAATGGATTCTCAACTAACAATAATATGTGGATAAGAGCAGGTATCCGAGCCGATTTATTTAACTGGTATTTAGATTTTTAATCGGCACAGTCTTTATCAATAAAAAAGAGGAAAACAATTGTTTTCCTCTTTTTTTATCAGTCTAAAAAACAATAAACGATCTTATTCTTTAATAAGTTTAATGGTTTTGTTGTTTTGATTGTTTTTTATTCTAAGGAAATAGATTCCTTTATTTAGAGAACTGATATCAAAATTATGACCGGCCTCAAACCTTCCATTAAATTCTTTAACTGCTTTTCCTAAAAGATTATAAATAATGACACCGTTAGTTTCTTTATTTATCTGGAAATTACTATTTGCAGGGTTTGGGTAAATAGATAAACCATTAGAAACAATACTCTCATCTTCTGATGATAGAGTAGCAGCAGCATTTCCAAAAATTCTAAATTCACCAGCTGGGATAAGAATTGGTGTTGAAGTGCTCGAGACATTAAATGAGGTATTATCCATTAAATTATACCATGTTCCAGTAGTTGGAAAATCGGGTACAATGTTTTGATCAATAGTTCTAAAGTTTGCTAAAATCACAACGTTTTTTAATTGACCATCTGGAATACTTGTATCAAAAATATAGGCTCTTACAGATTGTGTTGCTCCTTCTAAAACAAAATCACCTTCAAATACAGGTTCGTTTATTTTTAAATCAATTAAACGAGCCCAGGTGTTGTATAGATTACTTCTATCTCCATCGGCTAACCAGTTTTCTGTCCACTGAGGTTGTGGTTTGGTTGCTAATTTACAACCGTCATTTCCATTTTGGACACTACCATTGTTACAAGTCCAAATTGAATCATCCATTCCTAAAGAAGCAAAATGCCAAATCATTTTAGGGCCAGGCAACGTTAAACTTACAGCCCCCATAGATCCCATTCTTTTTAAAGCTATGTTTAAGTTTCTTACATTATGAGAAGAATTAGAATTGTTTCCAAAAGTTACAGCTTCATACATCACGCGCTCTTCATCATGACTTTCTGGATACATCATCAATCTAGGGGCATTAAAACCTCTACTTTGATGCGTAGCTCTAGAAATATTTGAAGTAAATCCTTGAACAAAATCTGTGTATTCTGAAGTCATTTTACCCCACATCATAACACCTTTTGAAACAGTCTCATTTAGTCTATAATTCGCCCACTGTTGTTCTTCATTATCAGATCCTAAATGCTCAAAAATTACATAGTGAGTTGGATCGATACTCCAAGAATGATCTGCATAAGATTTTAAAACGTCTACACGGTCTTGTTGGTAATTGTCTGTACAACCACTACCAGAGCCCGGTCCACAATTTTGAGTAAATCCTTTGGTTAAATCCCAACGGAATCCATCAATTTTATATTCTGTAACCCAATGCTCAACAACCTTTTTTGTATAGTTTTGAGTTAATGAATTAGAATGATCAAAATCATTAAAAACACTATAATCGTGCTGAGCGACCGTGTTAAAATATGGGTTTTCAGAAGAAGGACCTCCCCAACCATCATCATCGGGATCATCCATCCACATTCTTACTAAAGGATTTCTTCCAGTTGCATGGTTTAATGCAATATCAAGAATTACAGCAATTCCATTTTGATGACATAAATCAACAAATTCTTTGAATTTTTCTGGAGTTCCATAAAATTTATCCAATGCATAATGAAATGAAGTATTATATCCCCATGTTTCATTCCCATCAAATTCCATAATTGGCATTAATTGAATGGCATTTATTTTTAAGTTTTTAAAATAGTCGAAACGATCAATAAGGTTTTGATAACTTCTATTTGCATCAAAATCTCTAATTAATAACTCATAAACAACTAAATCCTCTTTTTTAGGTTTATCAAAACTATCAACTACCCAATTGTAGGGTGTTTGACCAGTTTTAATTAAGGTAACTTCTCTTTCTTGACCTGCTGGATATGAAGGCATTCCAGGAAAATTTGAAATTCCCCCGTCGTCAAATGGAGACAAAACTATTGGAGAATAAGGATCCGCAGTTTTTACGATTTGTGGTGAATTTGCAATGGGTGTTTCATCTACCAACCAATATTGATAGGTATAATATTGACCAGAAGTTAATCCTGTAATTTCTATCCAATATAAATCAGAATCTGAAACATCTTGTTTCATCACTAAGTTGTTATCGAATTCATAATTATTAAAGCTACCGGCAACAAAAATATAATCTTTGTTGGGAGCTTTTACAGCGAGTGTTACTTTGGTTGCATCACTAGGGTTGTAATTAACTCCTTCAACAATTCCAGCTGGAATTGCCTCTTGAACAACCGTTGGATTAACAACAACTTGAAACTCTTCAGAAAGTACTTCAGATCCATTATCTGCTTCTAACACAAAAGTCGTTGTGGTAGTTACAGAGGGAGAGAAATTATAATTAGTAATACCATTTTGAGTATTTACTGTTGCTCCATTTGCTTTTAAGGTAAAATCTGCGGTTTGTGTAGCAGTAGCAGTAATTGGAACACTAGCTCCAGAGTTTACTATAGTTGGGTTATCTGTTGGTGCGGTAAGTGTTAGTTGAAAAAGGCCTACTTGAATAAAAAAATCACTACAACCAGTATCTTTAAATTCTTGACTTCCATCTTCATTTCTAAAGACCATTCCCAATTGAGTAACATTAGCAGCTTGAGTTGAAGTTAATGTATAATATGTAGATGGATTAATGGTAATTGCCCAAAGACCACCACCAATAGAAATCATTTCTCCAACACCATCATCTTGTCCCCAATTACCAACAACATTAAATCCAAAGGCATTAGAATCATCACCTGCACCAGAATGCATATAGACTTTTGTTGGATTATTGAATCCATTACAATCTGTATCTGTACTATTAACATCAACTGTTATAGTAATCGATTGATTTAATTCAAAAGTACTAGGACTTACTGTTACTTGACCGTAAAAAGTTATTGAGGTAAGTATAAGGAGTAATAAAAGCGTAATTTTCTTCATATATAAATTTTTTAAAAAAAAAGGCTGAAATACATCAGCCTTTTTTGTCTATAAATACTCTTAGTTAGGTATGATTACATAGCTACCATCTAAGTCATTAAACCATACATCGTATGAACCAGTTGGTGCATTGAAAGGGAAGTTATCTCCACCTGTATCAAATCTTCCTTGACCAAATAATTCATCTGATCCAGTATATCTCCAAAGACCGTTACCCCAATCATCATTAGGTCTAATTAAGAACTCTTCACCGTTTGTGAATGTTACTCCATTAGCATACCATAAATGAGGGTTGTTAGGATCTTGTGTTAAATCTATTTCATCTCCATCTCCCCATCCACCGATAGCTTGACCAATAAGACCAATTCTAGCGTATGTTGGAGCTGTAGTAGCATCATAAGAAGTTACAGTAAATCCTGAACCAGCACTTAATGGAGCAAAAGTGTATGTATAATATCCAGCAGCACCTACATTAAATGTTCCTGGATCTGACCCACCACCTGGGTTTACAGCAACTGTTGTACCATCATTGGTACCCCATTGTGGTTGCCATTGCCCTTTTGTTTCTAGCATTTTAAAGGCTCCTGCGTTAAAATAACCAGTAAAATAATAAGAGTTTGGTGTCGTTTGACTTCTAAAAACCGCAGTATTGTTATTGTTGTTATTCCAACCTGGTGTGGTTGCATCTCCAACAAAATATAAATATGGGAAAATAGTATTAAAAGGTGTAATCGAAACAGTAATTGTTTCAGACGTTCTTGTTAAAGTACTTCCATTTTCATTAGTCGTTCTAGCGATAATTCTCATGTCAGCATCACCTGCTGTATCTGCAGGGATACCTAATCCTAAAGCAATAACATTTAATTCAGCATGAGTAACTTCTAATGTTTCTAAATTAGTTACAACACCAACAGCAGCAGGACTAGCAAAATCTGATCCTGCAGCAGCAGCTTCAATTGTATATTCAACATCAATACCTAAAGTAGATGATAATACTGCATCAGACCAGTTAACAGTCATTGCAACTAAATCTTGTGATGCTATTGATAGTACAAAACTATCTCCACCTACCGGACTACTTATTTGAGCAGGATCAGTTGGATAAGTAGTTACTAAAAATAACACTGTATTAGAGACCGAAGCCCCTGAATTAATTCTAACATAGACAGCTACATCTCTAAAGGTGGTAGCACCTGCATTAATGATTGCATCATTTAAGTTTTCAACACTGTAAGAAAAAGATCTACCTGTAGCAGTTCCTAAAACGATAGGGGTTGCAAAAGTATCCTCTAATGACATTTCAACATCATAAGAAGAGCTTCCTGTTAAATCATCTTTCCAAGTAACATTTAATGCTGGATTAGTAGGTAATCCAAAATTTAAGAAAATGTTACTAATTCCTGGTTGTTGTAATACAAAAGCAGCTTCAGGGCTAGTTATTGTAATACTTTCGTCGTCGTCACAAGCACCAAACAATAAAGTAAGGGCTAGAAAAGCAAAACTTAATTTTTTTAAATATAATTTCATGTCTTTTATTTTATCTATTGATTATAAGTTTAGAGGTATTAAAATATAACGACCTGTTAAGTCATTAAACCATACATCATAATCATCTTCAACTACTACAGGAATATTTCCTCCATTCTCAGTTGCTTGTCCAGAAAACGATGTGCTTCCTGCCCAAACAGAACTTGTGTTAGTTAAAAATTGTAAATCACCAGGAACTAACCTTATATTATTCACATACCAGATATGACTATCAAATGTAGATTGAGTCATCGGAGCTGATGCAGGAGCTGATGATCCTTGCATTGTCATGCTTGTAAAATCAGTTGCTCCAGTTGCGTCGTAGGCCTCAAAAGAATAGTTATTATTAGAATAATCTATTCTAAAGGTATAAGAACCTGCTACTGCAATAGGATTATTGTTGTTAGGGAATGTGTTAGGGTCACTTCCAGTTCCATCATTCACCTCAATAGAAGACCCATCATTAGTACCCCATTGAGGTTGCCATAATCCTTTAACTTCTAAAACTTTAAATTGTCCAGAATTGTAATAACCGGTATAGTAATATATGTTAGGATTTGATCCGTCTCTAAATAAAGGAGGGTTATTGTTGTTGTTATTCCATCCCGGAGCTGTTGCATCACCAACTAAATAATAGTCAGTAAACGGATAGTTAAAGAACGGACTCACCATCAAACTAATTGTGTTTGAAGTAAGTGGAATACCATTTTGCGATCCTAAAGAAGAGACAATTCTAACATAAATTGTACTAAAAGCAAATGGAGGTAAACCAACAGTTCCTGCAGCTGAGTTAAGTTCGTTGACACTTAATGTTGCAGAATTATTTCCAGTAACAGATGTTGTAGTTATTGGAGTGGTAAAAGCGTCATCTGATGCAAATTGAACTGCATAATTTACAGAGGCTTGTTGCCCGTAATCTGCTGATTGCCAATTTAAAGTAATCGCAGGATTGTTTGTGTTAACAGCATCTAATTCTATACTAGGAATTCCTAATTCTGCTAAAACAGGTGCGGTTGGGTTAGCAGCTGTAACAAATAGTTCTGCATCATCTTCACAAGAAGTAAACAGCACAATAGTAAGTGCCATGATGACCATGCTCGATAATAATTTTCTATAGTTTTTCATTGTTTTCATTGTTTTAGTAACCTGGATTTTGAGTTAGGTTAGGGTTGGATGATAAACTAGCAGCTGGAATTGGATATAAATCGTAATTTAAAGGTATTGCTATACCATTACTTCCATTTCCTTTCCATGCCCAGTTATAATTTCCGCCAGTGAAAAGACCATATCTTATTAAGTCTTGACGTCTGTGTGCTTCCCAGTGTAGTTCTCTAGATCTTTCGTCTAAAATAAACTCTAGGGTAATATCTCCAACAGGAACTAAATTAGGGTTGTTAGCTCTTGTTCTTAATGCATCTATAAAACCTTTAGCGGTATTCATATCTCCACCATTTCCACCTCTTAATACAGCTTCAGCATACATTAAGTAAACATCTGCTAATCTGAATAAAGGAAAATCTGTATCAACAAAAACTTGGTCAATACCAAAACCACCTGTAGAGGTTGCGTTAGAGTATTTTTGGATAATATATCCAGAATCTCTATCAGAAATATCAATGATGTTTACAGTTCTTCCTGCTGAAATGATCGTATTTCTTGTATCAGTACTATATAAACCACCATCAAAAAGATCTGCAAATTGCTTTCTTACACGAAGGGCTCCTCCCCAGCCACCTGGCTCAACTCCTACTTCTGCTCCGTTTACTTCAATACTTCCAACAGAACCGTTAATCATTACTGTTCCTGGTCCAAAGTTTTGGGTAACTAAGCCATCTGAACCAATTGGGAAAATAATCTCATTAATTGCAGAATTCACATCGTTGTCTGCCATGAAATTGTGTGCATATTCATCTGCAAGCATAAACCCTCCACCAAGTATTTTATTAAGTTCTGTTAAAGCTTCAGTGTATTTAGCTTGTCCAATATATACTTCTGCATTTAAATACATTTTAGATAAAATCATCCAAGCTACTGCTTGGTCAGCTCTACCATATTGATTTTGTCTTGGCGCTACTAAATCTGAATTAATTGCTTGTAGCTCAGACTCAACAAAAGCGAATAATTGTGCTCTGTCATATACTTGTGGAATTGTGTTTAAAGCATCGTCTTCAGTTATAAAGTTTGCTTTTCCGAATAAATCCATTAAGTGATAATAAGATAATGCTCTTAATAATCTTGCTTCTGCTCTGAAGTTTACAATCTCTGCACGAGTAGCTGCAGAAACATTTCTTTCATCAAGTTTTGCATCTGTAGTCTCTCTTAATAAATTATTTGCAAATGCTACTGATGTATGAGCACGTCCCCAAAAACCTAAAAATATTGGGTTTTGAGTAGTCCAGATATTTCTTTGAATTTCTCTAGTTCCTGGATCATTTTCATAAGACCAAATCATTTGATCGGCCGATAATGTTTGCATGTAGAGCAATGTTCTACCGTACTGAGAAGTTCCGGCATCTAAACCTTGAATATTAGAACTTCCAGCACCATCAGTACCTGTTAATGCTAAGTTTCCATAAACACTAGCTAATACTTCTAGATAAGCACTTTCATTTTGAAAAAACTCGTCTGCCAGTGTGTTTTGATCATCTTGTGGTGTCACATCAAGATCTCCCTCACATGAGGTAAAGAAAGTGACTAGAACTAAGGATGCTATTAGAACCCTTAAATTTAAATATTTTGTTTTCATTTTTTTTAGAATTTAATGTTAGCTCCAAATAAGAAAGTTCTTGCTCTTGGGTATATTGTATTGTCAATACCGTTAAATACTTCAGGATCTATCCCTGAATATTCACTGATAACAAATACGTTTTGCACACCAGTCCAAAGACGTACACTTTTAAACCCTTTAAATGGTTTTTCAAAGGTATATCCAAGTGTTACGTTATCCATTCTTAAAAAAGATCCATTCTCTATATAAATATCTGAAAGTATAACATCAGAAGTATTTAAAAAGTTCGTGTTTAAAACTGAAGTAGGAACGTTTCCTAAAACTGACTGATCTTGTAATAAAGCATATTGTGAGTTTGATGAGTTTACATTATTGTAAACATAATTTCCAATACTTGCTCTTAAGTTAAAAGAAAAATCAAAACTATCATAATTAAATGTCGATTGAAAACCAAAAGTAGCATCAGGGTCAGGATTGTTCTTTATATATCTGTCGTCATCATTAATTAAACCGTTACCATCTAAATCTGCATAAGCTCCTTCGATTGGATTGTTGTTGGTGTCATATAATTGTTTGTAAACAAAGAATGAATTTGGTGCAAATCCTTCACGAAGTAATTGAATATTATTTCCAGTTCCTCCTGCGATTCCTCCAGTTACAATATCTAAACCTAAAGGCAGATTGCTAATTTCTCTGTTAAAGAAAGAACCATTGAAGTTAATACTCCAGTTCATATTTTCCTTTTCTATAATATCTGCATTGATAGAAAACTCTAATCCATCTACTCTAGAATCTCCAATATTTCGAACAATTCTGTTTGTAAAGTTTGCTCCTTCTGCTATTTGAGTAGGGAATAATAAATCTTCAGATTTTTTTCGATAAGCACTTACACTACCTGTTATTTTATCATCAAATAGTCCGTAATCAATACCTACTTCTATAGTAGAAACTTCTTCCCATTTTAAATCTCTATTGATTGCTTGTGCAACTGCAGGAGAAATTACTAAACCTCCAAAGACAACTTGTGATTGTGGATCACCAGAACGAAAACGATCTAAGTAAATAGTACCTTCATTAATACTCTGTTGACCATTGGTACCATAACTTGCTCTTAATTTTAAAGAAGAGATTGTTTTACTGTCTTTTAAGAAATCTTCTTCTCCAATTTGCCATGCACCTGCAACTCCAAAGAAGTTTCCAAAACGATTACTAGGACCAAACCTAGAAGTTCCATCTCTTCTGTAGTTAGCTGTAAATAAATATTTATCATTGTAAGATAACTCGAGTCTAGATATATAAGCCAAAAGGATCACATCATCATTTGTATTTACACCAGGAACAGAAAGAGGATCTCTTAAATTTCCTGTAAAGCTTCCTTCACCAACAAACTTTTGATAGTTATATCCTAAAGTACCTTTTACTTTTAACTTGTCAAAAGTCTTATCATAAGCAAAATAAGTATTTAAGTTAGTATTTGTTGATTCAAAGTCTGAATACGATTCTGTACCTCTAAAAAGAGCTACAGGATCTGTAGTTGCAGCATATATAGAACTTAAAAATCTAGAATTAAATTTCTGATTATCGTACCCTAATTCTACAACTGCGTGTAATTCTGGTAAATTGTGAATTTCATAATCAAATCTTACATTTCCAAAAATTCTATCTGCATCAGTTATATTTAGATTCTGAGCTAATGCAGCTACTGGATTTCTTCCTCCGTTAGCAATATTAACACCATTTCTGTGTTGATAATATCCTCCAAAAGGAGACATTGTATCAAAAACTGGTTGTGTTGGATCATAACGTAATGCTGCTGAAATTTGTCCTTGGTCTGCAGCGTCTCTAGAGTTATCAGCATAATTCGCATTAATGCTCACTTTTAAATGATCATCAAAGAAAGTAGGGTTTAAAGATAAAGAAACATTAGATCTTCTATTTTTATCGTGAATCAATACTCCATTAACAACCGTATTACCAATAGATAGTCTTGTTGGTACTCCAAGAAGAGAACCTCTCACAGAAAGATTTGTGATTTTCTGTGCGCCATTTCTAAAGATTTCGTCTTGCCAATCTGTATTCGCAGTCCCTAAATCTCCAACTCTAGAAGGAAATTGTTGACCAACAATATTTCTAAATTCATCCGCAGAAAATACATTTATTCTATTTTCATTAGTTGCAGAACTGTATTGTAAATCTAAATCAGCACTAAAACTCTTAGATCCTTTTTTAGTAGTAATGATGATGACACCATTTGCTGCACGAGACCCATAGATAGCTGTAGCTGATGCATCTTTAAGAATCGAAAAGGATTCGATATCATTTGGGTTTATAGAAGAAAGCGAAACGCCTTCTAATGGTAAACCATCAATAATAATTAAAGGATCATTACTTCCAGAAACAGAAGCACCACCTCTTATACGAATTTGAGCACCTGCACCAGGAGCACCACTTTGTGTAATATTTACACCAGAAACACGACCAGATAATAAATTCTCTGGAGTTACAATATTTCCTCTAGTAAAGTCTTTTTGAGTAATAGCCTCTACAGAACCTGTAGCGTCTTTTATTGTAGTTGAACCGTAACCGATCACAACAATCTCATCGAGTCTTTGAGAACTTTCCTCAAGTTCAATTGTAATATTAAAATTTGAACCGATAGTAACTTCTTTGCTTGCAAAACCTAAATACGTTGCAACAATTACGTCTCCTGTCTTTATGTTTTTTAGTTCAAAGTTTCCATCAAAATCTGTAAAAGCACCATTCGTTGTACCTTTAACAATCAAGCTCACTCCAGGCAATCCTTCACCTGTTGCTTTTTCTTTTACCACACCTTTTAATGTTTGTTGGGCAAACATCGCAAAAGATGAAAGTAGAAGAACTCCAGTTAACAATAATTTAAATTTTCTCATGTATTTTATGTTAAATAATAACCGTAAATTTGACTTGCGATTAACAATAAATTTACATTCCACTTACCGAATGTATTAAATAAAAGTGTTGACTCCTTTAGTATATAACATACGAAACCGATTTCGTGTTAACAACTTTTATTTTGATTTTTCCGAAATCGGTTTCGTGTTAACAACTTTTGGAGGTTTTATCAAAAATACAAAAAACACTTATTTGATTATCGATATATCAAAAAATGAAACAAAAAATTACAATAAAAACAATTTCAAAAGAACTAGGGGTTTCAACATCTACGGTATCTAAAGCTCTTAGAGATAGTCATGAAATAAGTGCAGAAACTAAAGAAAGAATTAAAGCGTACGCAGACTTTTTTAATTACAAACCTAATAACCTTGCATTACAGTTACGAAATCAAAAAACTAAAGTAATTGGTGTGATTCTTCCCAAAATAGTTCATCATTTCTTCTCAACAGTAATTAAAGGAATCGAAAAAGGAGCTAGTGAAAAAGGATATCATATCATGGTTTGCTTTTCTAACGAATCTTATCAAAGTGAGGTTGATAACTTAAAAGTGCTTTCTAACGGAAGTGTAGATGGCTTATTGATTTCTGTAGCCAAAGAGACTTTGCAAAATGAAGACTTTAAACACTTGCAAGATTTAGTAAATGAGGAAATTCCTTTGGTGATGTTTGATAGAGTTTTAGACTCTATAGATTGTGATAAAGTGATTGTTGATGATATCGGTGGTGGATATAAAGCTACGAAACATTTAATTGAGCAAGGAAGAAAAAGAATCGCAATGCTATCAACTCCAGCACACGTAAACATTGGTGTTTTACGAGAAAAAGGATATACAAGAGCATTAAAAGAGTTTAACTTATTAGAAAGCTCAAATCTTGCAATAGAGGTTGATGATAATTCTGATTTAAAAGAGCAAATTTTTAAAGTTATAGACAAAGATATTGATGCAATTTTTGCAGTAAATGAAATATATGCCGCTGTTGCAATTAGAGCAATAAGAGAAAAAGGAATGAAGGTTCCTGAAGATATTTCTGTCGTTGGATTTACGGACGGACTGATTTCAGAATATTCATCACCTTCAATAACAGCAATTGTTCAGCATGGTTTTACTATGGGAAAACAAGCGGTAGAATTGTTGATAGATAGAATAGAAAATGAAAGTGAAAATTTACCTCCAGCAACCAAGGTAATCTCTAGTACTTTAAATATTAGAGAATCTAGTTAAGGTTAATTTTTTCTATTTTTCCTTCGCATTTCACAAAAAATTATATCTTTACCACATTATAAAAACAGATTTATCAATAAATTTCATTCCACACAATTGAAATTGATAAGTCTCAGCGCTTATCGTAGTATTAACTAACAATATACGATAATGAAAAAGCGTACCTTAGGTTTTTGGGAGATTTGGAACATGAGTTTCGGATTTCTAGGAATTCAAATGGGTTTTGCCCTACAAAATGCAAACGCTAGTAGAATACTTCAAATTTTTGGAGCTGATGTTCACGAACTTTCATGGTTTTGGCTGATCGCACCATTAATGGGGTTAATTGTTCAGCCAGTCATAGGTCACTACAGCGATAATACATGGACACGATTTGGAAGAAGAAAACCCTTCTTTTTATTAGGTGCTGTCTTAGCATCTGTCGGAATGGTGTTAATTCCTCAAGCAGACTTTATGATTGCAATTCTGCCAGCTCTATGGGTTGGTGCAGGAATGTTAATGATCATGGATGCATCATTTAATATTGCGATGGAGCCTTTTAGAGCTTTAGTAGCGGATAACTTATCAGATGAACAAACTACAAAAGGATTTAGTGTACAAACTGCATTAATTGGTATAGGAGCTGTTATAGGTTCTTGGTTGCCGTGGGTGCTAACAAATTGGTTTGGTGTTGCAAAATTTTCAGAAGAAGGAACTGTACCGGATAATTTATTATGGTCTTTTATTATTGGAGCAGTAGTTTTAATTGTTTCAATTTTGATAACCATTTTCACCACAAAAGAATACAGCCCAGAAGAAATGGCTCAGTTTGAAAATGCTGAAGAATCTGATGAAGAAAAACCAAAAGCAAAATTATCTGACATTTTTGAAGATTTCAGGAAAATGCCTGAAACCATGCGTCAACTTAGCTGGGTACAGTTTTTTTCTTGGTTTGCTTTGTTTGGGATGTGGGTTTTTGCAACACCTGCAATTGCTCAACATATTTATGGTCTGCCCTTTAGTGACTCTAGTAGTGAAACCTATCAAGAGGCTGGAAATTGGGTTGGAATCTTATTTGGAATTTACAATGGAGTATCAGCATTATTTGCATTCATCCTCCCTGTTATAGCAAAATCTATTAGTAGAAAGAAAACACACGCTTACGCATTATTTTGCGGTGGTATAGGTCTTTTACTAATCTATTTCTTACCAAACCCGAATTGGTTAATACTTTCTATGTTGTTTATTGGAATCGCTTGGGCAAGTATCTTATCAATGCCATATGCTATGTTAGCAGGTTCTATTTCTCCAAAAAAAATGGGAGTTTATATGGGAATATTTAATTTTTTCATAGTAATGCCCCAAATTATTAACGGAGTAATTGGAGGACCTTTAGTAAAATACGCTTATGGTAATCAAGCAATATTTGCATTGGTAGTAAGTGGTGTTAGTTTTTTAATTGCCGGATTCTTATCATTTAGAATTAATGATAAAAAAGATATAGTAATAAAATGAAAATAAAAGGGTTCATATTTGATTTAGATGGTGTTATTGTTGATACTGCTAAATATCATTTTTTAGCTTGGAGAAAATTGGCCAATTCAGTTGGTGTTGATTTTACTGAAGAGCAAAATGAGCAACTAAAAGGAGTAAGTAGAGTTAAGTCTTTAGAAAAGATTTTGGCTTGGGGAAGCATAACACTCTCTGACGATAAGTTCACTGAATTAATGACAAAAAAGAATCATGATTATTTGAAGTATGTCGATCAAATGGACGAGTCAGAAATTTTACCCGATGTTACCAAAGTTTTAGCGTATTTGCAATTAAAAAGTCAACCTATTTCTTTAGGTTCTGCAAGTAAAAATGCACGTAATATCTTAAAAAAAGTAAGCCTATTTGAATCATTTGATGCTATTGTTGATGGTACTGATGTTTCTAAAGGAAAACCAAACCCCGAAGTATTTTTAACTGCAGCTAAGCTTTTAAACTTAAGCCCAGAAGACTGTATCGTATTTGAGGATTCTGTAGCCGGAATTCAAGCAGCAAATAATGCAAACATGATTTCTATTGGTATAGGAAGTTCAGAAGTGTTATTTGAAGCAGATTTTGTTTTTAAAGATTTTACTGAAATCTCAACAGAATTTATAGACATGCTCTTAACAGAAGAGTTAAAATTAAAGAATCAATCCTAAGAAAAAAATAGAAGAATGAATCAAGATTATATCATTCCAAATGAGTGGTCTATCGTAGAAGAAGGATTTGACCCTAAGACTGTAAAATCATCTGAAAGCCTTTTCAGTATTGGTAATGGAGCTATGGGCCAAAGAGCAAATTTTGAAGAAGATTATTCAGGAGAGACGTTTCAAGGAAGTTATATTGCAGGAGTATATTACCCAGATAAAACAAGAGTAGGTTGGTGGAAAAATGGATATCCAGAATATTTTGCCAAAGTCCTGAACGCTCCAAATTGGATCGGAATTAATGTATTTGTCAATCAAGAGAAATTAGACCTTAATACCTGTAAAGAAATTTCGAACTTTAGAAGAGAGCTCAACATGAAAGAAGGTTGGCTTTCTAGAAGTTTTAAAGCAACTTTACAAAACAACATTCAAATTAATGTAGTTAGTAAACGATTTTTGAGCTTACAGTTTGATGAATTAGGAGTTATCAATTATTCTGTAACACCAATAAACTCAGATGCAGAAATCACTTTAACTTCTTATTTAGACGGAGCTATTACCAATGAAGATACTAATTGGGACGATCAGTTTTGGAATATCACAGATATTACTCAAGAAAATCATCAGTCATTTATACAAGCAACAACCATGAAAACAGATTTTCATACCTGTACATTCATGGAATCAAGAGTATTTGTAGACAATCAATTAGTGAATTTAGACTGCGAAGAAATAAACTCTTCAGCTTCGGTTTCTACTTCTTACACAAACCAAACCAAACAAGGACAGACTATTGCCATTCATAAGTTTGGAGGGTATGTTGTGGATAGAAATCATGACAAATTCAAACTCGTAGAGGCTGCAAAAAACATATTAAAAAAAGGAACTGATTTAGGTTTCGAAAAATTATTAGAGCTTCAAAAGAAATCATGGACTCAAATTTGGGACATGGCAGATATCACTATTGAAGGAGATGTAAAAGCGCAACAAGCCATAAGGTTCAATATATTTCAATTAAACCAAACCTATTTAGGAACTGATGCCTCACTAAACATAGGGCCTAAAGGCTTTACTGGTGAAAAATATGGAGGTAGTACCTATTGGGATACGGAAGCTTATTGTATTCCTTTCTACATGGCGACAAAAGATCAAAAAGTAGCAAGAACTTTATTAGAATATCGATACAATCATCTAGAGAAAGCTATTGAGAATGCTGAAAAATTAGGATTCAAAAATGGAGCTGCTCTATACCCAATGGTGACGATGAATGGAGAAGAATGTCATAACGAATGGGAAATTACTTTTCAAGAAATTCATAGAAACGGAGCCATTGCTTTTGCCATTTACAACTATCACCGATATACGAATGATTATAGTTATATTCCAGAAAAAGGATTAGAAGTATTAATAGCGATTGCTCGTTTTTGGCATCAAAGAGCTACTTACTCTACAGATAAAGGAAAGTATGTAATTTTAGGTGTAACAGGTCCAAACGAATACGAAAACAATATTAACAACAATTGGTATACAAATTATATTGCAAAATGGTGTATTGATTATGCTGTTGAATGTCTATATAAAGTAGCTGATGCGTATAGAGAGGATTCAATTAGAATTCTTAAAAAAACAAAGGTAACAAAAGCGGAAATTGAAAAATGGAAAGAAGTTGCAGAAAATATGTTTTTTCCCTATTCAGAAGAACATAAAGTCTTTTTGCAGCAAGATGGATTTTTAGACAAAGACTTAGTAACTGTTGCCGATTTAGATCAATCACAAAGACCCATCAATCAGCATTGGTCTTGGGATAGAATTTTACGATCTCCTTACATCAAACAAGCAGATACATTACAAGGGTTTTATTTCTTTGAAGACCATTTTTCAGAAGAAGAATTAGAACGTCATTATAATTTTTATGAACCATTTACCGTTCACGAATCTTCTTTGTCTCCTTGTGTACACAGCGTTCAGGCGGCTAAACTAGGTAAAATGGACGAAGCTTATACCTTCTATCTTAGAACCTCTAGATTAGACTTAGACGATTACAATCATGAAGTGCATGAAGGACTACATATTACATCTATGGCAGGTACTTGGATGAGTATTGTAGAAGGTTTTGGAGGAATGAGAGTAAAGGATAATAAATTATCATTTACGCCTAGAATTCCAAAACAATGGAAAGGATACTCGTTTAAAATTAATTTTAGAAATCAGGTTTTAAAAGTTAACATACACCAAAACAAAACTGATTTTGAATTAGATAGTGGAGATGAATTAACCATTTTAGTGAACGATAAATTAGTGGTAGTTACCCCAAACGACTTAGTAACAGTATAGAGAGGGTTTTGTAGCTGTTTAAAAAATAAAAGATGAAAAAAAAAATCTATCTATTTGCATTCTTTGGCTTTCTTTTTTTGACTTCATGTCAAGAGAATCATATAAATACAGATGCACCCGAACTTTCAGAAACATCAAATGATGTTGAACGAGTAGAGCCGCCAAATTGGTGGGTTGGTTTTGAAAACACTCAATTGCAATTACTTGTAAATCACCCTAATATTGGTAGAGCAGAAGCTTCTGTTTTATATCCTGGAGTTACTTTAAAAAAGGCTCACCAAGCAAAAAGTCCTAACTATGTATTTTTAGATTTAGAAATTAGTGATAAAGCTCCTGCAGGGAAATTTAACATCGTTTTTAAAACTCCAGAAGGGAAAGAATTAAAACAAACGTATGAGTTAAAATCAAGGGAAAAATCAGCAGAAGAATATGTAGGTTTTAATAGCTCCGATGTATTGTATTTGATTACACCAGATAGATTTGCTAATGGAAATTCAAAAAATGATGTTTTTGAAAGCTTGAATGAAAAAAAGATCAATAGAAAAGACGATTATGCACGTCATGGAGGAGACATTACAGGAATTACAAATCATTTAGATTACATCCAAGAGATGGGTTTTACAGCAGTTTGGCCAAGTCCTTTATTGACCAATGATATGCCAGGACAATCTTATCATGGATATGCTATGACAGATTTTTACGAAGTAGATCCTAGATTTGGCACATTAGAAGAATATAGGAAATTAGCAAATGAAGGACATAAAAGAGGTATTAAACTTATTATGGATCAAGTAGCCAATCATTGCGGATTAGAACATTGGTGGATGAGAGATTTACCATTTTCTGATTGGGTAAACTACCAAGAGAATTATGAAAATAATATAGACAATTGGAACAATAGCGTTAATCAAAACACCAATCATAGAAGAACAGCCAATCAAGATTCCTATGCTTCACAAGTAGACAAAAATCGTTTGTCTCAAGGATGGTTTGTTTCTGGAATGCCAGATTTAAATCAGCGAAACCCTTTTATGGCAAATTACATCACACAAAATAGTATTTGGTGGATTGAGACTTTAGGTTTGGGTGGAATTCGTCAAGACACTTACCCGTATCCAGACAAAGAATTTATGTCAAATTGGGCAGGAGCCATCATGAAAGAATATCCCAACTTTAATATCGTGGGAGAAGAATGGAGTTATAATCCATTATTAATTAGTTATTGGCAAGATGGAAAAGTAAACAAAGACGGATACGATTCTAATTTGCGTTCTACCATGGATTTTGCCATGCAAAGTTTGGTAGTGCAAGCCTTAAACGAAGAAGAATCTTGGGACAAAGGGTTGGTGAAAATCTATGAAGGTTTGGCGAATGATTTTGCCTATTACAACCCAAAAGACATTATGGTATTTCCAGATAACCATGACATGAGTAGAATTTTTACTCAGTTGAAAGGAAATATTCCAAATACAAAAATGGCGTTGAGTACTTATTTAACCTTGCCAAGAACTCCACAGATATATTACGGAACAGAAATTTTAATGGATGATTTCAAAAAACCAGGTGATCACGGATTGATTCGTACAGATTTCCCTGGAGGATGGAATGGAGATACAGTCAATGCATTTACTGGAGAAGGTTTGTCAGCAGATCAAAAAGACATGCAATCTTTTTTAAAGACCTTATTAAATTATAGAAAATCTAGTAAAGCAATTCATGTAGGAAAAACGATTCACTTTGCTCCAAGAGAAGGTATCTATGTAATGTTTAGAATGTATGAAGATGAAATAGTCACGATTATTTTAAACAAATCTGATGTAACACAAGTTGAAACAGGAATAGTCGCTGAAATTGGATTAGAAGGAAAAACAGTCAAAGATATTATTACTGGAAAAGAAATGATTTTTAAAGACGAAATCACAATCAATCCCAATGGAGTGACTTTATTGACCACTAAACTCAAATAAGATGAAAAAATATATTCTTCCATTTTTATTTGTAATCTCTATTATTTCTTGTCAAACACAAGAAAAGAAAGATTCAAAAATTGCTGTTAAAACAGATCACAGTATTCAATTAGGTTCAGGAACCATTCAAAGAATAGATTCTTTTCCTTCAAAAAACATCGTGCCAAGACCTGTAGACATTTGGCTTCCTGATGGGTATTCTAACAATAAAAAATACGCGGTTTTGTACATGCATGACGGACAGATGCTATTCGATTCTTTGAGTACTTGGAACAAACAAGAATGGAAGGTAGATGAATGGGCAGGTCAATTACAAAAAGAAGGAAAAACAAAAGATTTTATAGTTGTCGCTCCACATAATATTTCTAAAATAAGATGGAATGATTATTTTCCAGAGAAAGCCTTCAATTACCTTTCTAAATCGGCACAAGATTCGTTAAAAATGATGGCCAAAAAAAATAATTTTGAAATGACAATGAATGCTGATAGGTATCTAAAATTCTTAACAGAAGAATTAAAACTTTACATCGATCAAAACTATTCTGTACAAACAGATAAAGCCAATACAGTAGTTTCTGGCTCAAGTATGGGTGGTTTAATTTCTATGTACGCTATAAGTGAATATCCAGATGTATTTGGTGCTGCAGCTTGTATTTCTACACATTGGCCGGGTGCTGGTGTTTATGAAGGAAACCCAATGCCCGAAGCTATTTTTGCCTATATGAAAGAACACACACCTCCTTCAAAAGACCATAGATTATATTTTGATTATGGAACTAAAACCTTAGATCAATTCTATCCTCAATATGCAGAAACTGTAAATAAAATTTATACTGATAACGGATACGACTCAACAAACTTTGTTAATAGATTATTTGAAGGAGCAGATCATTCAGAAAACTCTTGGAATCAACGATTAGATATTCCATTTATTTTTTTATTAGGTAAGTAATATGAAAAAAATAGTTGTTCTTTTTACAGTATTTTTAATTAGTCAATCAGTTTTTACACAGAATTCTGACAGAAAATACGTGTCTCACTCAGATGAAGGCGGAGTATTTAAAGTAGTTACCAATGATGGTCAATACATTTTTCAAGTCTTTTCTTCTTCTATCATACAAACTTCTTTTATACCTAAAGAGGAAACACAAGATAAAAAATCACATGCTGTTGTGATGATTCCACATAAGATAAAAACAAATTACTCATTTAAAGGAGATACCATTATGTATGCAACTAATGGAGTTGCAGTCTCTATTACCACAGTTCCTTTTAAAGTATCTTATACATATAAAGGAAAAAAAATTATCTCTGAAAAAAGAGGGTATCAAAAACTAGAGAGCTCTGAAACCATTGAATTTAATCTAAACAAAGATGAAGTGTTGTATGGTGGAGGAGCGAGAGCTTTAGGAATGAACAGAAGAGGAAATAGACTTTCATTGTATAACAAAGCGCATTATGGGTATGAAACCCGTTCAGAGTTGATGAATTTCACATTACCAATTGTTGTTTCTTCTGAGATGTATATGATTCATTTCGATAATGCTCCCATTGGATACTTAGATTTAGATAGTAAAAAAGACAATACACTAACGTATGAAACCATTTCAGGAAGAAAAACCTATCAAGTAATTGTAGGTGATTCTTGGTTCAATATTTTAGATAATTATACCGATCTAACAGGAAAACAACCTTTACCACCTCGTTGGGTATTTGGAAATTTTTCAAGCAGATTTGGATATCATAGTCAAGAAGAAACAGAAAACACCATTGCTAAATTTAAAGAGGATAAGATTCCAGTTGATGCAATCATATTGGATTTATACTGGTTCGGAAAAACAGTTAAAGGAACCATGGGAAATTTAGCTGTTGACAAAGATTCTTTTCCAGACATGAAAGGAATGGTTTCTAGATTAAAAGATAAAGGGGTAAAAACAGTTTTAATTACGGAACCATTTGTTTTAACAACTTCAAATCGTTGGGAAGAAGCTGTTAAGAAAGAGGTGTTAGCAAAAGATTCTCTAGGGAATCCATTTAAATACGATTTCTATTTTGGAAATACAGGATTAATAGACATCTACAATCCCAAAGGAGAACAATGGTTTTGGAATCGTTACAAAGAAATTATTGATTTAGGTGTTAAAGGAATGTGGGGAGATCTAGGCGAGCCAGAAGTACATCCATCAAAATTAATACACGCAACAGGAACAGCCGATGAAGTTCACAATATTTACGGGCATGATTGGGCAAGACTCGTTTTTGAAGGTTATCAAAGAGAGTATCCTAAGGATCGACCTTTTATTTTAATGAGAGCTGGTTACTCAGGGTCTCAAAGATATGGACTCATTCCTTGGTCTGGCGATGTGAGTAGAAGTTGGGGAGGATTGCAATCTCAACCAGAAATTTCTTTACAAATGGGAATGCAAGGAATTGGATATATGCATTCTGATTTAGGTGGATTTGCTGGAGCAAATTTAGATGATGAACTTTATACACGTTGGTTACAATACGGAGTTTTTCAACCTATTTTTAGACCACACGCGCAAGAAGATGTTCCAAGTGAGCCTGTTTTTAGATCTAAAAAAGCCAAAGCTTTAGCGAAAGCAGCTATAGAATTACGCTATAAATTATTACCCTACAACTACAATATTGCCTATCAAAACAGTCATGATGGAACTCCATTAATGCGTCCATTATTATTTGAAGAGCCGACAAAAAAACAACTAAATTCTTTGTCTTCAACGTATTTATGGGGTCATGACTTTTTGATTACACCTATTTTAAAACCTGAAGAAACTCAGGTAGAAGTTTATTTTCCTGAAAATAATATTTGGTTCGACTTTTATTCTGATGAACGAATTGAAGGAGGTCAAACAAATACAGTTTTTACCAATGAAATATCAATTCCAACCTATGTGAGAGCTGGAGCTTTTATTTTAATGGCAAAACCGATGCAGACTACTGAAGAATATAAGGCTTCAGAGTTTGTATTGCATTACTATCATGATACTAGTATTTTAGAAAGTGAAAGAGAATATTATAATGACGATGGAAAAACACCCAAAGCCTTTGAAAAAGGAATTTTTGAAATGCTAGAATTTGAAGCTGAGGTAGATAAAAAATGGTTGGAAATCGATTTTGAAGCCGAAATAGGTGAAAATTATCAATCTTCAGACAAACAAATTCAATTGATAGTTCATAATGTAAATTGGACACCAAAAATGGTAAAATTGAACGGTAAGAAAATTGTTGTCAAAAAGGAAGCAAATACGTTAATTATTCCTGTGCAATGGAATACGAATAAAGAAGTGAAAATTAAAATTTCATTAAAATAAGTCAGATGAACACGAAGAATACACTTTTATATTTATTGGTTTTTTCTGTGTTGTTTGGTTGTCAGACAGATAAAAAAACCGAAGGAATAATAGTTAAAGAGAAAATTCAAAAGAAAGTAGTATATCAGGTTTTTACAAGATTATTTGGAAATACAAATACCACTAATAAACCTTGGGGAACTATTGAAGAAAATGGTGTTGGTAAGTTTGCAGATTTTACAGACAAAGCTTTAAGAGAAATCAAAGACTTAGGAGTCACTCACATTTGGTACACTGGAGTTCCACATCATGATGTGATTCGTGATTATACAAAATATGGAATTTCAAATGACGATCCAGATGTTGTAAAAGGACGTGCAGGATCTCCTTATGCAGTTAAAGATTATTACAATGTAAATCCTGATTTAGCCATCGATCCCGCACATCGTTTACATGAATTTGAAGCTTTAATCGATAGAACTCACAAAGTAGGATTGAAATTGTTAATTGATATTGTGCCCAATCATGTTGCAAGAAACTATGAGGGATTGACCAATCCAAAAGGAGTCCGAGATTTTGGAGCAGATGATAATAAACAGGTTGTTTATGACGTTAATAATAATTTTTATTACAACCCAGGAAAACCTTTTGAGGTTCCAGATTTTTTAAATAGTTACTTGCCTTTAGGTGGTGAAAAACATCTGATGTCAGATCAAAAATTTAATGAGAATCCAGCTAAATGGACAGGAAATGGCTCACGTGCCTCTAAGCCTCATTTTTATGATTGGTATGAAACTGTAAAAGTAAATTATGGGATTAGTCCTGAAGGAAGAAAAGATTTTGATGAATTACCAGAAGGATTTGAAAACGAAG
The DNA here is from genome assembly GCA_913060575.1 of uncultured Flavobacterium sp. GTDB lineage: Bacteria > Bacteroidota > Bacteroidia > Flavobacteriales > Flavobacteriaceae > Polaribacter. The sequence goes on from CAJXRR010000002.1 coordinate 38,050, forward strand.
ATTACAAAAAACACTACAATTTTTGGAAAGATAAAACTGTACCAAGCTCTTGGATAAAGTTTAAAGATATTGCTCATTATTGGATAGATAAAGGTGTAGATGGTTTTCGTTATGATATGGCAGAAATGGTTCCGGTTGAATTTTGGAGTTTTATGAATTCATCCATCAAAATGAAGAATCCAAATGCATTTTTGTTGGCGGAAGTTTACAATCCAAAAGAATATAGAAATTATATTAAAAAAGGTAAAATGGATTACTTGTATGACAAAGTTCAGTTATATGATACCATTAAACATATAATGCAAGGTCATGGTTTAACAGATAATATTCCTCCGATACAAGAAGATTTAAAAGACATAGAGCATCATATGTTACACTTTTTAGAGAATCATGACGAACAAAGAATTGCGAGTCCAGATTTTGCAGGAAATGCTTTAATTGGAAAACCGGCTATGGTGGTTTCTACCACAATTAGCTCAGCTCCAACAATGATTTATTTTGGTCAAGAATTTGGTGAACCTGGAGCTGAAGATGCCGGATTTGGAACACCGACAAGAACTTCTATTTTCGATTATATTGGCGTGCCTAGTCTTCAACGTTGGGTTAATAACAAACAGTTTGATGGAGGTCAATCAACCAAAGAAGAATTACAATTAAGAGACTTTTACAAACGCTTGTTAAACTTCACGATTAACAGTGAAGCTTTGATGGGAGCATACGAAGATATTCATCAATTTAATAGAGAAAGGACACTCAATTATAATTCAAAAATAGTATCATTTGCTCGTTGGTCAGAGAATGAAAAGCTGATAATTATCTCAAATTTTGATGCCGTTGGTCATCATAGATTTGTATTAGAAATCCCTTCAAAAATCATTAAAAGATGGAGTTTAAGCGATGGTAAATATCAACTAAAAGATGCTTTGTATAATAAAGTCTCGTATACATTGAATGTAGCTGATTCAAAAGGATTCATAACAATTAAAATGAAGCCCCTAGAGTCTTTTATACTTCAACTACAATAATTTAAAACTATAAAATCATGAACAATAAACTTCTTGGAGGGCTATTTTTTTTATGCCTAATGTTATTTTCTTGTTCTGTAAAACAAGATGTAAATATAGCTTCTCCAGATAGTAATATTCAACTAAGCTTTACATTGGATAATACTGGAAAACCGCACTATGAAGTTTTTTTTAAGAATAAAAAAATCCTAAAAAAATCTTCATTAGGGTTTGATTTTCAAGATAAAAAGTCTTTTGAAGATCATTTTGAAATGATCAAATCTTCTAAACAAAAATTTAATGAAACGTGGAAAATGCCATGGGGAGAACAGGCGGAGGTTGTTAATGATTACAACGAATTAAAACTAGAGCTTCAAGAAAAATCAGCATTAAAAAGAAAATTAAATATCATTTTTAAAATCTATAATGATGGAGTTGGTTTTCGCTATGAATTTCCAAAACAAGACAATCTTAAAGAGGTTTTAATTACAGAAGAAAATACAGAGTTTAATCTAACTGAAGATTATAAAACTTTCTGGACTCCTGGAGATTGGGATATTTATGAGCATTTATACAGCACCACTAAATTGTCAGAAATTGATGCAAAATCATACATCCCTAAAACGAACTTAGCACAATCCTACATATCTGAAAACTCTGTAAATACTCCAGTTACTATGGTAGGAGAGGATGGTGTTCATGTAAGTTTTCATGAAGCGGCTTTAGTAGATTATGCCGGAATGACATTAAAAGTTGATACCTTAAATTTAGGTTTAAAGAGTAGCTTGGTTGGGTCAAAAAATACAGTTTATAAAGTAAAAAAAACACTTCCATTTCATACTCCTTGGCGTACGATTCAAATTACAGATAACGCACCAGATTTAATAGCATCTAATCTAATTGTTAATTTAAATGAACCTAATAAATTAGGAGATGTTTCTTGGTTTACACCTATGAAATATACAGGTGTTTGGTGGGAAATGCATTTAGGGAAATCTTCTTGGGATTACGGAATGGAAATGGAAGATGGAGTATGGAAAGATACAGGAAAAGCTCATGGAAAACATGGAGCCACAACAGAAAATGTAAAACAATTTATTGATTTTTCATCAAAAAATAATATTGGAGGTGTTTTAGTAGAAGGTTGGAATACGGGCTGGGAACGTTGGATTGGTTTTGAGGAAAGAGAAGGTGTGTTTGATTTTTTAACACCTTATCCAGATTACAATTTGGATGAAATAACGGCTTATGCAAAAGAAAAAGGAGTTCAAATTATAATGCATCATGAAACATCAGCAGCAACAGCTACGTATGAAAAACAACAAGATGCTGCCTATGCATTAATGCAGAAACACGGTATGCATGCCGTTAAATCTGGATATGTAGGTAAGATTTTACCAAAAGGAGAATATCATCACGGACAATACATGGTAAATCAGTATAACAACGCAGCTATAAAAGCAGCGAAATATCAAGTTGCAGTTAATGCGCATGAGCCCATAAAAGCAACAGGATTAAGAAGAACCTATCCAAATATTATTTCTAGAGAAGGGTTACGTGGACAAGAATTTAATGCTTGGTCACAAGATGGAGGAAACCCTCCAGAACATCTATCTATTGTAGCTTTTACTAGAATGTTAGCGGGTCCAATTGATTTTACTCCAGGAATTTTTAACATCAAATTTGATCAATATAAGAAAGATAATCAAGTCAATACAACATTAGCGCATCAACTAGCTTTGTATGTTGTTATTTATAGTCCGGTACAAATGGCGGCAGATTTGGTAGAACATTATGAAGCAAATCCAGCACCATTTCAATTTATTAAAGATGTTGGAGTAGATTGGGAAAAAACAGATGTTTTAAATGGAGAAGTTGGAGATTTTGTCACCATAGCAAGAAAAGAACGAAACACTGGAAACTGGTTTTTAGGAGCCATTACAGATGAAAACTCAAGAACCATTAATATCAATTTTGATTTTCTAGATACAGACACAAATTACGAAGCGATTCTTTATAAAGACGGAGAAAATGCACATTGGAACACCAATCCGTTAGATCTAAAAATAGAAAAAATTGAAATAACAAACCAATCAAAATTAACATTGAAATTAGCAGAAGGTGGTGGTTTGGCAATTAGTATCATAAAAAAGTAACAACAAATGAAAAAAATAGTTAGCCTATTATTTATAGCAATCGCTTTTATCAATTGCGAAAATAAACCATCAAAAAAATTCGTTTGGCAAGGAGCCAATGTATATTTTTTACTGACAGATCGATTTAATAATGGAGATACTTCTAATGATATTAATTTTGAAAGAACTAAAGAAACTGGAAAGTTGCGTGGTTTTGAAGGAGGAGACATAAAAGGGATTACTCAAAAGATTAAAGAAGGATATTTTACAGACCTAGGAATTAACGCCATTTGGATGACACCGATTGTGGAACAAATTCATGATGGAACTGATGAAGGAACTGGACTTTCTTATGGTTTTCATGGATATTGGGCAAGCGATTGGACTGCCATAGATCCAAATTACGGAACTAAAGAAGATTTAAAAGAATTGGTAGATATCGCCCATAAAAAAGGTATTCGAATACTTTTAGATGCCGTGATCAATCATACGGGTCCCGTAACAGAGAAAGATCCTGTTTGGCCTTCAGATTGGGTGAGAACAGCACCACAATGTACTTATGATAATTATCAAAATACCGTAACCTGTACTTTGGTCGAGAATTTACCAGACATTAAAACAGAAAGTAATGAAAATGTAGAATTGCCACCACATTTGGTAGCTAAATGGAAATCAGAAGGACGTTACGAAAAAGAAGTGAAAGAATTAGATGACTTTTTTAAACGAACAGGTCATCCAAGAGCTCCTCGCTTTTATATCATGAAATGGTTGACCGATTATATCACCGAATTTGGAATTGATGGATACCGAGTTGACACGGTAAAGCACACTGAAGAATTTGTTTGGCAAGAATTTAAAACGGCCTGTGATGATGCTTTTGAGCAATACAAAAAAAACAATCCTAAGAAAGTATTAGATAACAACGATTTCTATCTTGTAGGAGAGGTTTATAACTATGCCATTTCTCACGGAAAAGCATTCGATTTTGGGGATAAAAAAGTCAATTATTTCGATAAAGCATTCAATAGTTTAATCAATTTTGAGCTCAAATGGAACGTAAAACAAATGAAAACTCAAGCAGTTTTTAATAAGTATGACAGTATTTTAAATTCAGAAATGAAAGGTTATGGGGTCTTAAACTACATGACGTCTCATGATGATGGTCAGCCTTTTGATGCTAAAAGAGAGTTGCCTTTTAAAACAGCCACCATGTTATTGTTAACTCCCGGAAATTCACAAGTTTATTATGGAGATGAATCAGCAAGGGATTTAATTATCGAAGGAACAATTGGCGATGCTACTTTAAGATCCTTGATGAATTGGAGTGATATTGCTAACAATACTAAAACTAAAGAAATACTAAGCCATTGGCAAAAATTAGGAAAGTTTAGAGTTAACCACCCTTCAGTTGGCGCAGGAAAACATCAAATGATAACTAAAACTCCTTATGTGTTTTCTAGAATGTATAATAAAGAAGAGTATTCTGATGCTGTAGTTATCGGACTAGAACTACCCAAAGGACAAAAAACAATGGAAGTTGCAAGTATTTTTAAAGATGGAGAAACTATTCTTGATGCCTATTCAGGGAAAGAAGCTATTGTTAAAAAAGGTAAATTGACACTAATAACGGAACACACAATCGTTCTTTTAGAGAAAAAAGAATAGAGCTTTCTATTATTTTTATTGAATAAAGAGCTCTTATGCTTTTTACAAACTTTAAACCAAACAAAAAATCCAGCCTATTTTCATAAGTTGGATTACTTTTGCTCCCCCTCTTATGTCACTATCGAACCGTTATGGTTTAATAATTAAAGAGTTGGATGTTTTCAAGACCCTTGTTAAACATCGAAACTTTATGTTTTAGGATTATTAATCCTTTAAAATTTCTTTAGCTCTACCATCTTGATCAATTTCCCAAGTGCTTTTAATTCCATCACCATCACTATCATTTATTGAGATTGCTCTTACCTTAAAGCCAGTATTATTAG
>CAJXRR010000003.1 GCA_913060575.1 uncultured Flavobacterium sp.
AGATCTAGTACGGTCTCGTGGGCTCGGAGATGTGTATAAGAGACAGTCTTAATGTAGTTTTTGACAATGGTTTTTGCTAAATCTTTGTTTTCTATTGGAGTAAGTTTCGATTTTAAAATATCTAATTGTGATTCTTGAAATGATAAATTGGTAAAACCAAAACCAATAACTTGATTTTTCTCGATTAAGACCATTGCATTCTCATCAATTTCTCTTCCTTTTAATTGAATAATAAAATCGGAATGAGCAAAATTTTCTGAAGTATTTTTCTTCTTTTTTGTAAAGTTGTATTTAGGTTGAAGTGTTTCTAATTCTATATAGTATTTTAACCTGTTAAACAATTCATTTCCAGTAAATTCATAAGTTACATTTTTAACTTTATCCTGAATTTTAAGCGCTCTTTTGCTTTGCTTTAAAAACAGTTTATTTACTTCCGATTTTAAGTTTTTACCTCTTCCAATAAAAATCACTTTTCCTTCTGTATTATGGATATAATAAATACCCATTTGTTCAGGAATAGTCTCCAAAATAGAATTTATTTTATCTTTTACTTCTCTATTGTCAAAGTATTTAATAGAATTCTGAATAATTTCTTTGTTATTATCTTTCTCTAATAATAGCTTAAATAATTGAATCGTAGCCAACGCATCACCAGTTGCTCTGTGTCTATCACTCATAGGTATTCCGAGAGATTTACATAATTTACCTAAGCTATAAGATTTTTCATTAGGTATCAGTTTTCTGCTTAATTCTACTGTACATAAAGAGTTTTTTTGATAATCAAACCCAAGTCTATTAAACTCTGTTTTTAGTATTCTCGAATCAAACTCTGCGTTGTGGGCAACTAAAGTAACGTCTTTTGTAATTTCAACGATACGTTTGGCAACTTCGTAAAACTTTGGTGCATTGCGTAACATTTTATTGTTAATACCTGTAAGCTTCACAACAAACTCTTGGATAGGTTTTTCAGGATTAACAAGACTTATAAATTGATCAACAATTGCATGTCCATCAAATTTGTAAATGGCAATTTCTGTAATTCCCTCTTCATTAAATTTACCACCGGTAGTTTCTATATCTAAAATTGCGTACAAATCTATCTTTCTATGTTAAATAATTTCTGGCGCCAAATATAGAGCTTCCTACTCTAATCATAGTACTTCCATTTTTGATTGCTAGTTGATAGTCACCACTCATTCCCATGGAAAGAATTTCAATAGCTGGATATTGACTTTTATGATGATCAAAAAATGCTTTTAATGATGAGAATTCTTCATTTAAAATTGTTTCGTCATCAGTAAATGTTGCCATTCCCATAAATCCAACAATTTTCACATTGGTAAGGTTTTGTATTTCTTCCGATTTTAGAATAGCTGTAATTTCTTCAAAAGGCAATCCAAATTTGGTTTCTTCTTTGGCAATTCTTGCTTGTAACAAACAATTAATAACTCTATCGTGTTTTTTTGCTTGTTTATTGATTTCTTTTAAAGTTTTGAATTTATCAACACCATGAATCAAATCAACAAAATGAGCCATATATTTTACCTTGTTACTTTGCAAATGACCAATCATATGCCATTGGATATCCTTAGGTAAACTATCAAACTTAGTAACCATCTCTTGAATTTTGTTTTCACCAAATATTCTTTGACCGGCATCATAAGCTTCTTGTAAATCAGCTATTGGTTTGGTCTTTGAAACTGCTACTAGTGTAACGTCTTCTGGAATTGAAGTGTTGATTTTTTCTAAATTGTCTTTGATATAATTCATAATCAAAATTCATACATGGTTAATCCACTTCTCAGTTTGGGTTCTATATAACTAGTTTTTGGGGGCATTTTTAATTTGGCATCAGCGATCTCTTTCATTTCATCTACTGTAATTGGTAACATTCCAAAACTTACTTTGTAAAGACCATTATCTACATTGGTTTTTAAAGAAAGAATATCAAGTTTGTCATTGGTATACCCAATTCTATTGTTGTTGTTTAAATCATCAATGCCTAAAATGGGTTGCAAAATTGTTCTATATAAAATTTCAGTATCTAATTTACTTAGTGCATCATTAAAAGTGTAATTGTTTTTCCTTAAATATAAAGAGTAAAATTCTCCATCCAAATACATACTAAAATGATATTTTTTTGAAGGCTTATACAAATTACTTCCTCTATTTTCAATCTTAAAATAAGTATCTAATTCAATTAAAAATTCCTCAACTGTATGACCATTCAAGTCTTTTATGAAACGATTAAATTCTGAAATTTTTAGATGTGATTCAGGAATCAAGTAACTCATAAAGTAATTGTAGTTTTCTGTTCCTTTATGGTTTTTGTTTTCTGCTTTTAAATCTTCTGCTAATAGGGCAGAAGAAGCGCTTCTATGATGTCCGTCAGCTATGTATAAGCTTTTTTCTTTGTTGAAAAATGAAATAATTTTATTAATTGCTTGTTCATTTTGAACTAACCATAAGCGATGCAATTTCTTATCAGTAGTTGAAAACTCGTATTCAGGTCTAGCTTCTTTAATTGTTGTTATAACCTTATCAAAATTCTCATCATCTTCATACATCAATAAAACTGGTTCTGCATTAAAACTTGTGGTTTTTAGATAGTTTTCAAATAGTACTTCTCTTTTTTTAATGGTTCCTTCATGTTTTTTGATAACGCCATTTTTAAAATCTTCAACAGAGGTTGCAGCTATAATTCCACAATAAGTATCATTAAGATCAGAGATTTCATAAATATAGAAGGAAGGAGTTTTCTCTTTAATGAAAATTCTATTTTTTTTGAATTCTTTATAACGATCATGCACCATGTGAAATCGTTGTTCTTCAGAAATTTTTTGATGGTATTTATAACCCGGATTAATGATATGTAAAAAAGTAAACGGATTAAAATCTAATTTAGCGCCTAATTCTGCATAGGTATAAGCTTCATAAGATTTTGAAGAAACCAAAGCAACTTTATCTCTGCTTGGTCTTACCGCTTTAAAAGGTTTTACAACTGCCATGTATTTAATTACGAATTACGAATTACGAATTACGAATGATGAATTACGAATGATGTTCCTCTATTTTAAACTTTTCTAACAACTAACCTATTTAAGTAATTCTGTAATTTGAGTTGCTAGTTCTGTTCCTATTCTATCTTGAGCTTCTAGGGTAGCTGCTCCTATATGAGGTGTTAAAGATAACTCAGGGTTCATTAATAATTGAACCTCTGGACTTGGTTCTTTTTCAAAAACATCCAATCCAGCAAATTTTACTTTTTCTTCTTCAATAGCATTAATTAAGGCAATTTCATCGATAACACCACCTCTTGCTGCATTAACAATTCCAACACCTTTTTTCATTTTATCGATTTCATTTTTACCTATAACATAAGCATCTTGAGCAGGAACATGTAAGGTGATAAAATCACTTTCTTTTAATAGCGTATCCATATCTTGAGTATCAATAGGAATCGTAATTCTTTGGCCATTAAAAAACTCAATGGTAATCGGAGCGCTTTCTGTAAATGGATCATTTGCAATCACTTCCATCCCAAGACCTAAAGCAATTTTTGCTACTTCTTGTCCGATTCTTCCAAAACCAATAATTCCAATTTTCTTTCCTCTTAATTCAGTTCCAGCTGCATAGGCTCTTTTTAAATCTTTAAAACGAGAATCTCCTTCTAATGGCATTTCTCTATTAGATTGGTGTAAAAAACGAACCATACCAAACAAATGAGCAAACACCAATTCGGCAACAGAACTCGAAGATGCTGCAGGCGTATTAATTACATGCAACCCTTGATCTCTTGCATAATCTACATCTATATTATCCATACCAACTCCACCACGTCCAATTAATTTAATACTTGGACAAGCATCAATCAATTCCTGTCTTACTTGTGTGGCACTTCTTACTAAGATGGCATCAATTTGATGTTCATTGATGAAATTTTCTAATTGCTCTTGAGCAACTTTGGTTATAATAACTTCAAATCCTTCCTTTTGCAAGGCATCGATTCCGCTTTGTGAAATTCCGTCGTTTGCTAATATTTTCATCTTTAGTTTCCGCGAAAGCGGTTATTTTTTAATTATGCTTTTCTTTCTAATTCTCGCATGGTATCTACTAAAGCTTGCACACTGTATAATGGCAAAGCATTATACATACTTGCTCGGTAACCTCCAACACTTCTGTGTCCATTTAAACCATTAATTCTAGCTTCTTTCCAAAGTGAATCAAAAGTATCTTTCAAGGTTTCATTTGTTAATGTAAAAGTAGCATTCATGATACTTCTATCTTCAGTTGCTACAACTCCTTGAAACAAAGGATTCCTGTCGATTTCATTGTATAGTAAATCAGCTTTCTTTTGATTTACTTTTTCAATAAAAGGAATTCCGCCTAAATCTTTTAACCATTGTAAAGTTAACATTGACACGTAGACAGGAAATACAGCCGGCGTATTAAACATACTGTCTTTGCTTATATGTGTTTTATAACTTAGCATAGAAGGAATTGTTCTTTCTACTTTTCCTAAAATATCTTCTTTAATGATGATGACTGTTGTTCCTGCAGGTCCCATATTTTTTTGAGCTCCTGCATAAATCAAATCAAACTTAGAAAAATCTAATTGACGAGAGAAAATATCTGAACTCATGTCACAAACCATTGGAATATCTAGTTCTGGGAACTCTTTTATTTGAGTTCCAAAAATAGTATTGTTACTTGTACAATGGAAATAATCTGCATCAGTTGGAACTTTATATCCTTTTGGAATGTATGTGAAGTTTTTGTCTTTAGAAGAGGCAACTTCAATTAATTCGCCAAATAACTTAGCTTCTTTGATTGCTTTATCAGCCCAAGTTCCAGTGTTTAAATACGCCGCTTTTTTATTTAATAAATTGTAAGCAGCCATTAAAAATTGAGTACTGGCACCTCCTTGTAAGAATAAAACCTTATATCCTTTATTTTCTAAACCTAGTAATTCTAAAGTTAAGGCTCTTGCATGCTCCATTACATCTACAAAAGGTTTACTTCTATGAGATATTTCTAGTAATGAAAGATCATCATTATTAAAATTAATAACAGCTTCGGAAGCTTTCTGTAAAACTTCTTCAGGTAAGATGCACGGTCCTGCGCTAAAGTTATGTTTTTTCATTTTTTACTATTTTTCAAGTGGCAAATTTCCAAAAAAATACTGGATATGCTGCCTTTATAAATTAAATTTTGGATAAAAATTCTAGAGTATTTACACCATCTGCATAATCCCACAATTCTGGATGCTGTGTTTGTCCAAATTTCACTTCGTTTTCTAAGAAGCTATTGGCTACAATGCACTGTATGTTTTCCGATTCTTGGTGAATTTTTATTTTTAAATCTACAGGATTGTCATAATACTCGTAAAATATTGTTGCAATAGGAGAAGAATAACTTTCATCTTCTTTAATCATTAGGAATCCGTTTTCTAGAATATCGAATTCACTCATTAAATACACGGTTTTGTTATAATCGTAATTGTTAGCGTATTTAGCATTGTTGATAATTTCATGTTTTTTATACATTCCTTCAAAGAATACATCAAAATTAAAACCTTTTGGAACAAATAATTTAGAAACACTTCTACAACCTAAACCAAAATAACGAAATACGTCTTCACTTAGATTTTCGAAATCCTGAGCCGTTTCATTTCCTTGAATCACAGCAACAGAATTTCTATTTTTGCGAATGATGCTAGGTTTATCTTTAAAATAATACTCGAAGTAACGAGCTGTATTATTGCTGCCAGTGGCAATGACAGCATCAAACCCTTCTAATTGTTTTTCTGTAAATGTCATTTTTCCTTTAAAAGAAGGATCAACATATTCTAAGTATTTCGCTAGAAATGGCAATAGATTTTTGTCATTCGACGATTGTTTTACTAGTACAGAATGTCCAGAAATTAAGACTGATAAAAAATCATGAAAACCTACTAGTGGAATATTTCCTGCCATAATAATGGCAATAGTTTTACTGCTTTGATTAGATACATAACTTGATTTTATCCAAGTATTTAAATTTACTTTTGACAACGCTTTAGTCCAGCTTTCGATGGCGAAAAGAATGTTATCCTCGGTAAACCAAGCATTATTTTCTTTAGCTACTTTCATTTGATGTTTAAATCCATCAAAAAACAAATCGTTGTGTAAAACTGTTGGAGATTTTTCAATTTTCTTAGAAGAAAACTGACTTAAAAAGTTACCTAATTCTGCAAAAGCATGAATTCTATTTTGAATACTACTCATTTATTTTGGTTGCTACCTTTTTAGGGTTTATTTTTGCAATGCAAAGTTACACAAACTAAAGAGAATAACGATGGCGATAATTATAACAGATGAGTGTATTAATTGCGGGGCTTGTGAACCCGAATGTCCAAATACTGCAATCTATGAAGGAGCTGATGATTGGAAATATGCAGATGGAACAGATTTAGAAGGAAATGTAGTTTTACCAAACGGAAATGCTGTTAATGCAGATGAAGATCAAGAACCTATTTCAGATGAAATCTATTATATCGTTGCAGATAAATGTACAGAATGCGTTGGTTTTCATGAAGAACCGCAATGTGCAGCTGTTTGTCCTGTAGACTGTTGTGTTCCTGATGAAGACAATGTAGAAACTGAAGAAGAGTTGTTAGGAAAGCAGAAGTTTATGCATAACGACTAGTTGACTTCGAGAGCCTCAGTCACCAAAATAAAATAAAAAAGTCCCGTTTCATTTCGGGATTTTTTACATTAAAAAACGATTATATTTGCAACCGCAAAATCAAGAAACATGAAAGCTGGAATTGTAGGATTACCAAACGTAGGAAAATCAACTTTATTCAATTGTTTATCTAATGCAAAAGCGCAAAGTGCTAACTTTCCGTTCTGTACTATTGAACCTAACTTAGGAGTTGTTAATGTACCAGACACTCGTTTAGAGAAATTAGAAGAATTGGTGAATCCCGAAAGAGTGATGCCAGCAACCGTAGAAATTGTTGATATCGCAGGATTGGTAAAAGGAGCAAGTAAAGGAGAAGGTTTAGGAAATCAGTTCTTAGCGAATATTCGTGAAACAGATGCTTTATTGCATGTAGTGCGTTGTTTTGATAATGATAATATTATTCATGTTGACAGTTCAATTGATCCAGTAAGAGATAAAGAGACAATCGATATTGAATTGCAATTGAAAGATCTAGAAACAGTTCAAAAACGTTTAGAGCGTGTAAAAAGAACCGCTAAAACAGGTAATAAAGAAGCACAAGCCGAATTGGTAGTGCTTTTAAAAATTGAAGAAACTTTATTAAAAGGAATCTCTGTTAGAGCTATTGATTTTAATGAAAAAGAAGAAGAGTTTGTAAAACCATTACAGTTTATTACAGCAAAGCCTGTTTTATATGTTTGTAATGTTGATGAAAATTCTGCTGTTTCTGGAAATGCCTATGTTGATAAAGTAAGAGAAGCTGTAAAAGATGAAAATGCAGAAGTGATTGTTTTAGCAGTTGGAACAGAAGCTGATATTACCGAATTGGAAGATTATGAAGAACGTCAGTTGTTTCTTGAAGATATGGGATTAGAAGAAGCTGGAGTTTCTCGATTAATTCGTTCTGCCTATAAGTTATTAAACCTTCAAACTTATTTTACTGCTGGTGTCAAAGAAGTAAGAGCTTGGACCATTCCTATTGGAGCAACAGGGCCACAAGCTGCAGGAGTGATTCATACTGATTTTGAGAAAGGATTTATCCGTGCAGAAACCATTAGTTACGAAGATTATGTAACTTATGGAACAGAAGCTAAAGTAAAAGAAGCAGGTAAAATGAGAGTAGAAGGTAAGGAGTATGTTGTGCAAGACGGAGACGTGATGCACTTTAGATTTAATGTTTAGCCGAAGGCTAAATACTGAGCCTGTCGAAGTATCATTTTTAAGAATTTATAAATAATAAAAAAGCCTGTTGCATCGCAACAGGCTTTTTTTATTTATCCCTTATAAAAAGGTAATTTTACAATAGTAGCAGGAATTGCTTTTTTTCGAACCTGAATAAAAATTTCAGTTCCAGTTTTAGAAAATTCTTTTTGAACATATCCCATTCCAATTCCTTTTCCTAAAGAAGGACTCATCGTTCCAGAGGTTACAATTCCGATTTCATTTCCTTCAGCATCAACAATAGGGTAGTCGTGACGGGGAATTCCTCTTTCTGTCAATTCAAAAGCAACTAATTTTTTGGTAACTCCAGCTTCTTTTTGAGCTTTCAAATTATCAGAATTTATAAAGTCTTTTGTAAATTTAGTAATCCAACCTAAACCAGCTTCTATAGGAGAAGTAGTCTCATTAATATCATTTCCGTATAAACAGTACCCCATTTCTAAACGCAAGGTGTCTCTAGCGGCCAAACCAATCGGTTTGATACCATAATCAGCGCCGGCTTCAAAAACTTTATTCCAAACTTGCTCTGCTAATTCATTCTTTACATAGATTTCAAATCCACCTGAACCGGTATAACCTGTAGCAGAAATTATAGCATGCTCTGCGCCAGCAAAATCTGCGATTCTAAATTTATAAAAAGGAATTTCAGCCAAATCAATAGAAGTTAAAGATTGCATTGCTTCAATAGCTTTTGGACCTTGAATAGCCAATAAAGAATAAGTATCGGAAATATCTTTTAATTCGGCTCCAATGGTTTCGTTGTGTTTGTTAATCCAATTCCAATCTTTTTCAATATTAGAAGCATTGACCACTAATAAATAAGTATGTTCTTTTACTTTGTAACAAATTAAATCATCAACAATACCGCCTTTGTCATTTGGGAAACAACTATACTGAGCATCTCCAATTGTTAATTTTGAAGCATCGTTAGAAGTCACTTTTTGCACCAATGCTAAAGCATTTTCACCTTCCACTAGAAATTCTCCCATATGACTGACATCAAAAACACCAACACCACTTCTTACGGTTAGGTGTTCAGCTGTTACTCCTTCATATTGTACTGGCATATTATATCCTGCAAATGGAACCATTTTTGCTCCTAGAGCTTCGTGAACATGAGTTAATGCGGTATTTTTCATTAGTTTAGTGATTAGTTATTTTGATCACAAATGTATTGAAAATCGCAGAAAACTAAATCGTTTTCGATAGTAAAAGTTCTGTTAATTATTAATTGGGATTTAAGAATATATGGTAGCTTTGATTTTCTATTATATGTACCATTAAATGAAAAACTTTATTTTTTTATTATTTACCATTTTTATCGCTAAAGTTGGTTTATCTCAATCAACAAATCCTACAGATTTTTTACCAAAAGAATTTCATCAGCAAAGAAGGGAAATTCTTAGAAGTAAGATGCCTAATAACTCTGTTGTAGTAGTTTTTTCTAATGCTATTAGAAATAGAGCGAATGATGTTGATTTTGTTTTTCATCAAGATCCTAATTTTTATTATTTGACAGGTTATCGAGAACCGAGTGCAGTTTTATTAATTTTTTCTGACGAGCAAACAAATGATAATGGAGAAACGTTTAATGAAATAATCTATGTACAAGAAAAAAATGTAACATCAGAAATGTGGAATGGTGTAAGACTTGGTAAAGAAGGAACCAAATCTAAACTGGGGTTTTCTAAAGTTGAAAATGGAATAGATTTTATACAATCTAACATCAATTTTAAACAATTTGATCAAGTTTTTATAGATGGGAAATTTAAAGACGATTATCGAGATACTTCTGATATAGCCTCTATTTATGAACTAGTAAAAAGTTTTAAAGAAAAATCTGAGTACAATCCGAATATAAAAAACACAATAGAAAGTTTAGCGTATGGTTTAATATCAAAATCTACGCTAGAGAATAAAGATGAAACAAAAAAAGCGATAGAAGAGCTTACCACTAAGTATAGAGGTTTAAAAAACGATCCTTTCATTTTACATTTTATTGATTCTAATGATTTTTCACTATTAAAAGATATTCAAAGAAAAACAAGTCTTGCATTACAAATTGAAACGAATATCAATTTAGATTTTTTTCCAAATCAGATGGCTACTTTAAGAGAAGTTAAAACAGATGAAGAAATAGTGTTGTTAACAAAAGCTATAAGAATTTCAGCTATGGGGCAAATAGAAGTGATGAAAGCCATGAAACCTCATATGTCTGAAACTGAGTTACAAGGTATTCATGAGTTTGTTTACAAAAAATATGGAGCAGAATATGAAGGATATCCATCTATAGTTGGAGCGGGAAACAATGGATGTGTTTTGCATTATATAGAAAATAGTAAAACCAAAGTTGGTAACGATTTAGTTTTAATGGATCTTGGAGCAGAATATAGAGGTTATACTGCAGATGTAACAAGAACAATTCCAGCAAATGGAAAATTTACACCAGAACAAAAAGCAATTTACGACATCGTTTTTAAAGCGCAAGAAGCCGGTATAGCTGCCTATACGATTGGTGCTAAAATAAGCGAGCCTAAAAAAATAGCCAGACAAATTATTAATGAAGGTTTATTAAAATTAGGAATTATTAAATCATTAGATGAAAAACATTCATATTTACCTCATGGAACCACGCATCATATCGGATTAGATGTTCATGATCCTGGAAATTATAAAACTTTTGAAAAAAATATGGTTTTAACGATGGAGCCAGGAATTTATATTCCAAATGGTAGTCCTTGTGATAAAAAGTGGTGGGGAATTGCAGTTAGAATTGAAGATGATATTTTAATTACTGAAAATGGTCCAATAAATCTTTCAGATGAAGCGCCAAGAACTACAAAAGCTATTGAAAAAATGATGGCTAAATCGAGTGTTTTAAATGCCTTTATCTTACCAAATCTTGATAAAAAATAATGAGTAAAGAACAACCCAATAATCCTTTGCACGGAATAAAATTAGCCACAATGCTAGAACAATTGTATTTAGAATATGGTTGGGAAGAATTAGGAGAGATTTTAAATATTAAGGCTTTTAAAAACAATCCAACTTATAAGTCTAGTTTAAAATTTTTAAGAACTACGCCTTGGGCTAGAGAAAAAGTTGAAAATTTATATTTAAAGACAATTATTAATTAATAGTTTTTATGAGCAGTATTAATGACAAACTATTTGATTTACCAGTAAACGAAACAATCGATTTTTTAAAAGAGGTATATAAAAATAAGATTGAATTATCTCAAAGAGAAGTCAATTTCTTAAAAGAGAAAGAAATTTACGATTATATTTTGCTAGGAATAATAGGACTTTTGATAGATAACAAGCCAAGAATTTTATTGGGTAAAAAACAACCATTTGATCTTGATATTCAGCAATGGTGCTCAGAAATTAAAATAGATTTATCTGATTTAGAAAAAATAGCAGAGGATTATTTGGAGGATGATTTCTCAAATGATTCAGAATATATAGTAAGAACAGTTATGCTAGAATATCCTAAGGATAAATTCTTAGATACTTAATTAGAAATAATTTCTAAGACTAGTTCTTTCGTCAGTGGTTTTCCGTTGGCTATTTTTTTGATATGATCAAACGTAAAAACAAAATCACAACCATTTTTATAGTCTGAACATCCATAAGCAGACTTTCCTTTTAATACACTGCCTTTTTTGCATTTTGGACATGGAATTGTATTTGCATTTCGACTTTGTTTCGTATTCAGTTTATCAGCCTGTTTCTTTCGCTCAAGTTTAAATTGAAAGTTTTCATCAAAACGAATTAGTCCTTCAACTTTTCCTGTTTCTGTGCTAAACCCTTTTAAATTCGTTGTGGAATTTTTGTCTAACAATCGAATGAGCTGATTTTCTGAAATCTTTTTGCCTAAAAACTCAAAAGGCATAATAAAATCACAAGTTTTATTATACTCAGAACAACCAAAAGCTTTGGAACCTTTTAATAAAGTTCCGTTTTTACATTTTGGACAACTTTTTCCGATAACTTGTTTTTTAGTTAGTATTTTATTTTTTGAAGATTTTTCAGTTGATGTGTTATGAGAAATTCTAACTTTACTTTTATTAGAACGAACTTCATAAACCAATTCATCAACCATTTTTTTCATGTTATTGATAAATGTTCCTGCATTAAATTCTCCTCGCTCAATTTCCTTTAATCGTTTTTCCCAACGCCCTGTTAGTTCTGCAGATTTTAAAAGTTCATTATCAATCAAATCAATTAATTGAATTCCTGTTTGAGTTGGAATTACTAATTTCTTTTTGCGCTCAATATATTTTCTTCTAAATAAAGTCTCAATAATACTCGCGCGAGTAGAAGGTCGTCCAATTCCATTTTCTTTCATTAACTCACGCATTTCATCATCATCTACCTGTTTTCCGGCGGTTTCCATAGCGCGTAATAAGCTTGCTTCTGTATAATTTCTTGGCGGTTTGGTTTCCTTTTCTAAGAATGAAGGTTCATGTGAACCTTTTTCGCCTTCAGCAAAAGAAGGCAAAACCAATTGCTCAGAGATCGATTTTTTGGTCTTAGTTTCTTCGGCGCTTGCACTGAGTTTTGTAGAAGTCGCAAAAACCACTCGCCAACCCTGAGTTAAAATTTCTTTCCCCGTCGTTTTGAATGGAACCTCGGCAGCTTTTCCTATCACAGCAGTATTGGAAACATCACTGTCTTCATAAAAAACAGCGATAAATCGTTTGGTAATGATATCATAAACTTGTTGCTGATTGTATTGCAAATTAGTTTGAATTCCGGTTGGAATTATAGCGTGGTGATCTGTTACTTTAGCATCGTCAAAAACCTTTTTTGTTTTTCTGATTTTCTTTCCTAATAAAGGTTGAGTAAGCTGACTGTAATTGGTCAGTTTTGATAATATCCCAGCAACTTTAGGATATACATCATTCGGTAAAAAAGTAGTATCAACTCTAGGATAGGTAACTACTTTCATTTCATATAACTTCTGAACCATTTTTAAGGTTTCATCCGCAGAAAAACCAAATTTGTTATTGCAATATACTTGTAAACCTGTTAGATCGAATAATTTTGGAGCGTAATCTTTTCCTTTCTTTTTAGTGACAGAAACGATTTCAAACTCGGCAGCTTTTACTTTATCCGCTAAACTTTGTCCATCTTCTTTGTTGGTAAAGCGTCCATCTTCATAATTGAACAAGGTTTCTCTATAAGTAGTCTGTAATTCCCAATACGGTTCTGGTTTAAAGTTTTCAATTTCTTTAAAACGATTTACTAACATGGCCAAGGTTGGAGTTTGTACTCTACCAACCGATAGTACTTGTTTGTAGCCACCAAATTTAACAGTGTATAAACGTGTTGCATTTAAACCCAATAGCCAGTCACCAATAGCCCTAGAAAATCCTGCATAATATAGATTGTCATATTTTTCAGAGGATTGCAAGTTGTTGAATCCTTCTTTAATCGCTTCTTCTGTTAACGATGAAATCCACAAACGTTTTACTTCTCCTTTATATCCTGCTTGATTAATAACCCAACGTTGAATTAATTCTCCTTCTTGTCCTGCATCACCGCAGTTAATAACTACAGTAGCTTTTTCAAATAAACTTTTAACTATGTTGAATTGTTTTTTGATTCCTGAATCTCCAGTAACTTTAGTTGTAAATTTTTCAGGCAACATGGGTAAGTTGTTCAAATCCCAACTTTTCCAATGTGGTTTGTAGTCTTTAGGTTCTAAAAGTGTACATAAATGTCCGAAAGTATAAGTAACTGCATAGCCATTACCTTCATAGTAACCATCACGTTTAGTGTTGGCTCCCAGAATGTTAGCAATCTCTCTTGCAACACTTGGCTTTTCGGCGATACAAACTTTCATTTACTAATTTTGAATAGCGGAAATTAGTAAATTATTTGGGAAGTTATGTTTATTTATTTCTTGAAAACTTTATTGCCATTAATCCTCCTAACCAAGCCATTGGTATGAAAGCGATTGTAATATCTAAAACGTTAAACCAAATAGGTCCAGGTAATAGACAGCACATTATTATTCCTCCTAATAGGAATAACACACCGATTACTAATGAAAACTTTATTTTGTTTTTTACAGCGATTAATCCAGCGACAAACGCTCCAACTAAAGTACCAAAAGCATGAGCAAAAAAGGGAAAAATAAAATACTCATATCCTAAAGTTGTCATCACAGATGCAAGAGCTTCCATATCATTGATATCAACACCTTCAATTGGAAAAACTGAATGACCTGTTTGAATAAGACCCATATTAATGATGCTACCTGCCAACCATCCAAATATAATTGCTAGGATACTTTTAATTTGTGGTTTCATAATTTAGTTCATTTAAGTTTCCAAAAATCATTATTGATAATGATTGGTTATTTTGCTTAAGTAGCTAATTTATTGAAAATTAAATAATTAACAGAAGGTAAAAGGTGATTTTTCATTAGTATGAAAAAGCCAACAATCTTACTATCACTATGTAATATTTATTATCTTTAGACTTTATTTAATTTAAACCAAATAAATTATTATGATGAATATTAAATTTCGTTCAGTAATTTTTACTTTTTCAATCGTACTATTAGGTTTTGTTTCTTGTCAAAAAGATTCAAACTCTGATAAATTATCAATTGAATTTGAAAAATATGAATTAGAAAATGGATTACAAGTTGTGTTGCATCAAGACAAATCTGATCCTATAGTATCCTTAGCTATTCAATATGGAGTAGGTTCTAACAGAGAAAAAACAGGAAGAACAGGTTTTGCTCATTTATTTGAGCACATGCTTTTTCAAGAATCTGAAAACGTGCCACAAGATCAATTTTTCAAAAAAATACAAGACTTAGGTGGAACTCTAAACGGTGGAACTTGGAAAGATGGAACCATTTATTATGAAATCGTTCCAAATAACGCACTAGAAACTATCATGTGGTTAGAAAGTGATAGAATGGGATATTTAATCAATACGGTTACAGAATCTGCATTTTATAATCAACAAGAAGTTGTACAAAATGAAAAGAGACAACGTGTAGACAATAATCCTTACGGACATACAAACTGGGTTTTAGACAAAGCTATTTATCCTGAAGACCATCCCTATAACTGGCAAGTAATTGGTGAGTTAGTTGACTTACAAAGTGCAACGATTGATGATGTAAAAGAGTTTTACGACAAATATTATGGACCAAACAATGCAACTTTAGTCATTGCAGGTGACTTTGAAACTGATGAAGCAAAAGCTTTGATTGAAAAGTATTTTGGAGAAATTAAGCGTCGTCAAGAAGTAAAACCATTAGAGCCAAGAAGAGTAACGTTGAGTGAAACAAAACGTTTCTATCATGAAGATAACTTTGCTAGATCTCCTCAATTAAATATGGTTTGGCCAACATTAGAGCAATATACTGATGATGCATATGCTTTAGATTTCTTAGCACAGTTATTATCAGACGGAAAGAAAGCTCCGATGTATAAAGTTCTTGTAAAAGAGAAAGAATTAACATCTAGAGTAACTGCCTATAACAATTCACAAGAATTGGCTGGAGAGTTTCATGTAATTGTAACTGCAAACGGAGTAAATAATTTAGATGATGTAGAGTCTGCTGTTTTAGAATCTTTTAAGAAATTTGAAGAAGAAGGAATTACAGATAAAGATGTAGAACGTATTAAAGCAGGTTTAGAAACTGGTTTTTACAATTCTATCAGTAGTGTTTTAGGGAAATCATTTCAATTAGCACAATACAATGTTTTTGCTGGTGATCCAGGATTTATTACTGAAGATATTGAAAATGTTAAAAAAGTAACAAAAGAAGATGTCACAAGAGTATATAATAGATATATTAAAGGGAAGCCTTACGTGATAACAAGTTTTGTTCCTAAAGGAAAACTAGAATTAGCAGCAAAAGATTCAAAAATTGCTCCGATTGTTGAAGAGAAAATCAAAGATAATGTTGATGTAAAAATAGCAGATAAAGATGCTGAAGTAATTAAAACACCTTCTAAATTTGATAGATCTGTGGCTCCAAAAACAGGAGAATCCCCAAAATTAAATATTCCAACTTCATGGTCTACGACATTAAGTAATGACATGAAAGTCTACGGAATTGAACAAACTGAAATTCCGATTGTTAACTTTAGCATGGTAATCGATGGAGGACACTTATTAGATTCTTTTGACAAAAATGGTGTTGCAAATCTAATGACAGACATTATGATGGAAGGAACTGCCAATAAAACACCAGAAGAATTAGAACAAGAAATAGAGCTTTTAGGTGCATCTATTAGAATGTTTACAGGAAATGAAGCAATTACTATTTCTGGAAACACACTGGCAAGAAACTTTGATAAAACAATGAAGTTAGTAGAAGAGATTTTACTACAACCACGATGGGATGAAGAAGAATTGAAGAGAATAAAAGTGAGCACGATTAATAGTGTGAAACGTTCTTCTGCAAATCCTAATGTTGTGGCTAGAAACATTGGAAATAAGTTAATGTATGGTGAGAAACATATTTTTGCATATCCTGCAAGTGGAAGTGTTGAATCCATAGAAGCTATTACCATGGATGATTTAAAAGCCTTTTATGAGAAAAACTTTTCTCCTTCAGTAACTAAATTTCACGTAGTAGGTAATATTACTCAAGATAAAGCAACTTCAGTATTAGCAGATCTAGAAAGTAATTGGAAAAGCAAAGAAGTTACTTTTCCAACCTATGAGATGAATGGAGATAGAGATAAGTCATCAGTATATTTTGTTGATATACCAAATTCTAAACAATCTGTTATAAATATTGGTTATTTATCTATGGCAAGAACAGATCCTGATTATTTTGCTGCAACAGTAATGAACTATAAATTAGGTGGTTCTTTTTCTGGAAATGTGAATCTTATTTTAAGAGAAGAAAAAGGATATACTTATGGTGCAAGAACTGGTTTTAGTGGAACTAAAGTTAAAGGAGCATTCTCAGCTTCTTCTAGTGTAAGAACCAATACTACTTTTGAATCTGTAAACATCTTTAGAGATGAAATAGAAAAGTATAAAGATGGAATTTCTCAAGAAGATTTAGATTTCACTAAGAATGCTTTAATTAAATCAAATGCTAGACGTTTTGAAACGCAAGGTGCTTTACTAGGAATGTTACAAAACATTAGTAACTATAATTTACCAACAGATTATATTGCAGGAGAAGAAGATATTATTAGAAATATGACTCTTGAGCAACACAAAGCCTTGGCAAATAAGTATTTAGATGCTTCTAAGATGGGATATATGATCGTTGGAGATGCAGCTACTCAGTTTGCTAAATTCAAAGATGCTGGATTTGACGAAGTGATTCTTTTAGATAAAGACGGTAAAGAAGTAAAGCTTTCAAAAATAAAAATGTAAGAAGCTTCATATTTATAAATAAAAAAAAAGGTGTGATTTAAAAATCACACCTTTTTTTTATTTAAATATCAATAATCTCTTGATTCTTTAAAATATCTTCAAAAGTTTCTCTTTTTCGGATTAAATAATCATTTCCTTCATAGATCATTACTTCTGCTGGACGGTAACGTGAATTGTAGTTAGAAGCCATCGAGAAACAATAGGCTCCGGCATTATGGAAACATAAAATATTACCTTCAGAGATTTCGCTAATTCTTCGGTTAGAACCAAAGGTGTCCGTTTCACAGATGTATCCAACAACCGAATAATAACGGTCTCTTCCTTCAGGGTTTGAAATATTTGTAATGTTGTGAAAAGAATCATACATCATAGGTCTAACTAAATGATTAAAACCACTGTCAACACCAGCAAAAACAGTTGAGGTAGTTTGTTTTATTACATTTACTTTTGCTAAGAAATAACCTGATTCAGAGACTAAAAATTTTCCTGGTTCAAACATTAATGTGATGTTTCTTCCAAAATCTTTACAAAACTTATTAAAACGTTCAGAAAGTTGAACGCCTAATTGCTCGATATCTGTAGATATATCACCTTCTTTGTAAGGAACTTTAAAACCACTTCCAAAGTCAATAAAATCTATAGATTCAAATTGTTTTGCAACATCAAATAAAATTTCTGATGCGCGTAAAAAAGTATCAATATCTAAAATATCAGAACCTGTATGCATGTGAATTCCATTGATATGCATTCCTGTATTTTCAACAACTCTTTTTATATGTGGAACTTGGTGAATAGAAATTCCAAATTTAGAATCGATATGACCTACAGAGATTTTACTATTTCCACCCGCCATAATATGAGGATTGATTCTAATACAAACAGGAATTTCAGGATGTTTTTGTCCAAATAACTCTAAAATTGAAAGGTTGTCTATGTTAATCTGCACCCCTTTTTGAGCAACTTTTTCAATTTCTTCTAAAGAAACTCCATTGGGTGTATAAATTATTTTTTCTGGTGAAACTCCAGAAGCTAATCCTAATTGTACTTCTTGAATTGAGACTGTATCTAAACCAGCACCTAATTTTTTAAAATATTTTAGAATATTAATATTTGACAATGCTTTTACCGCATAATTTATTTGAACTTGCTCAACACTAGAAAAAGCATTGGTAATTCTTTCATATTGCGATGCAATCTTTTGTGTGTCATAGACATACAAAGGACTATCATATTTTTCTGTTAATTGAAGTAATTGTTCTCTATTCATGAGTTCTAATTTCAAAGCGAAAATATAAAAATATGTATACTGATTACTAATTGTTTAAAAATATTACATATTGTTATTTTTTGTAGAATTTGGCTAGTTTTATATCGTGGAAAATCTGTTGATAACTAATGTAGATGGGCATTTTGATTTTTAATGAGAAATCCTATTTTAGCAAGGACTTCAAAATAACGGCAGAAAGATTTTATGGCTCAAGAAACTAAGTATACAGAAGATAATATTCGCTCACTAGATTGGAAAGAACATATCAGAATGAGACCTGGTATGTATATTGGAAAATTAGGTGATGGATCTTCTGCGGATGATGGTATCTATATTTTAGTAAAAGAGGTCTTAGATAATTCCATAGATGAGTATGTGATGGGTGCCGGTAAGACGATTGATATTTCTATTCATGGTAATAAAGTTTCCGTTAGAGATTACGGTCGAGGAATTCCGCTTGGTAAAGTTGTAGACGTAGTTTCTAAAATGAATACTGGGGGAAAGTACGATTCTAAAGCTTTTAAAAAGTCGGTTGGATTAAATGGAGTAGGAACAAAAGCAGTGAATGCATTATCTTCTTTTTTTAGAGTTGAGTCTAATAGAGACAACAAATCTGCAACAGCTGAATTTGAACAAGGGAATTTAATTAACAAAGAACTCCTTGAAGAGTCTTCAAGAAGGAAAGGAACTAAAGTATCTTTTATTCCAGATGAAGCTATTTTTAAGAAATATAAATTCAGAAATGAGTATGTAGCTAAAATGTTGAAAAATTACGTCTACCTGAATCCAGGTTTGACGATTCTTTTCAATGGTGAAAAATTCTTTTCAGAAAATGGATTAAAAGATTTATTGGAAGACAACAACAATCAAGATGATATGTTGTATCCAATTATTCATTTAAAAGGAAATGATATTGAAGTAGCTATTACACATAGTAAAACACAATATTCTGAAGAATATCATTCTTTTGTAAATGGTCAACATACTACCCAAGGAGGGACACATCAAGCCGCATTTAGAGAGTCTTTGGTGAAAACAATCCGTGAGTTCTATGGAAAGAATTTTGAAGCTTCAGATGTTCGTAAATCTATTATTTCAGCTATTGCTATCAAAGTAATGGAACCTGTTTTTGAGAGTCAGACTAAAACAAAACTAGGTTCAACTGAAATGGGAGGCGGCTTGCCAACCGTAAGAACTTATATTAACGATTTTCTTAAAACTCAATTAGATAATTATCTTCATAAAAACCCTGTTGTAGCAGAAAGTATTCAGAAAAAAATTCAACAAGCAGAGAAAGAGCGTAAAGAATTATCTGGCATTCGAAAACTGGCTAGAGATAGAGCTAAGAAATCTAGTTTACACAATAAGAAGTTACGTGATTGTAGAGTTCATTTAGGGGATATTAAAAAAGAAACACACCTAGAAACCACCTTGTTTATTACAGAGGGAGATTCGGCTTCTGGATCTATCACCAAATCTCGAAATGTAAACACCCAAGCAGTATTCAGTTTAAAAGGAAAACCTTTAAACTCTTATGGTTTGTCTAAGAAGATTGTGTATGAAAATGAAGAATTCAATTTATTACAAGCAGCTTTAAATATTGAAGACGGGTTAGAAGATTTACGTTATAATAATATTGTAATTGCTACAGATGCCGATGTGGATGGAATGCATATTAGATTGTTATTAATCACTTTCTTTTTGCAATTCTTTCCAGAACTTATCAAAGAAGGGCATTTATATATTTTAGATACGCCATTATTTAGAGTTCGGAATAAGAAAGAAACGTTCTACTGCTATTCAGAAGAAGAGAAAAGGACCGCAATTCAAAAATTAAAAGGAAAACCAGAAATCACTCGATTTAAAGGATTAGGTGAAATCTCGCCAAATGAATTTGTACATTTTATTGGTGATGATATTCGTCTAGATCCTGTAATGTTAGATAAAGATATGTCGATAGATCAAATGTTACAATTCTATATGGGTAAAAACACACCTGATAGACAGAAGTTTATCATAGAGAATTTGAAAGTTGAACTAGATATCGTTGAGGAAGTATAAAAGATGAGCGAAGAAATTAACGACCACGAAGAAGATAAAGAAGGCTTGGAGAATCATCAAGAAGAACAAACTGCTGATCTTGATAACCAGACTGATTCTGTAGAAACCATTACTAGAGTTACAGGAATGTACAAGGAATGGTTTTTAGACTATGCCTCGTATGTAATTTTAGAAAGAGCAGTTCCGGGTATTAATGATGGATTAAAGCCTGTACAACGTCGTATCATGCATTCTATGAAAGATTTGGATGATGGTCGTTATAACAAAGTTGCAAATATTGTGGGTCATACCATGCAGTATCATCCCCACGGAGATGCCTCTATTGCAGATGCGATGGTTCAAATCGGGCAAAAAGAATTGCTAATAGACATGCAAGGAAACTGGGGAAATATTCTCACAGGAGACCGCGCAGCAGCTTCACGTTATATTGAAGCTCGTTTATCTAAGTTTGCCTTAGATGTTGTTTTTAATCCTAAAACAACAGAATGGCAAGCATCTTATGATGGTCGTAAAAGAGAACCCGTTAACCTTCCTGTTAAATTTCCCCTTTTATTAGCGCAAGGTGCAGAGGGGATTGCAGTAGGCTTATCTACTAAAATATTACCACATAATTTTATTGAATTGATAGATGCATCTATCAAGTATTTGAAAGGGAGAAGCTTTACAATTCTACCTGATTTCTTAACAGGAGGTATTGCAGATTTTTCTAATTATAATGATGGAAAACGCGGAGGTAAAGTTAGAGTTAGAGCAAAAATGTCTCAGCTTGATAAGAAAACTCTAGTCATTACAGAAATTCCATTTGGTACAACAACAACAACTTTAATTGATAGTATCATCAAAGCCAATGAAAAAGGGAAAATTAAGATCAAGAAGATTGAAGATAATACAGCGGCCAATGTAGAAATTTTAGTGCATTTACCGCCAAATATCTCACCAGATAAAACCATCGATGCCTTGTATGCATTTACCAATTGTGAAAATTCAATTTCACCATTGTGTTGTATTATTGACGATAATAAACCGCGATTTATTGGAGTTACAGAAATGCTGAAAACTTCAACAGATTATACAGTGCATCTCTTAAAGAGAGAATTAGAAATTCAATTACATGAATTAGAAGAACAATGGCATTTTGCTTCCTTAGAACGAATTTTTATAGAGAATAGAATCTATCGTGATATTGAAGATCAAGAAACTTGGCAAGGTGTAATCGATGCCATAGATAAAGGATTACAACCACATATAAAACACTTAAAAAGAGCTATCAATGAAGAAGATATTGTTCGTCTAACTGAAATTAGAATCAAAAAGATTTCAAAATTTGATATTGATAAAGCGAAACAGTTCATTGAAGGCTTAGAAGATAAGATTGCACAAGTTAAAGTTCAATTGGATAATTTGATAACTTATGCCGTTGATTATTTTAAGCGATTAAAAACTACGTATGCCGCTGGAAAAGAACGTAAAACAGAAATTAGAGCTTTTGATGATATTGTAGCTACCAAAGTAGTCATTAGAAACACCAAACTTTATGTCAATAGAGAAGAAGGATTTATTGGTACTTCATTACGTAAAGACGAATATGTAACCGATTGTTCAGACATTGATGATATCATAGTTTTTAGAAAAGATGGCCATCTGATGGTTACGAAAGTGGCTTCTAAAACTTTTGTAGGAAAAGATATTATTCACGTTGCAGTTTTTAAGAAGAAAGACAAACGAACCGTTTATAATATGATGTACAGAGATGGAAAAAGCGGTCCGAGTTATATGAAGAGATTCAATGTAACTAGTGTAACTAGAGATAAAGAGTACGATTTAGCAAACGGAAAAAAAGGATCTATTGTCCATTATTTTTCTGCAAATCCAAATGGTGAAGCTGAGGTAGTAACTATTTTATTACGAGCAGTTGGCAGTGTAAAAAAATTGAAATGGGATATTGATTTTTCTGATTTAGCGGTCAAAGGTCGTGCTGTTAGAGGAAATACAATTACAAAATATGCTATCCGTAAAGTTGAATTCAAATCATCTGGAGTTTCAACATTAAAACCTCGTAAGATTTGGTTTGATGATACGGTACAACGCTTAAATGTTGATGGTAGAGGTGAATTGTTAGGGGAGTTTAAAGCTGAAGATAAAATTTTGATTGCCACGCAATCTGGAAAAATTAAAGCTGTAACACCAGAATTACAAATGCATTTTGATGACGATTTGATAGTCTTAGAAAAATGGAAACCTAAAAAACCAATTTCTGCGATTTATTTTGATGGAGAAAAAGAGCGTTATTATGTAAAGCGTTTTCTTATAGAAGCTGAAGATAAAGAAGAGGTTTTTATTTCTGAGCATCCAAAATCTCAATTAGAAATTATAGCGATCGACTACAGACCGGTTGCGGAAGTCATATTTTCTAAAAGGTCTATAGATACTAAAGAAGTCAACTTTGAAGAATTTATTGCTGTTAAAGGAATTAAAGCACAAGGGAATCAGCTCACTACTGATAAAATAAAACAAGTAAATCTATTAGATTCATTACCTTTTGATGAGCCCGAAGAAGTAATAATTGAAGATGTTGAGGTGGTTGATGAAGAAGAAATTTCTTCAGAAAACACTGAATCTAAATCAGAAGAAAAATCAACTAAACAGGATTCTGATAATACAAAAACAGAAGAAGACGGACAGATTACATTGTTTTAGGTTCTTATTATTGAACACTGAGGCGCTCGAAGTGTCATTCAGAATGTAATCATGTAATGTGACTTCGAGAGCTTCAGTCACCATCGATAACGTTTCGATAGGCCTGTCTGCCGACAAGGCAAGCTCAACGTGACAACCCAGTGTCCATCTAGAGCGTTTTGAAATGTTAATTATATAAAATACATCACCATGAAACGTAAATATATTTTCTTATTCATTGCTATTTTAGGTGTTGCATATACTTGGTATTATAACATCCAGTATTTTTCTAGCAATGAAGAAGCTTCTCTTGTTCATTTCTTTGAATTAGCACAATCTAATTTTGCTGGGAAATCTTTTGGAGCTGATTTAAGTGTTGTTGTGCTAACTTTCTTTGTTTGGTATATTCCAGATGCTAGAAAGTTAAAGGTGAAAGGATGGTGGGTATTAATTCCACTGACTTTCTTAATAGCTATAGCTTTTACGTTTCCTTTATATCTTTACTTAAGAGAACGAACTTTAGAGCTTAATAAGTAGTAAAACTTACTTCATTTTTTCAAAAAACGTCAATTCATAATTTAATAATAAACTAGGATTTGTAATTTTTATAATGTCTCTTAAAACTAAATCGGGTCGAGTAGGAGCTAACTCATAATAAATAACACCACCTGTTGCACCTATTTTTGTAGCAGCTGTATAGATATTACCTTGTTGAAAAGCCGTAAAGCTTTTGTAATGACTATTATTTTCTAGCATTTGCTCTTTTGTAGAAAAGTAGCCTGGAGCAATCCAGTAATCAGCATCTTGAGCTTTGTCAAAAACACTTTCAAAGCTTAATTGCAAACTGCCTTTTCCTTTAGAATCTTTCCATAAGTAGTTTACATTTGCATCTAATAAGAATTTAGCAACAAAACTCTCTCCTCCAGGAAGATTCCATATGTCATTTCTCATAATGGCACCAGAAAGAATCGTGGGTTTGTTGTTTGATTTTTTTGCAATTGCTTTAGCTTCCAAATAATTCGACTCAATTAGTTTAAATATACTATCTGCTTCTTTCTCTTTATCATACAAAGCTCCAAAAAATTTAATCCACTCTGCTCTACCTAAAGGAGTTTCTTCTAACCAATCTCCATTGATGATGACTGGTATTCCTTGTTTTTCAATTAGATTATAGGTTTTATTCGTTTTGTTCATAGCAAATCCAACCACAAGATCTGGTTGTAATTCAAAAAGAACTTCCGTATTCATCGCAGCTTCTTTTCCTAACTCTCTTACAAACCCACTATCGATTCGTTTACGTGTTTTTTCTGAAGATATATAATTGGTATCCTGAAAACCCACCAAGCTATTTTCTTCTCCTAATAGTTCTAACATTGGAATATGAGTCGTAGAAGTCACTACAATTTTATCCACAGGAACTTGAATGTCGCCTTTATTTAATTCACTTTTCTTGGACAGAGATTTTGATTTTAAAATATAAATCAAGCTTTCTTTAGCTTCAGGATATGGGGTTTTTATAATTACTTTTTTATAATCATTAAAACGCTCTATATCAAATCCTTTAGCGTATTTTACTTCACTCAACTGTTTAGTTATATTTTCGTTAGTATTAATTGCTTTTTTCTCTCTGCAAGAACTAAAGATTATGGAAAAAATAACGATAAATAAAAAAGAGTATTTCTGATTTTTCATGAATGCGAATTGTACACTGCAAGATTACAAAATAGTTTACAAAATAAAATTTATGTATGAAAAATAGTATACATTTGCTCCGATTTTTGGTTCTATTATCAACATCATTGATACTAGATTAAAAGGGAATTCGGTGAAAATCCGAGACTGTTCCCGCAACTGTAAGTATATCCTTAATTGTCACACTTAGCATGTCGAAGTGTATATTCAGGATCTCATTTAAAATGAGTAGTTATGCTTCAAACCACTGGTTACTATCAAATAAGATTTGATACAAGCTGGGAAGGTTCATAACATAATACGAGTCAGGAGACCTGCCCTAAATCACGAGTAATAAAACTTTCGGGACAAAGGTTTGTGTACTAATACCATCATTTTTGTACAAAAATTTTACCTGATTTATTTGTAAAAATTAAATCAAAAAAATGAAAAATCAATTTGTAATCATTGGTGTGTTAGCGTTGTGCTTATCTACTGCACAGCTCTTTTCACAAGAAAAAAAATCAAAAGAAAAAAGAGAAGATTTAGAAGAGGTCGTATTGTCTGCAACTAAGTTTAATTTGAAAAAGGAAAATACAGGAAAAGTAATTTACAAAATCACACAAAAAGACATTCAAACAAATGCTGGTAAATCAGTGATACAATTGTTAAACAATGTGCCTGGAGTAGAAATTAGAGGAGTAAATTCTAATCCTGGAGAACCAAGAAATACTTACATCCGTGGTGGAAGAAGCAGACAAGTACTTATTTTAATAGACGGGGTTCCTGTTTCTGATCCTACAGGGATAGAACAATCTTACGATTTACGATTATTATCTTTGAATCAAATTGAATCCATTGAGGTTTTAAAAGGTGCATCAAGTACTTTATACGGAACTGGAGCGGGAACTGGAGTCATTAACATTATTCTAAAGAAAGCTTCTAAAAACGATATTTCTGGGTCTTATGAGTTTAGTATGGGGACTAATACTACCTCAGAAAACAGAAACTCTGCATTAAATGATAAAAATCAGAATGTTGCTATTAGTGGTACTTTAGAAAAATTACAATACAACGCATATTTCAATTTAACAGGTACGGATGGATTTTCATCTGCAAAAAGCAATACAGATATCCCGTTTGAAGAGGATAGTTATGTAAGTAAAAACGGTTTTTTAAAATTAGGATATAAAGTAAATAAACAATTCCGATTAGATGCTTTTATAAACTATGATGAGTTTGATTATTCTTTTGATGCAGGTGCTTTTAATGATTCTGATATCAATCAAGGGAGTCAAGAACAAATTAGAATCGGAATTAGACCGCAATTAAAATATAAAAAAGGAGAGTTGTTTTTAAACGCATCGATCAATTCTTTAGACAGAAGTTTTGATAGTTTTAATTCTTTCTCTGGAGGGATTAACACCTTTATCTACAAAGGTTCAAGTGTCAATTTAGATTTGGCTAACAAATACGAATTCACAAAGTATTTTCAATTAATAACTGGACTTAATTATCAAAAACATGAAAACGAAACCATCTCTGATTTTGGAAACATTGATCCAGATTTAGCAAATTTCAACGTTTTTGATCCGTATGTGTCAGCAGTCTATAGTACTGATTTTGGATTGAGTTTAAATGCTGGAGGGCGATTAAATATGCATAGTAATTATGGTAATAATTTCGTGTATGATACAAGTCTTGCCTTCGGAATCTTAAAAAATGAAAATGTAAACCTAAAGTTAATTTCCTCTTATAGTTCTGCCTTTATTGCACCAAGTTTATATCAACTATTTTCTGATTTTGGAAACGTTGATTTAAATCCAGAAACCAATACAACATTCGAATTTGGTTTTGAAAGTTGGATTGGGGATAAATTACAAGTGAATACTGTATACTTTAATAGAGTAGAAGTAGATAAAGTAATCTTTCAGAACTTATCAACCCCTCCTTTTGGAGTTTATACTAATGCATTAGAAGACATCAATGTTTCGGGTATCGAGGCAGATATTACTTACTCATTTACAAAAAATGTAAAAACAAATATAGGATATACACACATCGATAAAAGTGATGATGTAGATTATATCCCTAAAAGCAAATTAACTGCAAGTATTGAAGCAAATCTTACGAAAAACTCAGCAATTTCTGCACTTTTTAGAAATGTTGGAGAAAGATCTTTGTTTGATGCTTTTGGAAGCTTTGGAACTGCAGGTCAGGATGTTATTTTACCAAGTTACAGTGTTCTCGATATCAATGCAAACTATAAAGTTTTAGACGGAAAAGTGTTATTCTTCGGATCTGTCACTAATTTATTTAATGAGGATTATCAAGAAACTATAGGTTTTAATACCAGAGGTAGAAATTATAAATTGGGAATAAGAGTTCGTTTTTAAAAATCTTTTTTGAAAAAGGAGAGAGAAGGGCGCTGTAATTTACTGAAAGACAATACTAATTAGTATAATTCAGTGCTCTCTTTTAAATAATCTTTTTAACTTCATTTTTTAAGAAAGCAATAGCGGTATCAGTAGATGGCGCTTTTTTAGAGTATTCTAAAAATACATTTTCGCGAAAATCACTAGCTGAATTTGAGGTGTTAGAAACTTGCTTCAATTTGTTAATTACAGCTGCTTTTGAAGCAAGAATAACATTCCAACACTCGTCAGAAATGTATAATTGTTGTACCATATTGTGCTGAAACTCCTGATCTATACTAGCTAATAATAATTGTAAATAGTCTTCAGAAGCATCTCCAACTGGTTTTACTCGTAATAACATTTTAATTGGATTGATGCGTTCACAAAACAATAGCATACGTTCATAAGCTTGTAAACGAACAGGTAGTGATTCTTTTTTCTTTTGTGCTAAAAGATCCATTTTCTTTTCATTGGTATCTTGATTTCTCAAGCCAGTCATCACAAAATATGCAACAGCTCCGGTAACCAAAGCTGGGATTGCATATCCTATACCTTGTAAAATTGCGTCTTCCATTTTGTAAAAATATCTCTTTTGATTGGGATGGTCAAGATTGTTTGGTTTTTTATTTATTAGAAGATTATTCGCTCGGTATTTTTACAAAACCTTCCCAAATCAAAACAACATATATTAAGCACTTTAATTGATCTTGCTTTAAAAAAAGACTAAAAAACTTAAAAATGAAAGTAGCTTTCTTAACCAGTCCAGTAGTGTTCTTACTATGGGAATTTTTTAATTTTCCAGTAATTATTGCTCCGACTATTCTATAAAAAAAAACCAAAGAGAAAAAATAAAGAAAGTCCTATTTAAATTTAAATATCTATTGTTTTTATATGTTTTGGGAAGTTTTTGTATATGAAGCTTTGGAAATTTAAAAGCACTTATTTTCTGTTTATCTCTATCTTTGTTTACAATGATGAAATTTAATTTAGCTAATTAATTATATACTTTGTTCTTGCTATCATTCTATATTATATTTTTTTCTAAAATGTATTTCACAAACATTGTACTTGACCAACTTGAATATAGCTTTCCGTGATGATCTTTGTCAATAGTATTGTCCATAACTGATTTTATAATAAGTGCCTTTGTTTGTAAGTTATTTACTAATTCACAACTATGAGAAACAGCATAGCATTCCATTTGTAGTGCAATTACTGATCACTAATAATAAAGGCATAATAAAAGTATTTAGAAGAAGTTAAATAATATTTCTAACTCTGAAAAGATCTATTTTAATTCCTACAAAAAAATTAAATTCATAAACAATATTATGCCCATTGGGATTATGATTTTCTATATCGGTTTTTCGTACCATTTGAATCAGTGAGGCTAATTTTATACTGTCACTAAATTTATAACTAAGGTCAAATGTGCCCCCATAGCTATTAAACCCTTCAGACCATCTTTTAGTAATTGCATAATTAACGGCAACATTTGCTGTCATTTTTCTTAAGAGAATAGGCTGGCTAAAGCTATACCCTATTTGAAGAAATGCGTATCTATAACACGGTCCATCTTGTAAGTTTGCATATTCTAATGATTGACCTATAAAGAAATGTCCAAAATCAGTTTCTTTTAATTGAAGAGAAAAATTTGTTAACGTATTGATTACTTTTTGTTGACTTTGATATTCATTGTCAATACCAGTTGTTTTTAATCCTAAAAAAACATCAATAGAAATTCTTTCTTGAGATAATAAACAAGTAGTGTGAAAGAGTAAAAAAATAATGATTATGTTTTTCATTTTTTAAGAATTTTAATTTATAAATACTCCTTTAAAGGTTATAGTTACAGAGACTTGAAAAGTATCTACGGAAATAGAATCACCTGAAAATGTAAAAGGTATACTATGACTATTTAACAGTTCCTGGGAAACATCCTCTAATTTATAAGAGTTTACTATGTTAATAGATGTAACACTATCATCAATGTTATTTTCGAGAATGGTGTTTCCAAGTTTAATTTCAGAATTAGTAACTCCATTATCATACCCTGAAATTGTGACCACAATAGAAGTCACTTCTAGTTCAATTAAATGTTCTATATATTGCCCAAAAAATTCGGAATCTAACAAACTTATAGGAATAGATGAGTTAATTGAGTTTTGTATTTCTCCGTCAATCATTGTTGATAATATCATTTCTTTTGATATTGTTTCTTCATCAAAGAATGTTACTATATTTTCTCTTGGGTAACAAGAAAATAATAGTGCGATACAAAGGATAGAAAGAAGATGTTTTGATTTCATGATAATAACTTTTGAGTAAATTTAAAGAGTATTTAGGGCATAAAACATGACATTTGTCATTTGAAGATATTATTTATTCATTTAGATTTATACAAAATAATTATTCACATGAAATCCCTCAATTATGAAAAAAATATTATTTGCTTGTATCTTTTTTATGTTTACATTTTGTAGCTATGGACAAAACAATATTGAAATCTCTCTACAACAAGATGTAAGACTATTCTTTTTTGGAGATCAAATAGGAAACGATCCTTTGACTGTTAACTTTTTGTCTAAGATTGAAATTCCTATTTATAATCTTAAAAAAAACCATTTTTCAACTTATATTTCTGTAGAGTATGCTGATATAGTTGGTAAAGACTATAAACGCTATGCTCTTGGAGTAGGATACGTAATAAGAAGTATTTATGGAAAAATAGGTGCTATTGCCTATGTAGATTTTGGAAAAACGTACAGGCAAAAAGTAGGTTGTCCTACCTATAGTTTTAGTGGAGAGCTTAACTACAAGATAAATAATCGATTAAAGTTTATTGTTACACAACAATTTACACAAAGAAAAGATTTAGAAGTGGTTTATAACTCAAAAAACGAATATAGATTTAGTTCTTTTGTAGGATTAAAATTTAGGATGTAGGCTATAAATTAAAATCTTATATAAAAAAATAAGGGTAAGGGAGTTTGTTATAGGGATTTAGGGATCTCTTTAACTTTCTCCTTTTTTTTCACTATATACTGCACTTCAAATATATTTAACAATGTAAAGCCACTCAATAGGTATTTTCCTTAATTAAGATTAAAAGAGAGAAATAATTGAAGTTTTAAAAATATTAATGAGTTTATGTACTTACCCAAAACAATTCTTTCTAATATTGAAGTATGCCTTTAGTTTAGATAGTACAGCTCTCCCTTTTAGCTTACTGTTGAGTAATTTTAATCTGATAATCAGGTGGTTAGGTGTTATCAAGCCCTTTTTAGAGTATTACAAACAGGTAGTTTTACGGGTTTTGAATCAATCAAAACTCACCAAGTATTATTTAAATAGAAGAGGCTGTCTGTAAAGTGTCACTCTGAGATCTGAGATTTTTTTTAAGCTGTTGTAATGATGTTTATACTATACGGTTTGTCATTTCTGCATAGTTAGGAATATCAAAAAGATTCAAAACAGATTCCTGCCTACGCAGGAATGAAAGTTCAAAATATTTTTTTAACACACCAACATTCAGTTAATTAAAAAACACATCAATGTTAATGGAATGAAGAATCTCAATAATTTTTATAGAACGTTTTACTTTATAAAAAAAGTATTTAAAAAAGTGTCTATGATTTAATAAGTGAATTAAATTAATTGTAGCAGTTTGTTTTACTTCAAAATAAAAGTTACTAAGCTCAAAGCAGAAGGGGGTGAGCAATGAGCTTTTGTAACTTTACAAACCATTAGGGGGTATTGGTTTTGTCTTGTTTATTCCAGTTTTCTTTGTATTGATCAATCCAAGTAAAGGCCGGTTTTAACATCGTAGGTTCTACTTTGCATAAACGCTCTCTTCCTTTTTTGTTGATATTTATGATTCCACATTCATTCAGTATTTTTAAGTGTTTTGACACTGCTGGTCTACTGATTTCGTAATTCTTAGCTACTTCATTTATGTTCATCGTGTCCTTCATTAAGAGTTTTATAATGTCTCTTCTAACCGGATCTGCAATAGCTTGATAAACATCTCTTCTCATAAATATGTAACTGATTTATTACAAATATATATGTAACCATTCGGTTACGCAAATTTTTTCGCATTTTTTTTCATTTTTATTTTTAATAGGATAAAAAGACTTGCTGTTTTTTGTTCAAATTGTCGATAACTTTTGTTGTTACTCTGCATCTTGATTGGTATTTTTGATGCTTACAAAAGTTACCTTGGCAAACTATTTAGATTCCTTAAATCCAGCACAAAAAGAAGCGGTTTTACAGAAAGACGGACCTATGATTATCATCGCAGGTGCAGGTTCTGGTAAAACACGTGTATTAACCTATAGAATTGCTCATTTAATGCAGCAAGGAGTAGATGCGTTTAATATTCTTTCGCTTACGTTTACAAACAAAGCGGCTCGTGAAATGAAAGATAGAATTGCTTCAGTTGTTGGAGCAAGCGAGTCTAAGAATTTATGGATGGGAACTTTTCATTCCGTATTTGCAAGAATTTTACGTTCTGAAGCAGACAAATTAGGATACCCATCCAACTTTACGATTTATGATACGCAAGATTCGGTTCGTTTAATCACTTCTATCATCAAAGAAATGGGATTAGACAAAGACAGATACAAGGCAAAACAAATTCTAAATCGTATTTCTTCCTTTAAAAATAGTTTGATTACGGTGCGAGCGTATTTTAATAATTCTGACTTGCAAGAGGCAGATTTAATGGCAAGCAGACCAAAAGTAGGAGATATCTACAAAGAATATGTAGAGCGTTGTTTTAAATCTGGCGCCATGGATTTTGATGATCTTCTTCTAAGAACCAATGAATTATTGGCTCGTTTTCCAGAATCTTTAGCAAAATATCAAGACCGTTTTCGTTATATTATGGTTGATGAGTATCAAGATACAAATCATTCGCAATACATTATTGTAAAAGCATTGGCAGATCGTTTTCAGAACATTTGTGTTGTAGGTGATGATTCTCAGAGTATTTATAGTTTTAGAGGCGCCAACATTCAGAACATTTTAAGTTTTCAAAAAGATTATCCAGATACTAAAATGTTTAAGTTGGAGCAAAATTATCGTTCTACTCAAAACATTGTAAATGCTGCGAATTCTGTTATTGAAAAAAACAAAACCAAATTAGATAAAGAAGTTTGGACTTCTAATGATTCTGGCGAACTTATTAAAGTTATGTGTACCATTTCTGATGGAGAGGAAGGAAGGTTTGTAGCGCAGTCTATCTTTGATCATAAAATGAATCAGCAACTGCAAAACGATCAATTTGCAGTTTTATATAGAACAAATTCTCAATCCAGAGCAATGGAAGATGCATTGCGTAAAAAAAGTATTGAGTATAAGATTTATGGAGGAATTTCATTCTACGGGCGTAAAGAAATTAAAGATTTACTGTCGTATTTAAGAATGTTAATCAATCCAAATGATGAAGAAGCTTTAAAAAGAATTATCAATTATCCTGCAAGAGGAATCGGCGCAACAACTATTGATAAATTAACGATAGCTGCGAATCACTATAAGAAATCAATTTTTGAAATTTTAAAGCATTTAGATAAAATTGATTTAAAATTAAACTCAGGAACAAAGACAAAGCTTCAGAATTTTTTAAACATGGTATTGCGTTTTCAAATTGATGCGCAAAAAATGAACGCTTTTGAAGTTACAGAATTAGTAATTAAGCAAACGCAATTAATCAAAGATTTAGAGAAAGAAGGAACTCCTGAAGCAGTTAGCAAAGTAGAAAATGTTCAAGAATTATTAAACGGAGTAAAAGATTTCATTACTGATAAGATCGAAACTGGCGAAGATGCTTCGTTAACTTCCTTCCTAGAAGAAGTAGCTTTGGCTACGGATTTAGATTCTGATAAAAAGGATGATAAACCAAAAGTATCTTTGATGAGTATTCATCAATCTAAAGGATTAGAATACCCATATGTTTATATTGTAGGATTGGAAGAGAATTTATTTCCTTCTGCTATGAGTATGAATACCCGTTCAGAACTAGAAGAAGAACGTAGATTGTTTTATGTAGCGCTAACAAGAGCAGAAAAAGCAGCCTATTTAACATATACTAAAACTAGATACCGTTGGGGAAAATTAATTGATTGTGAACCAAGTCGCTTTTTAGAAGAAATAGATGAACAGTTTTTAGAATATATCACTCCAAAAAGAGTAGAGCCATCTATTAATCGATTTGTAGATCAAGATATTTTTGGAGATGCTCCAAAGAAAGTTCGTTTTCAAAAACCAATCCAACGTCAAAGAGTAGAAAAAGAAAATAAAACAGTTTTCAATCCTCCTAAAAACTTAACAAAAGTTTCTCATACGCAGCCAAAAACAAATTTGTTTGATGATAAAATTGTCGTGGGAAATATTGTAGAACACAATCGTTTTGGTAGAGGAGAGGTTTTAAATTTAGAAGGAACAGGAGCCAATAAAAAAGCTGAAATTCAGTTTGGAACAGTAGGAAAGAAGAAACTATTACTTCAATTTGCAAAATTGAAGGTCATTGGTTGATGATTTGTTCAGCTAAACCAAAAATAAATACTTAATTTGCAACATACATAGATTACAACATCTTAAATTATATGATAGACTACGACTTAGAATACAATGCAGAAAGACCTCACTTAATTATTCCAGAATATGGAAGACATATTCAGAAATTGGTAGATCACTGCATTGCCCTTGAAACAAAAGAAGAAAGAAATGAAATGGCATTAGCTATTGTTGATGTAATGGGTAATTTACAACCACATCTTCGAGATGTTCCAGACTTTAAGCATAAGTTATGGGATCAATTATATATTATGTCTGATTTTAAATTAGATGCTGATTCACCTTATGAGATTCCTTCAAAAGAAGAATTACAAGAGAAGCCAGAATCATTACCATATCCAAAATCTGCTAGTAAATATCGATTCTACGGAAATAACATCCAGATAATGATTGATACTGTTTTAACTTGGGAAGAAGGTGATATGAAAGATGCATTAGTATATACGATTGCAAATCATATGAAAAAATGTTTCCTAAATTGGAATAAAGATACCGTAGAAGATGATGTCATTTTTAAACATTTGTTTGAACTTTCTGATGGTAAAATTGATATAAGAGATTCAGAAGATGCACTTTCTGAAAGTATAAATTTACTAAGAAAAAGAAATTCGCAAGGTCAAGGGACTTCAAATCATAAGAATACCAAAAGTAAAAATTATCAAAACAAAAATAGAAAGAGATAAATGGCTTCATTTAAGATAGAAGGTGGTCACAAATTAAATGGAACGATTACACCGCAAGGAGCAAAAAATGAAGCATTACAGATCTTATGTGCTGTTTTATTAACTCCAGAAAAAGTTACAATTCATAATATTCCTGACATTATAGACATTAACAAACTAATTTTTATACTTGGAGAATTAGGAGTCAAAATTGAAAAACTAGGAAAAAACTCCTATAGTTTTCAGGCTGATGAAATAAACTTAGCGTACTTAGAGTCTCCAGAATTTAAAAGAGACGGAAGTTCTTTACGTGGATCTATCATGATAGTTGGTCCTTTATTAGCTCGTTATGGAAAAGGATATATTCCAAGACCTGGTGGAGATAAAATAGGAAGAAGAAGGCTAGATACGCATTTTGAAGGTTTTATCCGTTTAGGCGCTACTTTCAGATACAACAGAGAAGAATATTTCTACGGAGTAGAAGCACCAGAAGGTTTAACCGGAACTGAAATGTTGTTAGATGAAGCTTCTGTAACCGGAACTGCAAACATTATTATGGCCGCAGTTTTATCCAAAGGAACCACAAAAATTTACAACGCAGCATGTGAACCTTACATCCAACAATTGTCAAAAATGTTGAACAGTATGGGGGCTAGCATCAAAGGTGTTGGTTCTAATTTATTGATTATTGAAGGAGTAAAATCTTTAGGAGGTTGTACTCATAGAGTATTACCTGATATGATTGAGATTGGTAGTTGGATTGGTATGGCTGCAATGACACAATCTGAATTAACAATTAAAGATGTTAGCTGGGAAAATTTAGGTCAGATTCCAAATGTTTTTAGAAAACTAGGAATTCAACTAGAGAAAAGAGGTGATGATATTTATATTCCATCTCAAGAAAGTTACGAAATACAAAACTATATAGATGGTTCTGTATTAACTGTAGCAGACGCACCTTGGCCAGGATTTACGCCTGATTTATTAAGTATTGTTTTAGTAATTGCGACTCAAGCTAAAGGAACCGTATTGATTCATCAAAAAATGTTTGAAAGTCGTTTATTCTTTGTCGATAAACTAATTGATATGGGAGCCAAGGTTATTTTATGTGATCCACACAGAGCAACAGTAATTGGTCATGATCATCAATCACAATTAAAAGCAACTAAAATGACATCTCCAGATATTAGAGCTGGAATTTCATTATTAATTGCTGCTTTATCTGCTAAAGGAACAAGTATTATCAATAACATAGAACAGATTGATAGAGGTTATGAAGATATCGAAAATCGTCTTCGTTCATTAGGAGCAAAAATTGAAAGGATAGAAGACTAAAGAATTAGTTTTTGTAAATTATAAAAATAGTGTCAATCTGACACTATTTTTTTATTGGCAAAATTATTGTCTATAAAATGTGAACATTTTAACGAGAACATAAAATGAGTAAAAAAGAAAACATAAAAGAAGAAGAAATATTAAATACTGATTCGGAAGCACAAGTGGAAGAAAATCAGGAAGTTGTTAAAGAGGAACCCACAGCAGATGAATTGATTCAAGCAGAAAAAGATAAATATTTACGATTGTTTGCCGAGTTCGAAAATTATAAAAAAAGAACTTCAAAAGAAAGAATCGAATTATTCAAAACTGCCAGTCAGGAATTAATGACATCTTTACTGCCAATCATGGATGATTTTGACAGAGGATTAACTGAAATCAAAAAAGTTAAAGACAAAGAAGTTCTGAAAGGTATGCAATTGATTAACGATAAGTTTAAAAATACGTTAACTCAAAAAGGTTTAACCGAAATTGAAGTAAAACAAGGTGATGCTTTTGATGCTGAAATTCATGAAGCAATCACTCAAATTCCTGCACCATCAGATAAGTTAAAGGGAAAAGTGATTGACGCAGTTGAGAAAGGTTATAAGTTAGGAGATAAAATTATTCGCTATCCAAAAGTAGTGATAGGACAATAATTATTAACAATCTACAATTAACAGTGATCACTGATCATTGATTATTGGTAATTGAAAAAATATGGCAAAACAAGATTACTACGAGACGTTAGGGATAAATAAATCAGCAAGTGCTGCAGAGATAAAGAAAGCGTATCGTAAGATGGCGATTAAATACCATCCTGATAAAAATCCAGATGATGCTACAGCAGAAGCAAAGTTTAAAGAAGCTGCTGAAGCTTATGAAATTTTGAGCGATGACAATAAAAAAGCGCGTTACGATCAATATGGTCATGCAGCTTTTGATGGACCTCAAGGTGGCGGTGGCTTTGGTGGCGGAGGAATGAACATGGAAGACATCTTTAGTCAATTTGGAGATATTTTCGGAGGCGGCTTTGGTGGTGGTTTCGGAGGTGGATTTGGTGGCGGAGGACAACGTCAAGCGAGAGTAAAAGGAAGTAATATGCGTATTCGTGTAAAACTAACTTTAGAGGAAATTGCCAAAGGAGTAGAAAAGAAAGTAAAAGTTAGAAGAAAGGTTCAAGCGGATGGTGTCTCTTACAAAACCTGTTCAACATGTAATGGATCTGGGCAGCAAATGCGAGTGACCAACACCATTCTTGGTAGAATGCAAACGGCAACTACTTGTGGAACTTGTCAAGGAGCTGGTGAAACTATTTCTAGTAAACCTAACGGGTCTGATGCACAAGGTTTAATTGTGAAAGAAGAAACAGTTTCTATTAATATACCAGCAGGTGTTACTGAAGGTGTTCAATTAAAAGTAGGTGGAAAAGGAAATGAAGCACCAGGAAAAAATTCAATTTCAGGAGATTTATTAGTATTGATAGAAGAAATTCAGCATGATACATTAAAAAGAGAAGGAACTAATATTCATTATGATTTGTATATAAATCTTTCTGAGGCAGTTCTTGGGGATACTAAAGAAATTGAAACGGTTACTGGAAAAGTGAAAATTAAAATTGAAGCCGGAACACAATCAGGTAAAATTTTACGTCTCAAAGGAAAAGGTTTACCAAGTATAGAACGTTATGGGACAGGAGATTTTTTAATTCATATTAATGTTTGGACACCGCAAGAATTAACAAAAGAACAACGTCAATTTTTTGATAAAATGAAAGATGACGAGAATTTTGCACCCTCACCTAAAAAATCAGATAAATCTTTCTTTGAGAAAGTAAAAGATATGTTCTCTTAATACTTAAGAAACAAAATAATAATGTAAATTAGTAGCGTTGTTACGAAAGTAACAACTCTTTTTCATAGCAATTTTCCCACTCAATTTATTTTGAGTGGGTTTTTTTATAAATAAAGATTGTACTTTTGACAGCTTAAAAGCAGATCTATCTTATCGCCACGCTTTTAGCGTGGAGGAAAGTCCGGACACTAAAGAGTAGCATAGCGGATAACATCCGTCCGATGTAAATCGAGGACAAGTGCAACAGAAAGCAAGTACAGTTCGGCTGTAGTGAAACCAGGTAAACTCTATGCGGTGCAATGTCATGTACATTAGAGCTTGAGGGTAACTCGCCCGATTCTAAGGGGTAGGCAGATCGATTCTAAGAGTAATTTTAGAACTAGATAAATGATAAGACTCCTTTTAGGAGAACAGAATCCGGC
The DNA here is from genome assembly GCA_913060575.1 of uncultured Flavobacterium sp. GTDB lineage: Bacteria > Bacteroidota > Bacteroidia > Flavobacteriales > Flavobacteriaceae > Polaribacter. The sequence goes on from CAJXRR010000003.1 coordinate 38,224, forward strand.
TTATTGATCTGCTTTTTTTATTTTTTTTATTAAATCTTCAAAGAAAACAAATAAAACCATCTTTTTATTGAATTATATCCAAGGAAAAACCAAATAGCTTTTTTTTATTCATTAATTAAACCTATCTATTGTTTATTTTTTAAATATCGTTCAAAAACCTTAGTTTTGTCTTACTAAAAAAATACTAAAAAATACATATATGGCTTTTGATATTGATATGATCAAAAAGGTATACAGTTCTATGGCTGAACGTGTTGATGCTGCTAGAGAAATAACTGGAAAACCTTTGACACTTGCAGAGAAAATTTTATACGCTCATTTATGGGACGGTAATCCAGATAAAGCCTTTGTTAGAGGTAAAGATTATGTAGATTTTGCACCAGATAGAATAGCTTTACAAGATGCAACTGCACAAATGGCTTTGTTACAATTTATGCAAGCTGGTAAAAGCAAAGTTGCGGTTCCAACAACCACACATTGTGATCATTTAATTCAAGCTAAAGATGGAGCCTCTACGGACTTAAAACATGCAAATAATGTCAGTAGTGAAGTATTTAACTTTTTAGAGTCAGTATCAAATAAATATGGTTTAGGTTTTTGGAAACCTGGAGCAGGAATTATTCACCAAGTAGTTTTAGAAAATTACGCATTTCCAGGTGGAATGATGATTGGAACAGATTCTCATACAGTAAATGCTGGAGGATTAGGTATGGTAGCTATTGGTGTTGGAGGAGCAGATGCAGTAGATGTAATGGCAGGAATGGCTTGGGAATTAAAATTCCCTAAATTAATTGGAGTAAAGTTAACTGGTAAATTATCTGGTTGGACAGCACCAAAAGATGTTATTTTAAAAGTAGCTGAAATTCTTACAGTAAAAGGTGGAACAGGAGCTATTGTAGAATATTTTGGACCTGGAGCAACATCTATGTCTTGTACAGGAAAAGGAACTATTTGTAATATGGGTGCTGAAATTGGAGCAACCACTTCAACTTTTGGTTACGATGAATCTATGGAGCGTTATTTAAGAGCAACAGACAGATCTGATGTTGCTGATGCGGCTAATAATGTAAAAGAGTACTTAACTGCAGATGCTGATGTATATGCAAATCCAGAAAACTATTTTGATCAAGTGATCGAAATTAACTTATCTGAATTAGGCCCTTTATTAAATGGACCTTTTACTCCAGATTTATCAACAGAAGTTGGTAAAGATATGAATGTAAAAGCGACTACAAATGATTGGCCATTAACTGTAGAGTGGGGATTAATTGGATCTTGTACGAACTCTTCTTATGAAGATTTATCTAGAGCTTCTTCAATTGCACAACAAGCTATAGATAAAGGAATTACGATGAAAGCTGAACTTGGAATTAATCCTGGTTCTGAAAAAGTTCGTTATACAGCAGAAAGAGATGGGATTCTTGGAATCTTTGAAAACTTAAATGCTAAAATTTTCACCAACGCTTGTGGACCATGTATAGGTCAGTGGGCTCGTTATAGTGATCCAAAAAATGCACCTAAAAACAGTATCGTTCATTCTTTCAACAGAAACTTTGCAAAAAGAGCTGATGGAAATCCAAATACACATGCTTTTGTAGCATCACCAGAATTGACAGCTGCGATTGCTATTGCAGGACGTTTAGACTTTAATCCTCTAACGGATTCACTAATCAATTCTAATGGAGAAGAAGTAATGTTTGATGAACCAACAGGATGGGAATTACCTCCAAAAGGTTTTGAAGTAAAAGATAATGGATATTTAGCACCTGAAGAAGACGGAAGTCATGTTCAAGTTGCAGTAAGTACAGAATCTGAACGCTTACAATTATTATCTCCATTTACTCCAATTGGAAATGAAATAAAAGGAGCTAAATTATTAATTAAAGCTTTTGGGAAATGTACTACAGATCATATTTCTATGGCAGGACCATGGTTGCGTTTTAGAGGACATTTAGATAACATTGCAAATAATACTTTAATCGGAGCAGTAAATGCTTTTGGAAAGAAAACAAACTTTGTAAAAAATCAATTAACAGGAGATTTTGGTGGTGTACCAGATGTTCAAAGAGAATACAAAAAGGCAGGAGTTTATTCTATCGTTGTGGGAGATCACAATTACGGAGAAGGATCTTCTAGAGAGCATGCAGCTATGCAACCCCGTCATTTAGGAGTTGTTGCTGTTTTAGTAAAATCTTTTGCTAGGATTCATGAAACAAATCTAAAGAAACAAGGAATGTTAGGATTAACATTTGCAAATGAAAGCGATTACGATTTAATACAAGAAGATGATACATTTAACTTTGTTGATTTAAACGAGTTTGCTCCAGGTAAACCTTTAACTATAGAAGCAGTTCATGCAGATGGAAGTAAAGATGTTATTATAACAAATCATACTTATAATAATAGTCAGATAGCTTGGTATAATGAAGGGTCTGCATTAAACTTAATCAAAAAGCAAAATGCTTAATAATATTATATAATTATTTTTAAAAAAACTCCTGAAGCTTGTGCTGAATTTATTTCAGTATAATTCAGGAGTTTTTTTAAAATATAGTATTTCCCTCAATATTATTATCTCGAATATATATCTGAAGTAATGCATTTACAGGTGCAGGATTTTCAATAAGAGTAATTCTAAGATTAAATCCTCCCAGCAAAGTTTCACTTCCATTAGGTAATCTTAACATAAACATCATATCATCAGAGATTGCTAAAACATCCTCTAAATTTGGAGTCCAAATTGAATTATCTTCAGAAAATGGAATACTAACAAAAGTTTCTCCGTTTTTAGAAAAGTAATGGTATCCATCGATGAAGCCTTCATCTCCACAATTTCCGTTGATACAATTATCTAAATAAGTATAAGCTCCAGTTGGAGATAGTTTAGACGGGATGTATACATAGTTTATAGATTCTGTAGCAATAAAATCACCGTTTGCATCTTTTGCGCCAATAAAAAGCTCTCCATTTTGAAAAGATTTATCAGAATAATTATATAAACGAAAATTTAAAGAATCAGCACCAATAAATAACTGTTCTTCTTGAGTGCAACTGACAAAAAAGATTGAATATAGGAATACCAAAAAGTAAGTTTTTTTCATATTATCAGAATTTACTCTTAAAAGTAATTAAAAATTAAATAATATTGCGACTTATACGTCTATATGAATTTTAAAAACTTTTCCGAAGCCCCTTTGCTAGTCATTGATCCTTCAATTTCATTAGTTGATTATCTTCCTATTGATATTTCTAAATCGAATTCTGAATTAGAAAATTTTGATATTTCATCTTCTATAGAATGGTCTAATTATATTGAGAATTATTTAAGCAAAAAAAATGCTAAAGTTGCATTTGGCGGATACTTAGAAGTAAGAGATATTTATGCTAGAAGTAGCTATTTTAAATCTCAAAATTTTGAAAATGAACGAAATATTCATTTAGGAATAGATTTTTGGTGTCTTGAAAACACAAGTGTGTTATCAGTTTTAGACGGAGAAATTCATAGTTTTAAAAATAACAAAAATCATGGTGATTATGGCCCCACAATCATTATAAAACATCAATTTAAAGAAACTGTTTTTTATAGTTTATATGGTCATTTGACGATATCATCAATAAAAAATTTAGAGCTTGGTCAAAAAGTAAAAAGGGGAGAAGTAATTGGGTTTTTAGGTGATGCCAGCATAAATGGAGATTATGCTCCACATTTACACTTTCAATTAATTAAAGATTTGCAAGGAAATTTTGGGGACTATCCCGGAGTATGTTCGTTAAATGAATTAGCATTTTACAAAGAGAATTGCCCAAATCCGAATGATTTATTGAAACTAAAAATTTGAGAACGTACTTTGCTGTCTCTTATACACATCTGACGCTGCCGACGATCTACTCTGTGT
>CAJXRR010000004.1 GCA_913060575.1 uncultured Flavobacterium sp.
GAGATCTAGTACGGTCTCGTGGGCTCGGAGATGTGTATAAGAGACAGTTGTTATGGTTTATAAAAGGAGATACGAATGTAAAATACTTACAAGAAAATGGTGTGAGAATATGGAATGAATGGGCTGACGAAAATGGAGATTTAGGACCCGTTTATGGACATCAATGGAGAAATTGGAATAGTGATGATATCGATCAATTAAAGGAAGTGATCACTACTTTAAAAAAGAATCCAAATAGTAGAAGGATGTTGATTTCAGCTTGGAATCCTAGTGTTTTGCCAGATACATCAGTTTCATTTTCTGAAAATGTAGCCAATGGAAAAGCAGCGCTACCTCCTTGTCATGCTTTCTTTCAATTCTATGTTTCTGATGGTAAATTATCTTGTCAGTTGTATCAAAGAAGTGCAGATATCTTTTTAGGTGTTCCATTTAACATCGCTTCTTATGCTTTGTTTACTATGATGATGGCACAAGTATGTGGTTATGAAGCAGGAGAGTTTATTCATACGTTTGGTGATGCACATATTTATAGCAACCATATAGAACAGTTAGAGTTACAACTTTCTAGAGACATCAGACCTTTACCAACGATGAAAATGAATCCAAATGTTAAAAGTATTTTTGATTTTACGTTTGAAGATTTTGAGTTAATAAATTACAATCCACACCCACATATTAAAGGAGCTGTAGCAATTTAAAACAATTCTATGATTACAATAATTGCAGCGATTGGAGCCAATAATGAGCTTGGAAAAAACAATGATTTAATTTGGTATTTACCTGCCGATTTAAAACGTTTCAAAAAAATTACTACTGGTCATACCATAATCATGGGTAGAAATACATTTGAATCTATAGGGAAACCTTTACCTAACAGAAGATCCGTTATTATTACCAGAAACAAATCGTATCAACAAGAAGGTTGTGATGTTGTTCATAGTTTAGAGCAAGCTATCGCGTTAATAAAGGATGAAGAAGCTGCGTTCATTATAGGAGGTGCTCAGATTTATAAAGAAACCATAGAGAAGGATTTAGCAGATCAATTAGATATTACGCAAGTTCATCAAGAATTTGACGCAGATGTTTATTTTCCTACGATAGATAATAAAGTGTGGAAACAAGATACTAAAGAAGATTTTTCTCCTGACGAAAAAAACAAATACAAGTATAGCTTTCTAAAATTTGTCAAGCGTTAACGTATCCTGACGAAAGTTCCTGCTTCATTATCTAATCTCATTTTGTATTTCTGTTGAGCAAACTGAAAGTAGTTGAATAGTTTGTAATTAACATCCATTCCATAGTCAATAGAACTGCTATAATCGATGATGTTTTGATAGATGTCTTGATTATATCTAGTTGGATTTTGAGCCCTAATATTCCAGTTGGTAACATAAATAACATTCCAGTTTTCGAGATAATTTTGAGAGTAATAACCAATTGGTCTTGCTTGTGAAGCTAGATAATTATTAAAACCAATATCAAAGATAATTACCTCGTATTCTAAACTATCATTAGCAATAACAACGGGTTCTTCTTTTTTTGTTTGTGAATTTTTTAAAGATGATGAGCCACAAGCATACATCATAACACTCAAAACTAATATTCCAATTATTTTAGGTAGATGTCTCATAATCAAGTTTTTTATTCTTAGTTAAAGTTGCAATAATTATTCCACACAAGAATGTTTTTATGAAATTTTAACTTTCTAGTTCTAACAAGTATCTTTATAGAAAATTAACCAACCTTATGAGAGTATTATTTTTACTTCTTCTTTTCTTCTTTACACAAATTAATTTTGCTCAAATTTTATCAGAAAAAGATAGGGCAACTTTAAAAGATGAATTATTAGAAGATCGTTTTCAAAACTTACTGCCACAATTAATGGATGATGCAAATCTAGACATGTGGTTATTAATTTCTAGAGAATACAACGAAGATCCAGTATTAAAAACCATGTTACCATCAACATGGTTAAATGCAAGAAGAAGAACCATCATTGTTTTCTACAGAAACAAAGAAAAGCAAACGATTGAGCGTTTGGCAGTTGCTAGATATGATATTGGCAAGAGTATAAAATCAGCATGGAATAAAGAAAAAGAACCCAATCAGTGGAAAGCTTTATCCGATATTATAGCCGAACGAAATCCGAAAAAAATAGGAGTTAATTATTCGAAGCATTTCCCTTTAGCAGATGGTTTGGTGAAGACAGATTATGAAGAATTAACACAAAATTTACCAGATTCATTGACCTCTAAATTAGTTTCTGCAGAAAAATTAGCGGTAGCTTGGATTGAAACAAGAACCGAAAAAGAAATTCAACTTTTTGAAAAGCTAGTGAAAATCACCCATGATATTATTGATGAAGCATTTTCAAATAAAGTTATCACGCCTGGAGAAACAACTACAGATGATGTTGTATGGTGGATGCGTCAAAAAGTAACCGATTTAGGTTTAGAAACATGGTTTCATCCTACGGTTGATATTCAACGAAATAAAGAAGCTTTAAAATCTCACATAGAATCTTTTTCTAAGTCTAAAGAAGATAAAGCGATTCAAAAAGGAGATTTGTTGCATTGCGATTTTGGAATTACCTATATTGGATTAAATACAGATTGTCAGCAACACGCCTATGTATTAAAAGACGATGAAAGTAAAGTGCCTCAATATTTGGTAAATGCTTTTAAAAAGGGAAATCAATTACAAGATATTTTGACAAAGAATATGAAAGAAGGTAGTACTGGAAATGAAATTCTGTTAAGCTCACTTACAGAAGCAAAACAAAACGGATTAAGACCTTCAATTTACACACATCCACTCGGAAAATATGGACATAGTGCCGGAACTACCATAGGAATGTGGGATTCACAAGAAGGCGTTCCGGTTCGTGGCGATTATCCTTTACACAAAAATACAGCATACGCAATTGAATTAAATGTAACTGTTAATATTCCAGAATGGCAAAAAGATATTCGAATTATGTTAGAAGAAGCGGGTTTATTTGGAGGCAATGTCTTTAGATATGTGAACGAAAGACAAACAGCAATCAAACCCATAAAAACCAATTAATGTTTGGGATTCCTAAAACTGATTTTCTAAAGATTCTAAGCGTTTTTGTCCGTAGAATAGGATTGTTGTTCCTATTTGTAATTGCTTTGTATTTTGATGGAACTCACTTCGCATCCATTTTTCCAGATGCACAATTATTAACCAATGCTTTTATGTTTTTGGCGTTTGGAATTCTCTATTATCGTTCTGTAAAAAGAACCCGAGAATTGATGATCTACGGAGTTCTTATTGGTTTTGCAGGGGAGTATTTATTTTCTATAGTTTTGGATATGTACACCTATCGATTGGGAAATTTACCATGGTACATACCTTTTGGTCATGGTGCAGTATACGCAAGAACACACATGTTTGCTAAAGCTTCCATTACTAGAAAATATGCGAAGCAAATCAATACATTATTTTATATAATCATATCAATTTTCGCACTGATTTATCTCATTGCTTTTCATGATATTTTTGGATTTATAATGACTTTAGGTGTCTTTGGAATGTTAGTGATAAGACCCAAAGATCGATTGTTTTTTCTAACTATGTATGTTGTTGTGGCAGTTTTGGAGATAGGAGGAACGGCATACTCAACATGGTCTTGGCCAAGTACAGCTTTTGGGGTTTTTGACTTTCTGCCAAGTAACAATCCGCCTAGTGGAATTAGCTTATTTTATTTCTTGCTAGATGTAAGTTGCTTTATGATTTATATTATCATCAACAGGAAAACTTGGAAGCGATTTAAAAGTATCAAAAGACTACAAAAACCAAATTAACAATACATTTATAAATTTGTACATTTATCAACCAAAATCAAAATAACTTAAAGATGAAATTAAAACAGCTAGTCTATCTATTTATAGTAAGCGGAATCTTACTTTCTTGTTCTGAGGAGAAAAAAGAAACTGAATTTAGTCATTTTGTAGAACAGTTTGCAGACGTAAAAGTACTTCGCTATAAAATCCCTGGATTTGAAGAGTTAACATTGAAAGAAAAACAATTGGTCTTTTATTTAAACCAAGCAGGATTAGCAGGTAGAGATATCATGTGGGATCAAAATTACAAACACAATTTGGTCATTAGAGAAGCTTTAGAAAATATTAATCTTAATTATACTGGGGATAAAACTACCGATGATTATAAAGCTTTTAAAGTCTATTTAAAAAGAGTTTGGTTTTCAAACGGAATTCATCATCATTATTCAAACGATAAGTTAAAACCTGAATTTTCACGCTCTTATTTTGAAAATGAATTATTAAAAAAATCAAATACAAGTTTATCACCTGAGGTTATTGAAGTATTATTTAATGATGCTGATAATAAAAAAGTAAACAAGAAAGAAGGAGTTGATAATATACTTTCTTCAGCTATTAATTTCTATGGATCTGACATTACAGATAAAGAGGTTGCTGATTTTTATAAAACTGCCTATAAAGGACCAGAAGGAATGCCAATTGAAGCAGGGCTAAACTCTAAATTAGTAAGAGAAAATGGCGTTTTAGTTGAAAAAGTATGGAAATCTGGCGGAATGTACGGAGCAGCAATTGATCAAATTATTAGTTGGTTAGAAAAAGCACAGGGAGTTGCCGAAAATGAGAAACAAGCTAAGGCATTAGGTTTATTAATAGAATATTATAAAACAGGTAGCTTAGATGTTTGGGATCAATATTGTATTGCTTGGGCAACTTCTACCGAAGGAAATATTGATTGGATTAATGGTTTTATAGAAGTTTATAACGATCCAAAAGGATATAGAGGTTCTTATGAAACTATTGTAGAGATTAAAGATTTTGACATGTCTCGTAAAATGACAGTTTTATCGGACAATGCACAATGGTTTGAAGACAATTCGCCTTTAGATCCATCTCATAAAAAAGATACTGTAGTAGGTGTTTCATACAAAACAGTTAATGTTGCTGGTGAAGCAGGAGACGCATCGCCAAGTACACCAATTGGAGTAAACTTACCAAACAATAACTGGATTCGTCAACAACACGGTTCAAAGTCTGTTTCTTTAGGAAATATTACAGGAGCCTATAACAATGCTGGCGGAACAGGAAGATTGGTTGAATTCGCTTTTAATGAAGAAGAAATTAGATTAGAAAAAAAATACGGTCAAATAGCTGATAAATTGCATACTGCTTTGCATGAAGTAGTTGGACATGCTTCTGGTATTATCAACGAAGGAATTGGTCAGCCAAAAGAAACCTTACAAAACTATGCTTCTACCATGGAAGAAGGGAGAGCTGATTTAGTTGGATTGTATTATTTAATGGATCCAAAATTACAAGAACTAGGATTGACTGATAATTGGGAAGAACTTGGAAAAGCTGCGTATGATGGTTATATCAGAAACGGATTGGTTACTCAACTAATTAGAATAGAATTAGGGAATGACTTAGAAGAAGATCATATGGTAAATCGTCAATGGGTTTCTGCTTGGGCTTTTGAGCAAGGTAAAAAAGACAATGTGATAGAAAAAGTTTCAAAAGAGTATAAAACCTACTTTAAGATTAACGACTATATGAAGTTGCGTGAAATCTTTGGTCGCTTATTAAAAGAAGCGCAACGTATAAAGTCTGAAGGAGATTTTGAAGCTGCCAAAGCTTTGGTAGAAGGTTATGGTGTTAAGATTGATCAAGAGTTACACAAAGAAGTTTTAGAACGTAATAAGCAGTTTACTTCTGCGCCTTATAGTGGTTTTGTTAATCCTGTACTTACTGAAGTTTTAGATGCTGATAAAAACGTGATAGACATTAGCGTTAATCAACCTAAAGGTTTTGAAGAACAAATGTTGTTCTATTCTAAGAACTACGGTTTTTTAAGACCAAAAAACACAACTAATATTAAACTATAGTTGTCAATAATAGTAGCTTAAAGAGGTTTTTGTGAAAACAGAAACCTCTTTATTTTCATAGAATTTAAGTGTTAGTCCTAATGATTAAAAAGGTAAAAGATCCAGGGTTTGGATATCAATCTTCAAAGAATGCCAAAAAAATCATCAATCAAGATGGTACTTCTAATGTAACTCATGTTAATCGAACAAGAAATTGGAACGATCTTTATTCACATTTGATTGACATTTCATGGACACGATTTTTCTTTTTTGTAATTCTCGTGTATACCAGTATTAATATTCTTTTTGCTGTTATTTACAATCTCATCGGAATTGAGCAAATAACTCCCTCAACAGGAAATGTTTTAAGAGATTTATTAAATGGTTTTTTCTTTAGTGCTCAAACAATCACTACGGTTGGTTATGGCGGTATCGCACCCCAAGGATTAATAGCCAATATTATTGCTTCTTTTCAGGCGATGATAGGGTTGTTAGGTTTTTCATTTATCACAGGTTTATTGTACGGAAGATTTTCTAAACCAAAGGCTGCGATAAAATTCAGTAAAAATATTATTGTAAGAGATTTTAAAGACAATCGAGCGTTGATGTTTCGTTTGATGAATAGTAGAAAAAACATGATGATAGAGCCTCAAATAACAGTCACTTTGTCAATCACAGAACCTAATAAAAAAGGTGATAATTTCAAAAGAAATTTCTATCAACTAAAATTAGAGCGCGATAAAATTATGTATTTGCCAACTATGTGGACAGTTGTGCACCAATTGGATGAAAAAAGCCCTTTAACAAAGTATTCAAATAAAGAATTAAAAGAATTAGATGCAGAAATGTATATTCTATTGCAATATCATGATGAAGCTTTTTCGCAAAAACTCTTCAAAATATATTCATATCAATTTGAGGAACTAGAAGTAGATGTTCAGTTTGAAAGTTCGTTTTCTTTTGATGAAGATGGCTATACCTTATTAGATCATAATAAATTAGATCTATTAAAACCTATAGATTACAGCAAGTAAGCGGTCATAAAACGTAAAGCAACAAAAATAATAATTGCTAAAGTTCCATAAATGGCAACTTTTTTAGCCGCATTTTTATAATATGCTTCGTGGTTTTTTGCATCTTTTTTATAAGAAATGACCATAAAAATTATAAAAGCGATGATAAAAATAACTGCAAAAATGATTCTTCCAGTAGTAAACATAAAATTGTATTTTTAGCAAAATTACGAATTAAACAAACAATATATAATTAATAGCAGATGAAACTTCCATAACAATTAACCAATACCGAACTGATAATTATATGGAAGCTATATTGCTGTGCTGAGCTTAGTCGAAGCATGACCAATTAAAAACAATAAGACATAAACACATGAAAAAATATACAGATGCTGTTCATCAATTTCATACAGCTTTTAAATTGGGAATTAAAAACGAACCAACTGCCAATATTGGAGAAAAAAGAAACTTACTACGTTTCAATTTAATGAAAGAAGAAAATGAAGAATATTTTGAAGCAGCAAATAATAATGATTTAGTAGAGGTGGCAGATGCCTTAGGTGATATGCTGTATATTTTGGCAGGAACTATTATTGAACATGGAATGCAATATAAAATTGAAGAGGTTTTTGATGAAATTCAGCGAAGTAATATGAGTAAGTTAGGAGAAGACAATAAGCCTATTTACCGAGAAGATGGTAAGGTTTTAAAAGGCCCCAATTATTTTAAACCAAATATTAAAGATATATTAGATCATTAAAATTGTTACAGTGAGTAAAAGTAGGCGTAAAAAATCATCAAAAAGAAGTTCTCAGAGAAAACGCAAAGTTTTGTCTAAAGGTTTTGGTTGGACACGCTTTTTTTTGGTCCCTGTTTTTTTAGTGCTCATAGCTAATTTAATTTTATTTACAAATGAAGCTTTGGTAAGTTTTTTCTTGCTCTTTTTTGTAGCTACTTTATTCTATTTAATTGGTAGATATCGAAGAATGGAATTTGATCATGACAACCTATATATCTTGTACGGTACCGATGAAAAAGTGATTCATTTTTCTTCTATTGTAAGTATTAAAAGAAGTAGAGCTGATAAGAAGAAACATCATTGGAAAGTAACTTATCTAGATAAGTTTTCTTACAAGAATTCTTACAGATATAAGTCTCATACTAACACTGAATTTCAAAGAAGAGTAAAAAAAGTTAATCCAGAAGTGTATTTTTAAAGATGAGTTTTAAAGCAACTAGAAAAGAAACAATTAAAAAAAAGAGAGAAGTTATTAAGTCCGGAAAAGCTTGGATGCGTTGGCTGATGATTCCTGTTATGTTCATTTCAGTTTTAGATATTATTGATAAACCTTATCGATGGACAGGACTCATTGTATTAGTAATTAGTGTTGGATTGTTTTATTTGCTAAAAAGAGCTAGAAGGTTAGAACATGATGATGATAATCTATATATCATTAGAGATAAGAAAGAAAAAATAGTTCCTTTTACATCTATTATTAGTATTAAAAGAAGTGCTGCAAAAGTAAATGGAAGTCGTTATTGGATTCTAAAGTATAGAGATGAAGAACACCTAAAAACAAGAACAATCCGTTATTTTAGAACCTTCTACAATAAGGAGTTTCTGTCAGCTCTTCGAATTGCAAATCCAAAAGTTGTTGTTTGGACACATCCTCATTTTGCCCACGCAGAGGATAACAAACACAACCCTGATTATAAAGACTAATTATTCTTCTGAAGAAGGTACAATGTGTGTTATTATATTACTTGATCTAAGTGAGTAATAAGCAGTAACTTTTTTGCCGTTTACTTTCATGGTTTCATCTTCAATATACAATTCAAACGTAGTTTCTTCACCGTTTGTATCCGTAATGGTAATTTCTCCTGGTAAATCTCCACTTAAGCTCGTTGCTCTGCTTAAAATTCCCGTAACTTGTTTCCAGTTGTCATCTTTTTCGGGAGCATATTCACCAAATAATGATTTTCCTTCAAAATGAAGATCACTCAAATCATTTTCTAAATCACTGGTATAATAAATAGTAGCATATTTTCCTTTCAAGCCTTCTAGTGTTTCAGAATTTATATTAAATCCTTCAATGTTAACGGTAAAGCTTTGTTTCATGTTACGCTCTACGAAATCTACTGTCACAGAATAGAAAGGATAAGCACCATCTTCAACATCTACAATTATTCCATACTCACGTAACTCATCGTCTGTAGGTTCATATTCTTTTGTTTCAGTATCGATAGTGTTATCTACTGATGTGTCTACTGAAGTGTCTATAATTGAATCTTTTTGAACAATATCAGCTTCTTTTAATTCTTTTTTCTTGTTGTCTTTACAGCTAATTACTAAAACTGAGAATAGTATAATAAATAAAAGGCTGGTTACTTTTTTCATGATGTAGTTTTTAAAGTTAATTTACTTTAGTTCGAGTATAATCCATTTTTTTTCAAAATAAACGATTGTTTTTTCTCCATTTTCATTAGAAATGATTGTTTCAATAAAATCACCTTGCGTTTTTTGATATTTAATTTCTAAACCTTCAGAGTCAGTCATGTCGTAATAAGAACCTAATTCACATTTAAAAGGATTTCCGTCAATATCATTAGTAAAAATCGAAAATAGAATTAGTTTTTTTGAGGTGATATTTGGTTTTTGATAACCAAAAAAACGATGATCTTTTTTCATATCAGCTCTTATATCGAAGAGGCTGTCGTTAAAAATATATCCTTTGGTAATATTTTCTTTTGAATCAATGATACTTTTATTATTCTCAATATTGATGCTGTCTAAACCTGAAAGTACTGTCTCTTTACTTCCTTTAGTGTTTATATTAGAAGTGCAATTAATGAAAACTAGCATTAAAAGAAAGGTAAATGAAAATTTGAAAATTCGATTCATACAATTGTATAGTAACTAATTAGTTAGTAATCAAATATAACGAAAAACTAGTCGCTTAATAACAATAAAAAAACTATAAAGGGTAATTTTGTCCTTGAGTGGCAAAGTTAAAACCTAATTTTTCTAACTCTTTACGCTCTTTAGAATTTGTTTGTAAAACTGGATTGGTGTGATTGAAATGAATAAAGATGACTTTATTTTTTGTTTCAATAGATTCATTTTTAAACAAAGTAATAGTCTCTTCAATAAAAGGATGAGGGACTTCACTCATGGGTCTATTGATTTCTCCACTCTTAAAGAAAGTAGCATCTATAAAAGCATAATCTACCTTTTTGACTTCTTCAATAATGTTTTTTTTCCAAAGGTTCCATTTGTTGATATCCGGAATAAATAAAGCAGATTTTTGTTTTCCTTCTATTTTATAACCTACAGTTTCTGAGTATTCATCTCTATGTGGTACTAAAAAAGGAGTTACTTTTAAAGAACTTGTAACTGCAACTGCACTATCTTTTTCTAAATCAGAAAGCACAATATTTTGAAGATTTATTAATTGACTCCAAGGACCATTATTTGTTAAGAACTTCTTCATTTTTGACATCACAAAAACAGGAGTGTTTTTTTTACCTAAAGCTTCTCTTCCAAAATACATCAATCCTGTATAATGACCAATATGGGCATGTGTTATAAAAACACCATCAATAATTGTGTTTGTTTTTAGGTGATTTCGTTCTAAATCATCTAACTGAGTAGAAATGTCTGGAGTAGCTTCAAATAAGAATTTTTGTTGAGCTTCTGTGTCAATTAAACCTAAAGAAACTACTTTTTGCTTTGGAAGAGTTCCATTATAGAAATCCTTGCAACATTCTTTTTGGCAACCAATATGAGGAAATCCTCCATCTTGGGCAGTTCCTAAAATTGTAATGTATTGATTTGTTGGTAATGCTTTTTCTTCTTTTAAAACATTCTTATCACATCCCAAAAAGGAAACAATAATCGCTATAAAGAAAAGTTTTTTCAAAATTTAAGCATGTATTCTCCAACCGTATGGATCTTCAGATTTGTTTGTTTGAATATCAGTAATCTTCTTTTTCAAGAAAGCTGCAAATGTATCAGAAAGTTCAGGTAAATCATAATCGGTTCCTTGATATCCAAAACCAGCAATTGGTGAAATAACAGCGGCGGTTCCTGCGCCAAACATTTCTTTTAAGTTTCCTTCTTTTGCTGCTTCAACAACTTCACTAACAGAAATTTTACGAACTTCTACGTCAATATTATTGTCTTTAGCAATCTGAATGATACTTTTTCTTGTAATACCATCTAAGATTCGATCACTAGTTGGACTCGTAATTAAAGTATCTTTTATTCTAACAAAAATATTCATTGCACCAGCTTCTTCAATAAATTGGTGTGTATTGTCATCAGTCCAAATAACTTGATTATATCCTTTTTCGATAGCTAATTGTGTTGGGTAAAATTGTGCAGCATAGTTACCACCAGCTTTAGCAAATCCAACTCCACCATTAGCAGCTCGAGCATATTTTTCTTCAATTAAAACTTTTACTTTTCCAGAGAAATAAGCTCCAGAAGGTGCCGTTGCTATAATGAAAGTATAAGCATCTGCTGGCGATGCATGAAAACCTTCACCAGTAGCAAACATAAAAGGACGTATATATAAAGAACTTCCTTCTGTAGTTGGAATCCAGTCACTTTCTATTTCTAATAGTTTCTTTAAACCTTGCATAAATAATTCTTCAGGAATTTCTGGCATCATCAAACGACTCGCAGATTTGTTTAAACGACCACAGTTATCAGTAGGTCTAAATAAAAACACACTTCCTTTGTCATCTTTATAAGCCTTCATCCCTTCAAATATAGATTGTCCATAATGAAAGATTTTAGCTGCAGGATTTAATTGAATAGGCTCATTAGGTTTAATAACCGGGTTTTGCCAGCTTCCGTTGATATAATCACACTGAAAAATATGATCAGAAAATACTTGACCAAAAGGTAAATTACTAAAATCTACACTACTAATTTTAGAAGTTTCTACAGGTTGAATTTTAATGTCTACTGCCATCTGAATTGAATCTAAATTTTTTGCAAAAGTACATAAATTAGTTTGTTTTTTTTGCAAATCTAGACACAGTTTTTTATTCTAAACAACTATCTTTGTTTTGTATAATATTCAAATTTTAGACATGAAAAAATTACTAATTATAATGATCTTGTCTCTGTCAATTGTTGCTTGTAAAAACAATAAAGAAGAGAAAAAAGTTGAACAGAAAGAAACGTTATCAATGGATTATAACTCTTTTGGGGATCAAATAACTGCAAAAGACTATCTATCATCTGCTGAAGCATTAAATAAATACGGTGCTTTAAAATCAGGAGATACCATCAATTTAAAATTTGCTTCAAGTATACAAGAGGTATGTTCTAAGAAAGGATGTTGGATGAAATTACCAGCAGGTGAAGGCGAAGAAACTATCATGGTTCGTTTTAAAGATTACGGATTTTTTATGCCTTTAGATGCTAATGGAAAAGAAGTTATTGTAGAAGGGAAAGCATTTGTGACAGAAGTTTCTGTAGCAGATCTAAAACATTATGCAGAAGATGCAGGAAAATCTGCAGACGAAATTGCTAAAATTACAGAACCAAAAATGGAACTTGCTTTTGAGGCAAATGGCGTTTTGATGAAAAAATAATTTCAGGTGATTGAGCGTAGTCGAAATCACTAAATTTTTAATATCAGTGCATTTTGAAACGAGAAATAATTATTACTTCAGATGGTTCTACAACCATTCAAATACCTGAATGGAATGAACAATATCATTCTATTCACGGAGCCATTCAAGAAGCCTATCATGTTTTTATAAAACAAGGATTAGAATCAATTTCTAAAAAGAAAATTTCTATTTTAGAAATTGGTTTCGGCACTGGGTTAAACGCATTCATTACTTTTTTAGAAGCTCAAAAAAATAAGCTAGAAATCGATTATGTTGGAGTAGAAGCTTATCCTGTTAGTTTAGAGGAAATTGAACAGTTAAATTATGTTTCAGAATTAGAAGCAACCTCTTTTATGGATGTTTTTTCAAAGTTTCATAAAAGTACTTGGGAAGAAGAGCATCTTATTCCTAATGATTTTTCATTACGAAAGCGAAAGCAATTTTTTCATGAAATTACAGATCAAAATCATTTTGATTTAATTTATTTCGATGCTTTTGGTGCTCGTTTACAACCCGAATTGTGGACAGAAGAAATCTTTTCAAAAATGTTTGTAGCTTTAAAAGATAAAGGAACTTTGGTGACTTATTCTGCAAAAGGAAGTGTGCGAAGAGCGATGCAGGCTAAAGGTTTTACCGTAGAAAGGTTGCCTGGTCCTCCAGGAAAAAGAGAGATGTTAAGAGCTGTTAAATAAGAAACTTAAAATTCAAATTGAGTTGCTCCTGTAATTTGTAGTTTTTTATTCTGAACATAACCAATCACCAATAAATCTTTTTTCACTTCAGAAGTTATAGTAGGAATTAAAATACTACCCTTATTGTTTTTAAGTTCAACAATCATTTCTTCTAAGACGATATTGGTATTCGCCAATGTTTTTTTAGTTTTTAGAACAAATGCTAGCTTTAGATTTTTATCAAACGTTTCACCAGAAATTTCGTAATTCAATGCTAAATTCCCTCTTTTATTTTTACTATAAGAAAGTTTAATTGTATTCTGAGATTCCTTTTTTAAATAGCTTTTAATCTTTTTCCTTAATCTATGTTCAATGGTTCCGTTAAAGTGGTCTTTACCATTTAAAATAACTTGTGGCGTATAAACCCTTCGCTCTTTAAACTGTTTTGCATAGGCATATTGAAGCTCTGTAAAACTTTTTTTTCCAAAAGGATCTTTCCTTTCTCCTCGATCCCAATAATCAACATGATACGACAAAACATAGACTTTTTTCTCTTTGTATTCTTGATTGATTTTCGCTATTAATTCATCAGCCTCTGAGCAGTAAGGACAAAATTTTGAGGTGAATAATTGAACAACCACAAAGGAATTTTTTTCTGATGAATCTTCTTTAATTGAATTTGAAGGAATTAAAAGAATAAAAGTTACAAGAATTAAAAAATACTTCATAAGAAATGTTGTTGCTCTTTATATTGTGTCGAAATGATTTTTACAAGTTAACAAAAACAAGTACTCATTAAACGTTAATTTTTTATCTTAGTACTTTCTAAAACAAACGTATGAAATTTCAAAGAAAATTTGGCAATCGAAGAAAATCAAATCCCAAAAGAGGACTTTTCTTAATTGCTCTTTTAATATTGGTATTATTTCTTTGGTATCAAGCAGAAAATATTTTAGCGAGTATCTTTGATTAAATTATTTTTTAAAGTTCCTTCCTTTCCAATTGTATTTGCTTGTTATCGTTCTTAAAACGATATAAATGCTAAAAAAAGGATAGAATAAACTTCCCAATTCAAAGTATCGTATCTTTTTTGATGAACCAAAATAATAGAGTGAAGTTTGTTTTATAAGGATAAAATCCAGTAAAATTTTAATTATTAAGCAGTACAAGAAACTCAAAGAATTCTCATGAGAGCTAAAAATTTCAATCATAGAAATTATAAACACAACGTTGGTCAATAAAACAATTATTCCTACAATTTTTCCGGTTTTTAAATTATAAGAACTCGATTTAGCTGCCCAACGCATTCGTTGTTGAATTAACTCACTCCACGTATTTACAGGCTTAGTTTTTACAATTGCAGCCTTAGATTTTAAAAAATGAACTTCTGTTGGATTTTTTTTGTAAAATTTCTCAAATAAGAATATATCGTCACCACTCGCAATTTCTTCGTTTCCGTGAAAACCTTTTAATGCGATAAAAGCATCTTTTTTATAAGCAAGATTTGCACCATTACATAAAAAAGGTTTTTTGATTCCGAATCCACCCAAAGTAGCTCCTTGTAAACTTAAAAAGTCTAACAATTGAAAACTTTCTAAAAAAGAAAAGTTAGTTGATTGATACATCACTGGACCAACTATCATTTTAGAGTTGTTTTGTTCTGAAAATTCATCGATTTGACACAACCAATATTGGGGCACTATACAATCTGCATCCGTGGTAATAATCCAATCAAATTTAGCAATTGAAATAGCGGAATTAATAGCGTCTTTCTTTGGAGAATTTGACTTCCTTATATTGGAAATAATAGAATAATGAATATTGGTTTTATCTAAATTTTGATGAATAATATTTACAGATTTATCAATAGAATCATCGTCTATGAAGATACACTCATATTGACTTTTAGTATATTTTAGATTCTTTATAGAATCTAAAAGAGGTTGAAGATTTTTAGCTTCATTTCTAAAGGGAATCACTATAGAAAATGAATTTTTATAAGATTTTTTTTGACTTTTAAATACACTTACTTTTTTAAACCCAACACTAAAAGATAAAATTAGTATGGCGTAGATGCCTGTTATTATGAATACAAATGTGATCATTCTTCAACAGGTTTAAATTGTAATACAAAATAACTTCCTAGGGTAGCTGGAAATGCAAAATTGAAGATCCACATGATAGTGGTAATTGATAAAACACTTAAAATATCCACATTAAAAAGACTAAAAACTAGTAATGCTACAGAGCCTTTAACTACAAAATCAAATAAAGAGATGATAGGAATACAAGAAGCAATTAAATACATACTTACGATACCTGACATTGCATTTAAATAAGAAATATCAACATCATAAATCATCAATAAAAAATAGAATTGATGAGAAAAAACAAGATATCTTAACAATGATAAAAATAAGATTGAGGTGTTGTTTTTGAATCTGATAGCTTCAATAATTTTCTTAATCCAACGATTTAAGAATTGGAATTTCTTTTGTAGAAAGAAAAGTACTGTAGAAAAAATAATAGCAACCAAAAGGATAAGAATACTTTTTTGAATAGTGATAAAAGAAAACGAGAAATAAGCAATGAGATATACAACACCAATGATTCCTAAAAGAAGGGTTATTAATAATTGATAAAAATTACCCACAAAGTTTAATAAAAGAACTTGTTTTCTTTTTTCTTTTTTAAAATACAAAGCTTTTGCTCCATATTCTCCAATTCTATTTGGGGTGATTAATGAAAAAGTTAAAGAAGATAAACTTTGTCTTGTAGCTTCAATCAAAGAAATTTCCATTACTCTTTGTGCTAATATTTTCCATTTTTTGATTTCTAAAAACCAATTAATTAGTGTAAAAACCAACAATAAAACTATGTTTTTGATTGAAAAAACATCAAAATCAATCATTTTTGAGTAAAAATCAATTAATTTCAAATCCTTGTTATTTGCAATCGTATCATAGATAAAATATCCACAGAGAATAACTGTGAGGAGTTTAAAGACAAGCCACAAGAATTGATTAGATTTGTAAGGAGATGTTCTATTCACAAACACAAAGAACGTAAAATTTGAACACGGAAAAAATCATTTTAGGAATTGATCCCGGAACCACCATTATGGGTTTTGGTCTCATTAAGATTGTTGGTAAGAAAATGGAGTTCATTCAAATGAATGAATTGATGTTGAAAAAGTACGACGACCATTACTTAAAATTGAAACTAATTTTTGAAAGAACGGTAGAGTTGATCGATACTTATAATCCTGATGAAATAGCAATTGAAGCACCTTTTTTTGGTAAAAATGTACAATCGATGTTGAAGTTAGGGAGAGCGCAAGGTGTTGCCATGGCAGCTGGTTTGTCTAGAGAAATACCGATTACAGAATACCTGCCTAAAAAAATTAAAATGGCAATTACCGGAAATGGGAATGCCAGTAAAGAGCAAGTAGCTTTGATGTTAAAATCCTTATTAAATTTAAAGACACTTCCTAAAAATCTAGATGCAACAGATGGTTTAGCTGCTGCAGTTTGTCACTTTTATAATTCTGGAAAAGTTGTTGGAGGTAAAAGCTATACGGGATGGGATGCTTTTGTGAAACAAAATCCAAAGAAAATCAAATAACAATATAGAAGTACAAAAAATTTGAGCGGAATCTACATTCATATCCCTTTTTGCAAGCAAGCATGTTTTTATTGTGATTTTCACTTTTCTACTTCACTAAAAAAGAAAGATGAATTGGTTAACTCTCTGATTCATGAAATAGAATTAAGAAAAGACGAATTAAATAATGATGTCATTAAGACCATTTATTTCGGAGGAGGAACGCCAAGTATGTTATCTCAAGCTGAAATTGATGCAATTATTGCCGCTGTTTATAAAAACCATACTGTAGTTACTCATCCAGAGGTTACTTTAGAGGCCAATCCAGACGATTTAACAGAAGAAAAGATATTAGAGTTAGCAAAGAGTCGTATTAACCGATTAAGTATTGGAATTCAGTCTTTCTTAGAAAGAGATTTGAAATTGATGAACCGAGCTCATAAAGCTGAAGAAGCAAAAAAATCTTTGTCATTAGCAACTCAACATTTTGAGAACATCTCAGTGGATTTAATTTATGGTATCCCGGGTTTGTCAAACAAGGAATGGAAAAAAAATATTGAAAACACTTTATCATTCGGAATTCCGCATATTTCTAGCTATGCTTTAACTGTAGAACCTAAAACAGCGTTAGCTTCATTTATTAAAAAAGGAATTATAGATGATGTAGATGATGAGCAAGCACAAGAACAGTTTCATATATTACTAGATGAATTGACAAAACATAATTTTATTCATTATGAATTATCAAATTTTGGAAAAGAAGGATACTTCAGTAAAAATAACTCATCGTATTGGCAAGGAAAAAGTTATCTAGGAATTGGACCTTCTGCTCATTCTTTTGATGGAAAAAGACGCGGTTGGAATGTGAGAAACAATTCAAAATATATAGAGGCAATCAAACAAGAGAAACTTCCCATAGAAAGAGAAATATTGACCATTACTGATCAATACAATGAGTATATAATGACAGGTTTGCGAACCATTTGGGGGATCTCTTTAGAAAAAGTGAAAAATGATTTTGGAACAAAATATTACGATTACTTATTATTACAATCTGAAAAATATAGAAAAGAAGATTTGTTGTATATTGAGGATGAAAAATTAAAAACAACCAAAAAAGGAAAATTTTTATCAGACGGAATTTCAGCTGATTTATTTAAAATTAACCTATAAATTATTAATTGTATGTCATTTCGACTAGAAGGAGAAATCTCTTTAGGAATTAAAACAATTCTTTGAAATGACAAAACTAGTTCAGTATAAATGATAGCAGAAATAAAATACAACTCCAGAAAATACAGTATCGATCTAACAAATCCAACAGACATTTCTATTCCACTTAGAGACGGAAAAGACAACGTAAATGCTTGGTATATAGATGCGCCAAAAATTTTTCCAGTTGCTTCTGATGATTGGGTCGGTTCTGTAAAAGAAGGTGCAGATGTTAATTTTAATAATATTCATTTTAACCCGCATTCTCATTGCACACATACAGAAACTGCAGGACATATTACAGAAACGGTTCACTCAATCAATAAACATTTAAATCAGTTTTTCTTTTTAGCCGAGGTGGTAACTATTCCGCCAGAAAATATAGGAGAAGATTTTGTAATTACTAAAAGGCAGTTGCAATTTTCATTGGGAAATAAGAAAAGAGATGCGATTATTATTCGCACCCTTCCCAATTTATCGGATAAAAAAAACATGCAATATTCTAATACAAATCCTACTTATTTATTAGAAGAAGCCGCTATATATTTAAAAGAAAAAGGAATCAAACATCTACTAGTTGATTTACCTTCGGTTGATAAAGAAAAAGATGAAGGTAAATTACTTTCTCACAATGCTTTTTGGAATACAGCTGGGAAACTTCGTTTAGATGCAACAATTACAGAATTTATTTATGTTCCAAATTCAGTAAAAGACG
The DNA here is from genome assembly GCA_913060575.1 of uncultured Flavobacterium sp. Lineage (GTDB taxonomy): Bacteria > Bacteroidota > Bacteroidia > Flavobacteriales > Flavobacteriaceae > Polaribacter. The sequence continues at coordinate 18,733 of CAJXRR010000004.1, forward strand.
GAACTTATTTTTTAAACCTAATGGTTGCAGCTATTGAAAATGATGCAAGTCCAAGTAAACCGGTTCTGTATCAAATACTTCCTAAAAATGAAGAAAAATTATAAAAAAAAGTGCTTTTTTTATGCAATATTAGTTCTCTTAATCTTATTAATAAACGGAGTTGTTTATTCAGATATTTCTGTTGAAGAGTTAAAAGATCTATATGCAAATGAACACTCTAAATTTGTTGAAATTGACGGAATGCAAGTGCATTATAGAGATGAAGGAGCTGGGTTTCCAATCGTTTTAGTTCACGGTACTGCTTCCTCCTTGCATACTTGGGATGTTTGGACACAAGAGTTGATAAAAACAAATAGAGTGATAAGGATGGATTTGCCTGCTTTTGGAATTACAGGCCCTAATAAGAATGCAGATTATTCTATTGAATCATATACCGTATTTTTAAACGCATTTCTTCAAAAATTAAATCTTGAAAAATTTTACCTGGCTGGAAATTCATTAGGAGGAAATATTGCATGGAATTATACAGCAGAACATCCTACTAAAGTTGAAAAATTAATTTTAGTAGATGCTAGTGGATTGCCAACGAATAAAGAGCAGCCGGCAGTTTTTAAAATGGCAAAAACACCCATTATAAGTTCACTTTTTTTATATGTTACACCTAAAATGTTTATTAGAAAAAACATCAAAGAAGTGTATGCAGATGATACTAAGATTACAGATGAATTGATTACTCGATATCATAAAATGGCTTTACGAGTAGGAAATAGACAAGCTTTTATTGATAGAGCAAGAATCGATTTTAAGTTAGGCTCTCAAGGGAATATAGACAAATTAAAAAGTATTCTAACACCCACACTATTAATTTGGGGAGCAAAAGACAATTGGATTCCTTTAGATAACGGAATTAGAATGGATAGCATGTTAATCAATTCTGAGTTACACATTATTGAAAATTCCGGACATGTCCCAATGGAAGAAAGCCCAGGAGAAAGCTTAGCAATTCTGAAGAAGTTTTTGTTTCAGTAATATGCTAGTTTAAAAGATTATTACTGCTTAACTTTATAAAAATCAATTTTGTATTCTTGTTTTTTCCAAATTAGCTTAAGAATGATTGAATTTGGAGTCGAGGATACTATTTCATAATTATAAATATCTCCAGGTTTACTCATCGCACTTTTATATTTATCATTACTGTCTTTAAATATTAAAGAAAACTTACAATCGTTAACCCAATTAATATCAAGCAAAGAATAGGATTTTCCACCATTCATTCGCTCTAAATACATTTTATTTTTTATTGTTACGAATGTAGTATCAATAATATTTGTTTCTGGATTTGGTGATAAATAGTAAAAATCTCCATTTTTTAATTCAGAGCAATCAAGATCTTCATCAGAAATAAAATCTTCATCAAATTTATTTTCTACGTTGGTCAAATTTTCCATAGCATAATCACAATTCTTCATCAGTTTAACACCAATATCGATTCCTAGCTTTTCAAAATCAAAATCGTCTAAAGATTTAATTTTATAAACTTTATATATTTCTTCTAAATTTGAAATAAGAATTTTTTCAAAACATTGTTCCATTTTTTCAGTGCTCTTAATTTTTTCTTTCTCTAAGCACGTACAGATTTTTTTTGATAATTTTTCAGACATATCTTGACCATTAGTTAAATATGGTATGATAATTATTGCGAAAAATATTAATAACTTTTTTTTCATAAGTAAATTTTTTAATAGTATGTGTTTTAAATAAATCCAGCTCCTAAAGCAATTGAGATTAAAATTAGCATAATTGCCACAGTTGCTTGTAAAAACTTTAGCGTTACTTTCTTTAGTAGTTTATTTCCAATATAAGCTCCAGAAATTGCTGCTAAAGTTGCACATAAAACTAGGGTAATATTATCTGTTAAACCTGCACTAGTAAATCGTGTTGCATACACGCCTAATCTTGTGAAATCTACAAAAGTAGATACAACAACTGCGGTTCCAATAAAAGCTTCTTTAGATAAACCAGCCCTTATCAAAAAAGCACTACGTAAAGCTCCTTGGTTTCCAGAAAGTCCACCAAAGAATCCACTCAATGCACCGCCAATTGGTAGCTTATTTTTATCAAATTGTAACTTTTGAAAACGAGGAATTAAATCCAAGGTAGCAAAAATGATTAATAGGATAGAGATGATGAATTTCACTGGAAAAACAGTCCATTCGTTTCCAAATAATTGATAGCTAAACAAAGGTTCTGTATCAGGAATTTTAAGTAAAAGCCACGCGCCAAAGAAAGCAAAAAGAACCGCAGTAATTCCAAAGCGAATTAAGACTTTTTTATTGGCATTTTTTCCAACTAAAATTATTTTATAGATATTGTTAAAAAAGTGAACCACACCCGTTAAAGCAATTGCTAATTCTACCGGGAAGAACAACATAAAAACTGGTGTTAAAATAGTTCCCAAACCAAAACCAGAAAAGAAGGTGAGAATAGCGGCTAAAAAAGCAACGACACAAATCAGCAATATTTCCATATCGCAAATTTAATTATTTAAATACTTTTTTGGAATCCCTTTTTTTCCATTTTTACTCATGGTCCAAATCATATTAGCAATCCACCAACGATTATCAGAAAATATCAATTGTTGACTTCCTACGCCCCAAGCTTTTACTCCATCAGAGTCTTCTCCATAAAAACTCTGAATAGTATGCGCAATTCCGTTATATTCTTCTACAATATGACCTTGACTAGTTTCATAATAACCCTTAGAATAATAATCGTCTGTTAACATTACTAAGAACTCATTTAGAGTCATGGTTTCGTGAGTTTTTTTTCCATTTTCTTCTCCAGCTACTGTAAACCTTGCTGATGGTAAAAACATTGTTCTAAAATATGCAGTGTCTATTTTTTCTCCTTTTTTTATAGAAATGATTTTTTGAGTCTCATTTACCAGAGTTTTAATGTTTTGATATATTTTATTGTTTTGAGCACTTACTTGGTAAATCAAAAAAAGAAATAGTATTAAGATATATTTTTTCATTTTTATTTGTGTTGATTTTATAAATTTAGAAAAGATTTTATGTCGACAACATATATCTTGTAACTTTAACATTACTTTTGATAAAATCAATTTCCATGGCTCTTTTAGCTAATTTAAATACTTTCTTAACACTAGCCTTTGTTGTTATTTTTTCAATTGTAATTCTAGGAATGTTATTGAAAAAAATGAAGCAGCCTTATATTATTGGGTATATTTTAGTTGGAATTTTAGTGGGCGATTCAGGATTTGGATTGATACAAAATTCAGAGATTATTCAAGGGATAGGAGAGTTAGGCCTAATTTTACTACTCTTTTTTGTAGGAATGGAAATTAGTTTGCCAGAATTTAAACAACAGTGGAAAATTTCTATCATTGGTACTACATTTCAAGTGCTTTTTAGTGTCTTTGCAGTATATCTTTTAGGTTCTTATCTTGATTGGAATATTAGTAGAATAGTAGTCTTAGGCTTTGTGATTTCTTTGAGTAGCTCAGCAGTAATTATTAGAATAATACAAGAAAAAGGAATTATCGAAAGTAAATTAGGTAAAAATATTTTGAGTATTTTATTGACTCAAGATATCCTAATTGCACCAATGTTAGTGATCATTTCTATGTTGGGAGGTAAAGAACAATCTACTACAGACATCTCTTTGTTGTTGGTAGGTGCAGTAGTTTTTACTGCTATTTTAATTTATATCTATATTAAAAAGGAAGTCAAAATTCCATTTGCTAAAACCATTGAAAAAGATCATGAGCTTCAAGTTTTTATTGCGTTGGTTTTTTGTTTTGGAGGTGCTTTATTGTCTTCTTTTTTTGGATTATCACCAGCATTAGGTTCTTTTATAGGAGGGATGATTATGCATGCTGGAAACTCAACAGAATGGATTCATGACACGCTTAACTCCTTTAGAATTCTCTTTGTATCAATCTTCTTTATTGGAGTAGGCCTACAAATAGATTTGGCATTTATTTTAAACAACAGCAACACTATTCTAGTTGCATTATTGGCCGTTTTTATCACCAATCATTTATTAAATACTATTATTTTGCGATTATTTTCATCCGATTGGAAGGACGCTATTTTAGGTGGAGCATATCTAGCACAAATCGGTGAATTAAGTTTTATGTTATGTCTTGCTGCTTATAATATGGATATTATCACTTCGTTTAGTTATTCGTTTACCATATCTTTAATAGCAATCACATTAATTATTAGTCCGTTTTGGATTGGGTTTACAGAAAAAATTATCAGGTATAAACAGAAATCATGAACATAGAACAACTCAGAGAACATTGTATTACAAAAAAAGGAGTGACCGAGCATTTCCCTTTTGATGATGTTACCTTAGTTTTTAAAGTGAAAGGAAAGATGTTTGCGTTGGTAGGATTAGATCATTGGGAACAAGGTGAAACAAAAGTGAATCTAAAATGTGACCCTGAAAGATCGGAAGAATTACGAAGCGAATATGACGGAATTAATCCTGGTTGGCATATGAATAAAACACATTGGAATACTGTTACATTAAACGATGATGTAAATGATTCGTTAGCTTTTGAATTGATTGATCATTCCTATGATTTGGTTGCGAAAAGTTTGACAAAAAAACTAAAGGATGAGTTGAATAATTTATAGTAAGCTGTTCTAGTTAATAACAAAACGCATCAAGAATTAAACTTCCTGATGCGTTTTGTTTATTTATATTCGATAATATAGTTACTTATTCATGACAACTACAAGTTGGTTTTGTAAAGCTTCTAGTATCAAAGTTAAAAGGAACTCCTTGGTTGTATTTTCCGTTTTCCCAATAAAACTTGGTTCTTTTCTTATCGTAATTTCCAATTTCATTCATTGTAGCAATATCAAATAAACGTCCGTTAACCATGGTATGAGTAACTGTGTTAGTATTTCTAATATTTTCTAATGGGTTTTTATCAAGAATAATTAAATCGGCTAATTTTCCTTTTACTAAAGAGCCTAATTCATCACCAACACCAATATATTCAGCGCCATTAATTGTTGCTGCTTTTAAAGCTTCTAGGTTAGACATCCCTCCTTGTTGTAGCATCCATAATTCCCAATGAGCACCTAAACCTTGTAGTTGTCCATGTGCTCCTAAATTTACTTTTACACCTAATTTTGATAAATCTGTTACTGTTTTTGAAGTTAAAATATGTCCATTTTCATATTCTTTTTGTGGAATTTTAATTCGATGACGAGATCTTGTATCAACCACATATCTTGGGGTATATTTTAATAAAGTTTCGTTCTCCCAAACATTGCTTTCTTCATAGAAAAACATTTCTCCATTCATTCCTCCATAATTTACAATTAAGGTTGGTGTATAGCCAGTTTTACTATTTTTCCACAATGATAATACATCTTTATACACTGGATTTACAGGAATATTATGCTCAATTCCCGTATGACCGTCAAAAATCATACTCATATTAGAGTAGAAGTTTGAGCCTCCTTCTGGAACTACATTAACTCCTAATTCTTTAGCAGCTTGCATAATTTGCTGACGTTGTTCTCTTCTCGGTTGATTGTAACTTTTTACAGATTTCGCTCCAAAAGCTTTCGTTCTAGCTATAGCAAAACGGGCATCTTCTAAATTGTTTACAACGGCTTTAAAATCTCCCTCAGCTCCATATAAAATAAATCCAGTAGAAAATAATCTTGGTCCGACTGTTTTTCCACTTTTCTGTAATTCTTCTAAGGTAAAAGCTGCTTGGGTATGAACCGACGGATCGTGAGAAGTAGTGACACCAAAAGCTAAGTTTGCATAAAATTGCCAATGTTTTTGAGTGCTTAATCCATTTCTAAAAGCACCAACATGTGCATGTACATCTACAATTCCAGGCATAATGGTTTTGCCTTTCATGTCATAAACTTTGGCATCTGCAGGAACCGTTACAGAACTCGATTTACCAATTCTCTCAATTTTATTTTGATATACGATAATGGTTCCGTTTTCGATAACTTTATCATTATCCATCGTAATTAATCTAGCATTGGTAAAAGCAACTCTTCCTTCTGGGATATCTGATTTTACTTCTAAATTAATTTTGATTCCTGTTGCTTCTGCTGTATCTAAATTTGTTTTTGCAAAAGGATCGGTTGTATTATTGATTACATTTTTCGTAAAATACTCATCACCCAAAGTCCAATGAACTTTTTTGTTTGAAGAAGACCAATGTAAATTAATTCCCGCTTCTTTAGATAAGCTTTCTACTTTGAAAGACTTAGTATTTGCATCAATATTAATCTCTTTTCCGTTGTGTACAAATGGCGCCACATATACTTTATGTAAATGAATAATAGCTACCCATTTATTATCAGGACTTGGTGCAATTCTATTGGCAAGTTTAGAAGTAAAATGACTTTTTTCGTCTTTTCCATCTAAGTTTACACTTTTTAATTTTTTAGTTAAGTTTCCAAAGAAAGATCCTCCAGTTTGGAAGAATACACGTTGATTGTCATAAGAAAACATAGGAAATTCTCCAGATTCTGAGATTCTTTTTGGATACGTACCTGTATAACTCATGATGTAGATTCCAGTTTCTTTTGTGAAATCAAAACCTTGATCCCCATTACCGCTTTCTTTTCTGTAAGCAATTTTACTTCCAGATCTGTCATAAACTGGAGTTCTATAGATTCCTTTTTCGGAAGTTAGTTTCTTTAATCCTGTACCGTCTAAATTTATTGAATGAATGCTTCCTAGATTTTCATCATTCCAAGTAACAAATAAAATAGATTTTCCATCAGGAGAGAAGCTAGCATCCGCTTCAAAATCAGTTAAATTGGTTACTCTAGTTGGAGTTCCATCTGGCAAACTTTTTTTGTAAATCTGACCTAATGATGTAAATACTAGTGTTTTTCCATCAGGAGAAGTTTTAGCGTCTTTTATCATTTTTGAAGTAAACGTTTCTGAAAACACTTTTCTTTTTACATTGTGAGTTTCAGCAAGTTTAATTTTAGCATCAATCTCAAAAGGAATGTTTCTAACAATTTTTGAAGCTACATTTATGGTGTGAATTTTACCAGCACTCCAAAAAACGATATCTTCATTGTTAGGCATCCAACTAAAATAAGGATAGACACCAAAAACAGCCCAAGCCTCTTGCTGATCTTTATCCAAATCAAAGTAAATTGGAGTTTCTTCACCAGTTTCTAAATTATGAATGTATAAAACCGTTTTTTCACGAATTCTTTTTACAAATGCTAATGATTTTCCATCTTTAGAAACTACAGGCCTCGCTGCACCTCCTGGTCCACCTGTAACTGTTATAGTTTTTCCAGTAGAAAAATCATATCGTTTAATGGCATATATCTGACTATTTGGGTCTTTATTGTATTGAAAATATCCGCCAGGATACATGTCTTCTGAATAGTATAAATATTTTCCATCGGGTGATACAGAAGGATCATTTACATCTTGCTGGTCATTTTTTCTTTTAGTTAATTGCAAACCAGCACTTCCAGAAAATGAATATTGCCACATCTCTCCTGCGCCAACAGAACGTTGAGAAGTGTAATGCTTTCTTGCAATGATCGACTTTCCATCTGGCGTCCAAACGGCATTGTTTAACAATCTGAATTTTTCTTTGGTAATTGATTTTGCATTTTTTCCATCAGCAGTCATTACCCAAATATTATTTCCGCCTTCTAAATCGCTAGTAAAAGAAATGTATTTTCCGTCGGGACTAAATCTAGGTTGAACTTCATAGGCTAATCCAGTTCTTAAGGCAGTTGCTTTTCCTCCAGAAATAGGCATCGTATAAATATCTCCCAGCATATCAAAAACAATTGTTTTTCCATCAGGACTAACATCTAAGTTCATCCAAGTTCCTTCATCTGTTTTTAGGTTAAAGTTTTTGTATTTCCAATCCTTATGAGGATTATTTACGTCCCAAGTAGCTTTTTTAGTTTCCTCTTTTTTTTGAGAAAAGGCTATAATTGAAAAAGAAAAAATTAGTACGAATAGTAGAATTTTGCGTATCATTTGAAATTGATTTTTAATAAAGTGCTTAAAGATAAGTAAGTTTCTTCTTAGTTTTGCCATATGATTATAAAAGGTAACATTGTCGATATTCTAAATAGAAAGGTTTTTAAAGGTGAAATTAAAATCTCTAATGGTAAGATTATATCGATCCGAAAATCAAATCATTCTATAGAAAATTATATTTTACCAGGCTTTGTTGATGCGCATATTCACATTGAAAGCTCTATGTTGGTTCCGTCAGAATTTGCAAAAATTGCGGTTGTTCATGGAACTGTTGCTACAGTTTCTGATCCGCATGAGATTGCCAATGTTTTAGGAGTAAAAGGTGTTGATTTTATGATTGAAAACGGAAGTAAAGTCCCCTTGAAATTTAATTTTGGCGCACCGTCTTGTGTTCCAGCAACCTCTTTTGAAAGTGCAGGTGCAATTATCGATTCTGATGATATTCAAAAAATGATGGCAAATCCAGCGATTAAATATTTAGCTGAAATGATGAATTATCCTGGAGTTTTATTTGACGATGAAGAAGTGATGAAAAAAATAGCTTGGGCCAAACATTATAATAAACCTGTAGATGGTCATGCTCCTGGTTTACAAGGCGAAGCTGTTACCAAATATATTTCTGCCGGAATTTCAACAGATCACGAGTGCTTTACCTATGAAGAAGCTTCAGAAAAGTTGCAGAAAGGAATGAAAGTCATCATAAGAGAAGGAAGTGCCGCAAAGAATTTTGAAGCCTTAATTGATTTATTACCTGAGCATTTTGAAAACATGATGTTTTGTTCTGATGATAAACATCCAGATGATTTATTATTAGGCCATATGAATCAATTATGTCAAAGAGCCGTTGCAAAAGGAATGGATGTTTTTAAAATCTTACAAGCGGCTTGTGTGAATCCTGTAAAACACTATAATTTAGATGTTGGGTTATTGCAAGAAGGAGACGATGCTGATTTTATTGTGGTTGAAGATTTAGAAAACTTTAATGTGAAACAAACTTTTATCAATGGAAAATTGGTTGCCGAAAATGGCACTTCTTTTGTGAAACATATAGAGTTTGAAGTCTTAAATAATTTTAATGTTGATAAGAAAATTGTTGCAGATTTTAAATTCCTTTCCAATTCAAATAAGATTCGCGTAATTGAAGTTTTAGATGGAGAATTGGTAACCAATGAAATTGTTTGTGATGCTTTGAAAGTAGATGGAAATTTAGTTTCTAATACAACAGATGATATTTTAAAAATGACCGTGGTAAATCGTTATCAGAATTCTGAACCCTCTATTGCATTTATCAAAAATTTTGGATTAAAAACTGGAGCGATTGCTAGTTCTGTTGGGCACGATTCTCATAATATTATTGCAGTTGGAGCTTCGGATGAAATGATTTGTAAAGCGGTTAATGTATTAATTGAAAACAAAGGCGGAATTTGTATTGTAAATGAATCTAGTGAAAAAGTAGTTGCTTTACCAGTAGCAGGAATTATGAGTGACCAGCCAGCAGAAATTATTGGAAAATCTTATGCAGTATTAGATGCTTTAGCTAAAGAAATGGGTAGTACTTTAAAGGCACCGTTTATGTCATTATCTTTTATGGCTTTGCTAGTAATCCCATCTTTAAAGTTAAGTGATAAAGGTCTTTTTGATGGAAATACTTTTAAATTCACTTCTTTGGAAGTTAAATAATAATACATTTACCAAACAAATTAATCGTATGACATTATTAGAAGAATTACAAAGTAGAAGTGGAAATCAATGCGAATTATGTACTTCACAAAATAATTTAGAAGTGTATGAGATTCCGCCAACTTCAACAGGTGGAGTAGATGGAAGTTTATTAGCTTGTGATGTTTGTATTGGTCAAATTGAAAATCCAGAAACTACCGATGCTAATCATTGGCGATGTTTAAATGATAGTATGTGGTCTGAGTTTAGGTCTGTAAAGATAATTGCTTGGCGAATGTTATCTCGTTTAAGAAAAGAAGGTTGGCCTCAAGATCTCTTAGATATGTTGTATTTAGAGGAAGAGGATTTACGTTTTGCTAAAGAAACAGGAGAGCATTTAGATGAAAATGAAAAAATAATTCATAGAGATGCCAACGGAGCCATTTTGCAAGCAGGAGATTCTGTTGTTTTAATTAAAGATTTAAAAGTAAAAGGATCTAGCATGGTTGCTAAACAAGGCACAGCAGTAAGAAGAATTTCTTTAGATCATGAAAATGCCAATTATATAGAAGGCAAAGTAGGGCCTACCCAAATTGTAATTATTACCGATTATGTCAAAAAAATGTCTGAGAAGGAGTAATATCTTGTCATTTACTCACTTTATTCAGTGTAAATATATTTACCAGAGGTGACTTCGAGAGCCTCAGTCACCATAATCTTGATCATTAAGTTAAGATGGTTGAGGTTCTCGAAACCATCTTTTATCAATCATCTTTTTTAGATAGTAGATTACTTCTTTATTTGTTTTCAACTGCGCTCTAACTTAGATTCCTTATAATGACATTCAATTACAATAATCCTTTCTGCTTTTTATAAAAAGCATCTGCCTGATCTTGCATTAATTCCTTAGCTTTTTGACGTTTGTAGGCATACACATCTTCATCTACTTGGATATCTTTATAAACTTTTTCATTAATTATAACATCAGCATTTAATAGCTGATTTCTTTGATGTTTTTGTTGTTCTACCCAAGTTTTTACAGCGGTTTCTTCATCTTCTAACTTGAAATCATATTCGCCTTTTGGAGAAACTAATTTGGCAAATATAGGAGATGTTTCAATCGCTAAAAACAATAAAAAGATAAAGAAAGATGGAAGCCAAGGTAGTTTTCCTAAAGCATTAATTCTAGCCATAAAACCATCAAAATTAGTAATGATTGGTTGTGTTTTTAAGATTGCTTTTTTCTGATCAAGTTGTAATTGCGTAATGGCATTCTCACTATTTTTAATCTTTTGAGTATTGTCTTTTTTTAAGATAGAGAGTTCTTGTAAGGCAGCATCATGTTTGTCTCTTTTTTCTTTATAAACGGGTCCTTTTCCTAATAATAACGTTCCTTTTCTTCCTTCAGCTTCAGATATATAAGTTTCATACAAATCGTTTACACTTTCTTCTTTATCAGAAATTTCTTTTTTAAGATTAGCGATTCCATTGTTTAATACTATTATTTCAGGTTCAAATTGTTTAGCTAGTTGATCTTTATTCTCAAGTGTCATTTGATTCTTCTCAGTCAATAAAACTTGATTGATTTCTTTTTCAAATATTTTTAATTCTAATGGTTTTGAAATCACCATAGCAATGATGACAGCCAAGATAATTCTTGGAGTTGCTTGTAATAATTCTTTCCACTTTGAATCGTTTTTTTTAATCGTAGAAACGATAAATCGATCTAAATTAAAAATGAGTAAACCCCAAATTAACCCAAAGAAAATGGATGTAAAAATATTGTCAAAGACAGTGAATAAGGCATAACTAGCAGCCAAAGTGGCCATTACCGCTGTAAAGAAAACAGTAGCGCCAATACCTACGTATTTATTTTGTTCACCGTTAGAGCAATTATCAATGAGTTTTTGGTCTACACCAGAACAAAGCAAGAAGAATTTTTTTAGCACAGGGATTGTTTTAAAGATAGGTTATCTTATTACAACGTTCTAGAAGCTAATTTGTTTCTTAATAGAAAGTTAAAAGCCGATTCATTTGAATCGACTTTTAGTAAAAATAGATGTCTTTAATATTATTTTGAAAAAATATAGATGTTACCTTTTCCTTTTTTCCCTTTGACAATGTTAATGTTTTTAATCTTCTTAGGAGATCCCATTAGTTTTTTAGCTTTTTTCTCTGATACTTTTTTCCCATTAATATAATAAGTAATAGTATCATATTCTTTCAACTCAACTTCCAAAAGCTCATTATTTTCTATTTCTTCTTCAATTATTTCTCTTCTTTCATTTTTAAGAAGAGTAACATTTCCTATGAGGTCAACTACTTCAACTACTTCTTCAACTTCTGTTTCTTCTTCTATTTCCTTTTCTTCAAAATTAGGATCGCCTATCAGTTTTTCAACTTTTTCCCAATCTTTCTTTTTTTTCAAAGGAATTTCAACTTCCTTGATTTCTATAATATCAATTGCTTTTTTACTAACTTTTGGCGCTTTAGGTTTTTTTATTTCCTTCACCTCTTTTAGCTTTCTTGGAGGTGGAGGAGGAGGTAAAAATTCGTAAATGTTAGTAACTGTCTTTTTTTGTGCCTTAGACATTTTTTTATACAAAACCCCAATTCTTTTAACATCCTTGAGTTTTAAGATTGAGTTTTTATCAACTCCTTTCATAAAATCTTGATATTCTTTCATTTCAGCTTTTGTAATGCCTTTTTCTACTTGTTTTACTTCAATAACTTGAGGTTTTTTCTTTGTTGTTTGTGCTTCTATGCGATTTGCAAATACAAATAGTAAACCAGTTAATAAAGGTAAGATGGCTAACTTCTTAAGTAAGATGTTAGTTCTAGAATTTGTTGTTGTCATCATTAATAATCTTTTTTTAGTAAGTGAATAATTCAAATTACTGGCCAAGTAATATTCGTTTTTCCAGGCAGCTTTATTTAATAAAAGATATTGGTACCTAGATATATTGTTATGCGATGATATGACTTTATCATCAGCTAAAAATTCGTGATTTAATTGTACGGCTTTCTTCAACAAAAAGAAAAGAGGATTAAACCAAAATAGAATTTGTAGCATTTCTAAAATCAAAACATCAATGGTATGTTTTTGAGTTACATGAGCCAATTCATGGGTAAAAAGCTCTTTTTCTATTTTTTGATTAGAGTAATCTTCTTTATTTATGAAGATGTAATTCCAAAATGTATGAGGTAGAATTTTATCCGCTACAGTAACAAATTTTGCATGCTCATCTTTAATAATCTCATTGACTCTTATTTTTTTAATAATGTGATATAAATTGGTAATGAAACGGATTAAAAAAACTAGAGAAACAATAAAATATAGCAAGTAAAGTCCATTTTCTAAGTTTATATATTCTTCAAACATTTTTGGTTGTATGTAGATCGAATCTTCAAGATAATTTATAGATGTTTTAATTGTTGCTTTTGTTTCAATGTAAATAATATAACTAGGAGCTAAGAATGAAAATAACACACTTCCTAATAAATAGAATCGATTGAATTGATGCATCTTTTCGCGTTCTAATACTAAATGATAGAATGCTAATAGAATAGCTAAACAAAGCCCAGATTTCACTAGATATAAAATCATTTTTTGTTCTCTTTAATTTGATTGTCTATAATCTTGCGTAATTCTTCTAATTCATCATTTGTTAAATCTGTTTCTTTTGTAAAAAAGGAAGCAAATTGACTCGCAGAGTCGTTAAAGAAATTCTTAATTAAGCTGTTTACATGCTTAGAAAAATAATCTGATTTTTTTACCAATGGGAAATATTCTCTTGATTTTCCAATCGTCTTATAAGAAACAAATCCTTTATCAGCCATTCTTTTTAATAAAGTAGCAACCGTAGTTGTAGCAGGCTTAGGATTTGGGAAATCACCTAATAAATCTTTCATAAAAGCTTTATTTCGCTTCCATAAATATTGCATTAGTTGTTCTTCTGATTTTGATAATTGGATCATATTCTTATTTTATGCTCTACAAATATAGAGCAAATTATTTTAATTCTACAAACGTAGAGTTAAAAATTTGTTAAGTAATTATTTTTAATATTATTTAGAGATAAATATTTTCTTCTTAAAGACAAAAAAAAAGCCGCTAGAAGCGGCTTTCTTTATTTAGATAATTCTGTGAAGTATTTATAGAAATACGGAATGGTTTCTATTCCCTTTAAGTAGTTGAAAATTCCGAAATGTTCGTTTGGTGAGTGAATTGCATCACTATCTAAGCCAAACCCCATTAATATCGTTTTACTTTTTAATTCGTCTTCAAATAAAGAAACTATAGGAATACTTCCTCCGCTTCTTTGCGGGATAGGTGTTTTTCCAAAGGTAGCCTCATAAGCTTTGCTTGCTGCTTGATAAGCGATGTTATCAATTGGAGTTACATATCCTTGACCTCCATGATGTGGAGTTACTTTTACAGTAACAGATTTTGGAGCTATACTTTCAAAATGTTTTACAAACAAATCGGTGATTTCATGCCAATCTTGATTAGGAACCAAACGCATCGATATTTTTGCATAGGCTTTTGAAGCTATCACAGTTTTAGCACCTTCACCAGTATAGCCACCCCAAATTCCGTTGACATCTAGTGTTGGCCTGATTGAATTTCTTTCATTGGTTGTGTAACCTTTTTCACCATGTTCTTCTTCAATATCAAGAGCTTTATTGTATGCTTCTTGAGAAAATGGAGCTTTACCCATTTCATCACGTTCTGTTCTTGATAATTCTTCAACTTTATCGTAAAAACCAGGAATGGTGATATGATTATTTTCATCATGTAAAGAAGCAATCATTTGTGTTAAAATATTAATTGGGTTGGCAACTGCGCCACCATACAATCCAGAATGTAAATCCCTGTTCGGACCTGTAACTTCCACTTCCACATAACTCAGACCACGCAATCCTGTAGTAATAGAAGGAATATCATTGGCAATCATTCCAGTATCAGAAATTAAGATGACATCATTTGCTAGTTTTTCTTGATTTTGTTTTACAAACCAACCTAAACTTTCTGATCCAACTTCTTCTTCACCTTCAATCATAAATTTTACATTACAAGGAAGATTTCCTGTAGCCGTCATATATTCCATTGCTTTTACATGCATGTACATCTGACCTTTATCATCACATGCACCACGTGCAAAAATAGCGCCTTCAGGATGAATGTCGGTTTTCTTGATGATCGGTTCAAAAGCTGGAGAGTCCCATAAATGTAAAGGATCAGCTGGTTGCACATCATAGTGACCATATACCAAAATGGTAGGTAAATTTTTAGCAATAATTTTTTCTGCATAAACTATTGGGTAACCAGGAGTTTCGCATATTTCTACAAAATCACACCCTGCTTTTTCTAGGCTTTCTTTAACGGCATCAGCCGTATTTAAAACATCCTGATTAAAGGCAGAATCTGCACTAACAGAAGGAATTTTTAAAAGTTCAATGAGTTCATTGATGAAACGATCTTTGTGCGCTTCTATGTATTTTTTTACGTCTGACATGATTTGTTTTTACTAGAGATCAAAAATACTAAAATTCCTAAGAATTGGCTTTGCGATTTGAGACGAATGCTTATATTTGCACTCCGAATGCTGAAAAATAGTTCAGTTTAGTTGCAGGCGTGGTGGAATTGGTAGACACGCTAGACTTAGGATCTAGTGCCGCGAGGTGTGAGAGTTCGAGTCTCTCCGCCTGTACAATAAGAGAAAGCTCCTTGATGATTCAAGGAGTTTTTGCTTTTTAGAAAAGTTATTAAAAAAAAATAGAGACGAGAAGTTTACCCTGAGCGTTTGCAGTGAGCTAGTAGAACTGAAATCGAAGGGAGTCTCTGAGTTTATGCTGAGCATTGTCGAAGTACCTGTACAAAATAAAAAAGCTTCTTGATTTTTCAAGAAGCTTTTTTTATTCTAGATTTTGGATGTATTTTTAGAATCCAAATACTATTTATGAAAGCCATTGTTTGTAACCAATTCGGATTGCCCTCTTCATTAACTTATCAAGAAGTAGAGAATCCTTCACCCAAAAAAGGAGAATTGTTAATCACTGTAAAAGCGTGTAGTGTCAATTTCCCAGATACATTAATCATACAAGGGAAGTATCAATTTAAACCTCCATTTCCATTTTCACCAGGAAGTGATGTTGCCGGAATTATTGAAGCCGTTGGTGAAGAAGTAAAAGGTTTTCAAATTGGCGATGAAGTTGTTGGTTTTATTCCGTTTGGTGGTTTCGCAGAAAAAGCAATTATTCCTGCTAAAGATTGTTTCCCAAAACCCAGTGGAATGTCGATGGTGAATGCCTCCGCATTTTTATTAGCCTACGGAACATCGTTTCATGCATTAAAAGACAGAGCAAAATTACAAGAAGGAGAAACCGTTTTGGTATTGGGTGCATCAGGAGGAGTCGGAATTACAGCGGTAGAACTTTCAAAATTGATGGGAGCAAAGGTGATTGCAGCAGCTTCTACAGATGAAAAACTAGCTTTATGCAAAGAATTTGGTGCAGATGAAACTATAAATTATACAACAGAGAATTTAAAAGAGCGGGTGAAAGAATTAACCAACGGAAAAGGAGTGGATGTGATTTACGATCCTGTTGGTGGAGATTTCTCTGAACAAGCATTTCGATCCATCGCCTGGAAAGGAAGACATTTGGTAATTGGTTTTGCTAACGGACAAATCCCTAAGATTCCTCTTAATTTACCGCTATTAAAAGGAGCTGATATTGTTGGTGTTTTTTGGGGTGTATTTGCACAAAAAGAACCACAGAAAAGTTTACAAAATATTCATCAATTATTGACTTGGTTTGCGAAAGGAGACATAAAACCTCATATAGATGCTACCTATTCTTTAGACGATGCTCCGAAAGCATTAGAAGATATGATGGATAGAAAAGTAAAAGGTAAAATTGTAATTGATTTAGAGAAATAAAATTAGTTTCTCTTCGATTTAATCAATTCAAAATCTTCGGTTTTATCCAATCCATCTAATAAAGTATCGTATTTTGAAGGTAATACAGCTAATTTTCTTTTCTCTAAATCAATCCAAGCGCCATACACATCAATAATTGCTGCGACTTTTCCTGACTCGTTAAAGATTTCATGACGCATTTTCCATCTGCTTTTGTCATCATTTAGAGCCGATAATTTTGCATTGACAATAATATTTTCTCCCGAATGAATTTCTTTTCTAAATGAAGTGTGTTCTGTAAATAAAATTGGACCAATATTGTCTTTAGAAATTTCATCTACTGGAAATCCGGCATGTGTAAAATAGCGAATTCGAACTTCTGCCGCATAATCATTATAAGCTGTATGGCGCATATGTCGGTTTGGATCAAAGTCAGACCATTTGGTTGCAAATTCTACTTGGTAACTCATATAAGAAATTAAGAAAACAAAAATAAGAACTTCAAGAAGATATTTAGGTAGTATCTTAAATAAATAACCTAAGTTTTCACATCTAACGCATCACGTAAAGTATTTCCAATTAACATAAAAGCCATTACAAGACTCATTATTGCCAACCCTGGAATAACGGCTAAATAAGGTTTTCCTAAAATGATATAATTGTAATGATTTTTAATAATTGCGCCCCAAGAAGGAGTAGGAGGTTGTGCACCTATTCCTAAGAAACTTAATCCGCTTTCTATTAAAATGGCAGCTGCAAAATTAGCTGCAGAAATTACAATGACGGGTGCCATAATATTGGGTAAGATATGTCTGAAAATAATTCTAAAATTAGAATAGCCTAAAGCTTTAGCAGCTTCTACATATTGTTGTTGTTTGGTAGTTAAAACCTGCCCTCGTACTACTCTGGCAACTTCTACCCACATGGTTAATCCAACGGCAATAAAAACTTGCCAATAACCTTTGCCCAAAGCTAATGTTATTGCAATGACTAATAATAAAGTAGGTATTGACCAAGTGATATTAATGATCCACATGATAAATGCATCTACTTTTCCGCCAAAATATCCTGCAATTGCTCCTATAGAAATACCGATGAATAAGGAAATAAAAACCGCAATAAAACCGATGAAAAATGAAATTCGTGTCCCCACGATTAATCTACTCAGTAAATCTCTTCCGTATTTGTCGGTTCCAAAATAGAAGGTTTTCTTTTGAATGTATTTTGAAGTATTATTATGAATCAAACTGAGAGGAATTGACTTTGTTAAGCCATCATCATAGTTGACATATTCTAATACATCACCTTTTAATTGATACGATCTAATAGGAATTTCTGTATTGGTGATTTTTGTCCCCATAAAGAGTTTATTCATCCAAGATTGATTAGATGATTCTTTATTTGGAATTGTTAACATTTCAACTGAAAAACCGGGCTTTTTAGAGTGGATTTCGATATGCATTTGATTTGCATTCTCACTATTATCAGGTGCAACGAGATAACCAAATACGGCTATAAATCCACAGAAAACAACAAACCAAAAGCTGATCAATCCAATTTTATTTTGTTTAAATTTTCGGATTGCTAGTTGAGAAAGTGATGTTGATTTGTTTGACATTGCTACAAATGTAAAAAACCTGATAGGTTACACAAACTTATCAGGTCTTTTAGCATATAAATTAACTGTTTTTAATTCTTTACGATCTCTTGTGGAATTCTTAATTTTAACTGACTTAAAACATTTAACGCTTCAGAAATATACATGTCTTTAGCTAAATTCTTATGCCATGCATTTCTTTTTTCTTTTAAATCTTGATTCTCGTTAAAAAGAGGAATTTCATATTTAGGAGAATTAAAAGCCAATCCAGATTCATATTTAAAAACGGAAGAGAATTTTTCAGCAAATTTTTCTCTTTGCTTTAAATCTTCACTGTACTGATTGTAGTTTAAAGAATAGGTAGAATCGTCTTGTTCTTTTTTTAACCATTTCGCATATTCATCAATCAATTGAAATTTAGGGTCTTTATTAATTCTTTCTACACTCTTAGTAACAACATCGGAGAAGTTGCTGTAAGAATTTACTTGGTTATAGTTTGCTTTTGCAACTTTATCCCATTTTAAAGCACCTTCAATATCACGTTCTCCATACTTCATATAGCTAAACCTTGTTGGCATTGCGATATCAGAATAAACACCTTCAACCTGGGTAGATCCACCATTAATTCTATAGAATTTTTGAATGGTCATTTTTATGAAACCCAATTCTTTCTCGTAATTTGGATAAAACTGATTGATAGGTAATATATTTTGAACTGTTCCTTTACCATGTGTTTGATTTCCTCCTAAAATAACAGCTCGATTGTAATCTTGCATAGCAGCTGCAAAAATTTCAGAAGCAGAAGCAGATAATTCGTTGACTAAAACCACCAAAGAACCACTCCATTGAATTTTAGTATCTACATCGTTTTTAATAACAGGCGCTTCTCCTCTATACCTTACTTGTACAATAGGACCTTGATCTACAAACAAACCAGCGATTTTTATAGCAGTTTCTAAAGAACCACCTCCATTGTTTCTTAAATCGATGATTAAACCTTCAACATTTTCTTCTTTAAGACGATCAATTTCTTGTTCCATGTCTTTAGCAGAATCTCTAAAATTTTGATCTCCAAAACTGATATAGAATTT
Organism: uncultured Flavobacterium sp.; assembly: GCA_913060575.1. Classification (GTDB taxonomy): domain Bacteria; phylum Bacteroidota; class Bacteroidia; order Flavobacteriales; family Flavobacteriaceae; genus Polaribacter. The sequence continues at coordinate 38,043 of CAJXRR010000004.1, forward strand.
TGGTAAATCTATAATGCCATATTTTTTACCATTTTTTTCTACTACAGATGATTTTACAAAGGTTTCATCTAATTGAACTAAATCTCTTGTGATTGTGATAACTCTGGTAGAGCCATCTAATTTCTTTTTAACTGTTAGAGCAACCTTGGTGTCTTTTGGGCCTTTAATAAACTTAATAGCATCATCTAAACGCATTCCAACAATATCTACAGGCTCTTCATTTTCTTGAGCAACTTTTAGAATAATATCTCCCTCTTCTAATTCTGCTTGTTTCCAAGCTGGCCCACCTGAGACAAGTTCTACAACTCGTGTATAAATTCCTTTCTTTTCTAGACGAGCGCCAATTCCTTCTAACTTACCAGACATGTCTTGATCAAAACTTTCTTTGATGCTGGGTGCCATATAAGTGGTGTGAGGATCAAAAGCTCCAACTACACTATTTAAAAAAGTAGAAAACCAATCTCTGTGCTCTAATTCTTCGATACGAATGTATAAATCATCCATAGACTTCATTACTTCAGCTCTTGCTTCTTTTTCTATGGTTGTAAAAGATTTTCTCTTATAAGATTTATCTTTCTTATGTTTTTCTTCCTCTAAAGATTCTTGATCTTGAATTTTGGAAATAGTTTGTAATTTTAGTTGCTTTCTCCAGTAATCAATTAATTGATTTTCAGAAGTAGCATATTCCATTTTCTTATAATCTAAATCAATGATTTCATCTTTCTTATAATTAAATGGTTTTTTTAGGATAGCGCCATAATAATTTTTAGCAGTTTTAATCTTATCTAAAAAACGACCATAAACCAAGTTATAAAAAGTAATATCAGACTCTTTTAATTGATTATCGATTTGGTATTTATATCTGGAAAATTCTTTGATATCTTTCTCGGTAAAGTATCTTTTTGACGGGTCTAATCCATCAATAAAACTTGTAAATACCGATGCGGAAAAATCATCATTTAAATCTTTCTCAACATAATGTCCACGAGTAAGCATATAATTTAAGACAGAAATTAAAACTTTGTCTTTTTCTGGATCTGGACTTTTTTTATCTGTTGGATTTGCAAAACTGACATTGCTTAAAAGTAAACAAAGTGCTAAAAAGGGGATGAATAGTTTCGTCTTCATAAATCTTCTGTAATTTTTTTGTTCTTAATTTTAATTTCAAAAATGATGATTAGCTAATGTACTAAAATGATGTCAAATAATTGAGATAGATAGTCTTGATTTTCTAGATGCTGTTTGTTCGTTTTTTTATTGGTGAATTCTAAATTAACATCTAGTGAATCTTATTTTTATAATTCATTGGTAACTACTAAATGACACTAACACTACAATATTACTTAAAAAACTGTTGAGACCTTCTTTACAAAATGTTAAAAAAATGTTCGTATAAATTGCCTTACATTTGTGTGAAATCTTACAAAAAATGGCAAAAAAGAGACCTTTAATTTTAGTAACAAATGATGATGGTATTACTGCTCCTGGTATTAGAGCATTAATTCAAATTATGAATAAAATAGGAGATGTTGTTGTAGTTGCTCCAGACAGACCACAAAGCGGAATGGGGCATGCAATTACCGTAGATAATGTGTTGCATTGTAACCCAATAACAATAGATGATGGACCGCAAATTGAATACAGTTGCTCTGGTACTCCTGCAGATTGTGTAAAGATGGCCATAAATGAAATTCTGAACCGCAAACCAGACTTATGCGTTTCTGGAATTAATCATGGAGCTAATTCATCTATTAATGTTATATACTCTGGAACCATGAGTGCCGCAGTTGAAGCAGGAATTGAAGGAGTTCCAGCCATTGGGTTTTCACTGCTAGATTTTAACTATCAAGCAGATTTTAAACAAGGAATAGAGTTTGTGAAGAGAATTACACTAAGTGCTCTAAAAAATGGTATTCCAGAAGCAACTGTCTTAAATGTAAATATTCCAAGATTAAAAAAGGAGCATATAAAAGGGATTAAAATTTGTAGACAAGCCAATGGCTATTGGCGAGAAGACTTTGATAAGCGCAAGAGTCCGTTTGGAAAAGAATATTATTGGTTATCTGGCGAGTTTGTTAATAAAGACAAAGGAGAAGATACAGATATTTGGGCACTAGAAAATGGTTTCGTTTCTATTGTACCGGTTCAATTTGATTTAACAGCTCATCACATGATTCAAAAGCTAAATTCATGGGAATTATAAAAAAAGAAATTTCTATTGGTTTTGTGATTTCTATTCTAGCAACTGCTTGCGGTGTTTTTTTATACTTACAATACTTTTCTAAATATGGTTTTGAAGAAACAATTCTAATGATACAAAAAGGTAATTTATATGCTCA
>CAJXRR010000005.1 GCA_913060575.1 uncultured Flavobacterium sp.
CTATAACTTCATCTTCAAAAGGTCTTTCTCCAAAAATCTTTAAAAGATCGTCTTTAAAAATAACTTCTTTTTCTAACAGTAATTCTGCTAGAGTTGTAAGTTTTTCTTTATTATGAGAAAGAATTTCAATCGCTCTTTGATACTGTAATTCTATCATTTTAGAAATCTCTTCATCGATGGTCTTAGCAGTATTTTCACTGTAAGGCTTTACAAAAGCATCATTACCTGAAGAATCATAGTACGTGATATTACCAACTTTATCATTTAAACCATATACGGTAACCATTGCTCTGGCTTGTTTGGTAACTTTCTCAAGATCACTTAATGCTCCTGTTGAAATTTTATCAAAGATTATTTTTTCTGCTGCTCTTCCTCCTAAGGTAGCACACATTTCATCTAACATTTGTTCTGTTTGAACAATCATTCTCTCTGCTGGCAAATACCATGCAGCTCCTAAACTTTGACCTCTAGGAACGATTGTTACTTTAACTAAAGGTGCAGCATGTTCTAACATCCAACTAACAGTTGCATGACCTGCTTCATGAAAAGCAATTGTTTTTTTCTCTTTAGGAGTAATTACTTTATTTTTCTTTTCTAAACCTCCAACAATTCTATCAACTGCATCTAAGAAATCTTGATGTTCAATCGCTTTTTTATTCCCTCTTGCTGCAATTAAAGCAGCTTCATTACACATGTTAGCAATATCAGCTCCCGAGAAACCAGGAGTTTGTTGTGCTAAAAATCCAATCTTAACATCTTCACCAAGCTTTAAAGGCTTTATATGTACCTCAAAAATTTCTTTTCTTTCTTTGATATCTGGTAAGTCAACATAGATCTGTCTATCAAAACGTCCTGCTCTCATTAATGCTTTATCTAAAACATCTGCTCTGTTTGTAGCAGCTAAAACAATCACATTAACATCTGTACCAAAACCATCCATTTCTGTTAATAATTGGTTTAATGTGTTTTCACGTTCATCATTTCCACCTGTCATACTATTTTTTCCACGAGCTCTACCAATCGCATCAATCTCGTCAATAAAAATAATTGAAGGCGATTTTTGAGCTGCTTGTTTAAATAAGTCTCGAACTCTAGAAGCCCCAACACCTACAAACATTTCAACAAAATCTGAACCTGAAAGTGAAAAGAAAGGAACTTCTGCTTCACCTGCAACGGCTTTTGCTAATAAGGTTTTTCCGGTTCCTGGAGGCCCAACTAATAAAGCTCCCTTAGGAATTTTACCACCTAGAGCTGTATATTTTTCTGGATTTTTTAGGAAATCAACAATTTCTTGAACTTCTTCTTTTGCTCCTTCTAAACCGGCTACATTTTCAAATGTAGTTTTCACATTGGTGTCTTTATCAAATAGCTTTGCTTTCGATTTTCCAATATTGAAAATCTGGCCACCGCCACCTCCTCCACCAGCACCGCCAGACATTCTTCTCATGAAGAAAATCCAGATTGCAATCAATAGAATGAATGGTAAAAACCCAATAATAGATTCAAAGAAACTTCCTCTTGCATCAGAATCTATATCAAAATCTAAATTATCATTTAGTTTGTATTGATTTAATTTATTCTCAAAATTCTGTAAGTCACCAAAATCATATTGAAACAATGGTGATCCTTTTCCACGTAGAGGAGAAGAAACTTGAGTTTTATATTCTGCTTTTGTTTCTGCTTCCTTTTTTATGTATACCTCAGCTATGTTCTTGTTAATTATTAAAATTTTACCAACATCATTTGTTTCTAAAATTTTAAAAAATTGATTGGTAGATATTTTCTTTGTAGAAAAAGAAGCATCGTTTAAAAAACTAATCCCAATAACTACAACAAAAATTGCACCGTAAATCCAATACATATTGAACTTGAACTTTGGTGCATTTGGTGTTGTGTTTTTATTCTTTTCGCTCATCTATTTTTTTATTATGCTGGATTAATTTCAGTTATTTTGGCATCACCCCAAAGACTTTCTATATCATAGAATTCTCTTACTTGTTTTTGAAAAACATGCACTACCACATTCACATAGTCCATCAAAACCCATTCTGAGTTATTCTGACCTTCTATATGCCATGGTTTATCTTTAAGTTCTTTGCTAACTACTTTCTGAACAGATCCAGTTATTGCATTTACTTGTGTATTTGAATTTCCTGAGCAGATAATAAAATAATCGCACACAGTATTCTCTATTTCTCTTAAGTCTAATAATTGGATGTCTTCTCCTTTTACATCATCAATACCCTTTATGATTACAGATATTAGATCATCTGCACTAACTGGTTTTTTCGCCATTAAATTTTTTTAATTTTAAACAAAGTTATTATTTTTTTGCGACTATATTGCGTACTATTAAATTAGTTTACGCTTTCTTTAACACTTGAGATTAATCAAACTTAGTGCCACCAACTCTACTAATTCTTTTTTAAAAGAATTGGCTATGAATTCTATGCTGGATGATTATACCGTTGTTACCACAAATGATCAAACTTCTGGACGTGGCCAAATGAACAATCATTGGGTCTCAGAACCTTATAAAAACTTGACTTTCAGTACTTACACTACTTTAAAATCACTCCAAATAAAACAGCAAGCGTATTTGAATTTTGCTATCTCATTAGCCATCTATGATAGTCTTAAAATGTTGTCAGTTCCTAACTTAAGCATTAAGTGGCCTAACGACATAATGTCAGCAAATCAAAAGATCTGTGGAATTCTTATTGAAACTACACTTAAACAAGAAATGATTAAGAATACTATCATTGGAATTGGTTTAAATGTAAATCAAGAAAATTTCCCTAAAGAACTAACAAATGCGAGCTCTTTAAAGATCATTTTAAAAAAAGAGATTAATTTGGAATCGCTTTTAGTTGCTATTGTTGATAACATAAAATACAGAATTAACACTATAGAAAAAGGTAGCTTTTCTGATACGCATAAAGAATATCATAACGCTTTATACAAAAAAGAAATTCCAACTACATTTATTGATAAAAAGAAAAATGAATTCTTTATGGGAATGATTGTAGGTGTTTCTAAATTTGGAAATCTACAAATTCAACTAGAAGATGATGCTATTATTGAATTTGGAATTAAAGAGATTTCTTTTGCTAAAGTTTAGCAATGTTCTCTGTAAGTGTATCAATAAAACTTGTTAATGGCTTCTTTACCATCATTGCCATCATTGGGTTAAAGTCTCCTTCAAATTGCAATTGAACATCACTAGAGTTATCAGAAACACTTTCTATGTTTGCTGTTAAAGTAAAAGACAACTTACTACTTGCCGCTCCCAAACTTACCTTAGAATATTCTACAGAATCTCCTAAAACTAATCGTATTTCTGGCATTCCTTTTAAAGCAAACAAAAAAGAATTGCCATCAACTTCAAATTTTTGAGTACTCTCTGGCATCAATTGTTCAAAGTTTTCTAAAGCCATAAAAAACTCATAGGCTTCTTTTGCAGATTTATTAACGTTTACTTTGGTTCCTTCTATATTCATGTCTTAAAATTTCCAATTTCCTGGATCTTTTCTCCAGTCTGATAATGTATCTAATTCTTTTTCTGCGATGTATTGACTATCAACAGCTTGCTCCAATAAATGAGCGTAATTACTTAAGGTTGTTAAAGAAACATTACTGTTTTTAAAATTATCCGAAGCGATATCAAAACCATAAGAGAAAATAGCAACCATTCCTTTCACAACAGCCCCTGCTTCTTTTAGTGCTTCCACTGCATTTAAACTACTTTTCCCTGTGCTGATTAAATCTTCAATGACAACTACATTCTGTCCGCTTTCTAAATAGCCTTCAATTTGATTCTTACGACCGTGACTTTTAGGTTCTGGTCTCACATAAATAAAAGGGACACCTAATTCTTGAGCTACCAAAATACCAATTGCAATTGCTCCAGTAGCAACTCCAGCAATTACATCTGGTTTGCCATATTGTAACTCAACTATTTTAGCAATTTCTTCTTTCAGAAACACACGAACAGCCGGATACGAAAGTGTAATTCTATTATCGCAATAGATTGGAGACTTCCATCCTGAAGCCCAAGTAAATGGTTCAGAAGGGCTTAGTTTAATAGCCTTCACTTTTAGTAATAATTCAGCTGTTTTTTTTGCTGTATCTTTGTGTAAAATCATATTCGCAAATGTATAAAGTTTTTATCAATGATAGGCCTATTATTTTGACAGATTCTTTATTTATGGAAAGTGATTTTGAACTTCTAAATTATAAAAGCACTTCAATTCCAGAAATCATTCATAAGCTAAAAAAAGGAAGATTGGATGGTGTTGCTTTGTTCTGTGTTGATCTTCAAGAATGTTGGGATAACTTTAAAGATCACTTTAAAGTCATTAGTGCTGCCGGTGGTTTGGTCTTAAATAAAAAAAAAGAATTCCTGTTTATTTTTAGAGGAAATAAGTGGGATTTACCAAAAGGCAGAATTGAAAAAGGAGAAAGTATTGAAGAAACTGCTGTTAGAGAAGTTGAAGAAGAATGTGGAATTTCTCAACTCAAATTACACGATTTTTTATTGACGACCTATCATATTTTCTTCCATAATAAAGAAGCTCGATTAAAGGAAACTCATTGGTATCAAATGGAAGCTACAATTGATGAAGTTTTAACACCACAATTAGAAGAGGGAATTACCATAGCAGCATTTAAAAATACTGAAGAATCTAAAAAAGCATTGGAAGATACGTATGCTAATATTCATTTAGTTTTTGAAACTTATTATCAAAAGTAACCTTCTAGTTATTAGTTATTTTAAGATCAAAATTTAATAAAAAGTACTCGGTACAAGTTTCATTTATTCTTCTATCTTTGCCGACTTCTAAAAAAGTCCAAATACTATGAATGCATTCGTTAGAAAAAGAGTAAAAAATGCTCAAAATGATATTCTATCAGGAATCACAGTCGCTTTAGCTCTGGTTCCAGAAGCTGTTGCTTTTGCATTTGTAGCTGGTGTAGATCCGCTTGTTGGCTTGTATGCAGCATTTATGGTGGGTTTGATTACTTCAATTTTTGGTGGAAGACCCGGTATGATTTCTGGAGCAACTGGGGCACTTGCTGTAGTAATGGTTAGTTTGGTAAGTGAAGGAAATGCCATGGGAGCAGAAAGTGAAAACTTAGGTTTATACTACCTTTTCTTAACGGTTATTCTGATGGGAATTATTCAAATGCTAGCTGGAGTTTTAAAGCTTGGAAAATTTGTTCGTTTAATTCCACACCCTGTAATGATGGGGTTTGTAAATGGTTTAGCCATTGTAATTTTCTTATCACAATTAGGCATGTTTAAAACCACCGTTAGAGGTGAAAAAGTTTGGCTAGACGGTCAGAATTTATATATGATGATTGGCTTAGTAGGTTTGACTATGTTAATCATGTGGGGTTTGCCAAAAATTAAAGCAACTAAAAAATTACCTGAAGCTTTAATTGCCATATTAGTAGTAGCAGGAATCGTTATCTTTTCAAATTTAGATGTCGCTACTGTTGGTTCATTTATTAGAGATGGCGGTGGAGAAGGTTTAAAAGGCGGTTTACCTGTACCTGTTTTAGAAACTTTTTCTAAAATTCCTTTAAATTTCTCAACCTTAAAATTCATCTTTCCTTATGCTTTAATTCTAGCAGCTATTGGATTGATTGAATCTTTAATGACCTTAAATTTAGTAGATGATTTAACAGAGACTCGTGGAAACTCAAACCGTGAATGCATGGCGCAAGGTGGAGCTAACATTGTAACTGGTCTGTTTGGCGGTATGGGTGGTTGTGCAATGATTGGACAATCTATTATCAATATTAAAGGTGGCGGTAGAGGTCGTTTGTCTGGTATTACAGCGGCTGTTATGTTATTGATTTTCATCTTATTTGCTTCTTCTTATATAGAGCAAGTTCCTATTGCGGCCTTGGTTGGGGTAATGTTTATGGTTGTTGTTGGAACCTTTGCTTGGTCTAGTTTTAGAATTATGAATAAAATTCCTAAAGCTGATTTAATTGTCTTGGTATTGGTTTCTGGATTAACCGTAATTTTTGATTTAGCTATTGCGGTAATTGCAGGAGTTATTGTAAGTGCATTAGTATTCTCTTGGGAAAACGCAAGACGTATTAGGGCTAGAAAACGCATCAAAGAAGATGGAACTAAGGTGTATGAAATCTGGGGACCGTTATTCTTTGGAAGTATTTCTGCTTTTAACGATAAGTTTGATGTAAAAAATGATCCTGATGCTGTAGAAATAGACTTTGTAGAATCTCGAGTTTCTGATCATTCTGCATTAGAAGCTATTTTTGTTTTGGTTGAAAAATACCAAGCTGCAGGGAAAAAAATTACTTTAAAACATCTAAGTGCTGATTGTAAAATATTATTATACAAAGCGAGTCCTATTTTTCACCAAGTAATTGAAGAAGACATTGAAGATCCTCGTTATCACTTGGCTGCAAATCCTGAGAAGTTTCCGAAATCTTTGAGTGAGTATAAGTTTTAAATATTTTACATCTATACAAAGAACAAAAAAATTAAATAAGAGGTTTTTTTTATTATTCTTTTATTTCCTTGTTAATTTTTGCAATAAGCTTAATAGCTTCTTTTTTATATTCTCTTAAATATTTTAAGTAAGAATCATAGTAAAGACTATAAAATGAAATAACTCTATTTCTATAGTCAAAAGATGTGAGAGCATATTTTATGAATTCTTCATTCATTTTTCCATTTTCATAATCTTCAAACCAAGCCATATTATTTTTAAAATATGAACGATTTTCTGTGTAATCTAAATCAACTTCTTGTAACGCTACTCCTATCTCAGTTGTAAAATAAGAATAAAAATCATTGATATTAATTGAAAGAGTATTCTGATATGAATTAAGAATCGTACTATTTTGCTCTAATAATTTTAATCCTTTGGTTTTTAATTTAATATCTGGGTACCCACCAAGAATTCTAATACATAGATTACATTTTAAATAATCCTCATATGTTATCTTTTTGTCAATTACTTTTTTGAATATAGTATCCCTAATTTGACTACTGACTAGTACTTTCTCAATTACATCAATATCAGATAATAAATCGCTTTGAATAATAGAGTAAACACTTTTCATTGTATTGGTAAGCTTACGATTCTCATTCCAATTACTAATTGATAGTGCTATCAAGATTCCAACAACTACCAGAACAACCTCACCAATTGCATATTTTAAGTACTTACTTGTATTATTTTTCCCCATAAGGTCAAATCGGATTTTACGAAAGAATTTTATCATTAGTTAATTGGAATTTTAATACTACTCTCTTTCAATCATTTTAACTGATATTATTCGTACATCTTTGATTGGTTTTCCTGCATCATTTGTTTTTACAACTGCAATACTATCCACTACATCCATTCCTTTTACAACCTGTCCAAAAACAGTATAATTCTGATCTAAATGTGGTGTTCCCCCTATCGTTTTATATACCTCACGCCTACCTTCCGGAAAATCATATTTTTTCGTCATATTTTCATATGCAACCTCCGCTAAAGAATCAATTTTATATAACTCGACCTTAGAATATAAAGAATTGAGTTGTATCGTATCATTTTTAGTATACTCTTTCTCGGTTTTTAAGGAAAGTTCTTCTCTAAAACTTGTAAAAGCATCAATATCATCAATAATTCCTGAGCTATTCACAACAGTATTATATGCCAACTGTTTATTAATTCTTTCTAGAGTTTTGTTTAAAGTACTATCCACATAAACACCTCTTTGAACAATATAAAATTGCAGTCCGCTAGACAAACGTTTTCGATTGGAAATTCCTCCAGTTCTTGCCGCTCCAAGTGCACCTCGTTTGTGAAATAGTTTATCATTTATTTCAGATTCAATTGTGTAAGACAATTTAGGGTCACCATCCCCTTTGTATTCTTCAGAAGGCTTAGTAGTTGGATTTCCAGCTTGAATAACAAAATTTTCAATCACTCGATGAAATGCAACACTATCATAAAAATTTTGATTTACTAATTTGATAAAATTATTACGATGAATTGGGGTTTCATCTGAAAGGCGAATGATAATATTACCAAGATCTGTGACCATTTCTACATCTTTTGAAAGATCACTTTTCATCACTCCTTCTTCAATTTCTTTGTCACATCCTGTTAGAAAGACTAAAAGGCATACTATAATAAACGGTTTTATAAATTTCATAAGTATAAGTATAGGTAATGGTTTGTTTAATAATAAATTTTGTATTCTAATCTCCTAATTTAGCAAATACAAACTGAATGGAATATCTAATGATTTACTGCGCTATTGAAACAAAACGTATCTAGGTGGCACAAGTCCATTTAATCTCATATAGACAAGCATTTGCCCTCTATGATGTGTTATATGATCTGCAAGTAATAAGAAAATTTGTCGCTTGTTTCTGTTCAATCCAAAATAGTCTAATTCGTCTTCAAATTGAGTAGCATCAAATTTTCCAATTAATTTTATGGCTTCATCAAAAGTTTTATTAATTGTTGAAATCATTTCTACTTTAGACTTCTTGGCAACCTTATAAATTGTATCAGTTTTCCAAACTCTAGCTACTCGTCCACCTAATAATGACTGACTATGCCAATCTATCGCAAATCCTATGTGCATTAGATTTTCAGCAAAACTCAATGATTCTGGTGTGGCTTTAAAATTATAGTTGGTCTCTGGCATTGTTTCTGCCACAAGAATTAAATACTTTCGAGAATTTTCCAACCGCTCTAAATAGTCTTTGATAAAACCGTCATGTTGAGCAAATAAGGGAGACACAACCGAACTAAATAACAACATCGTTACTAGTATAATTCTATGTTTCATAATGATTGAAATTTGTTAAATGTGAAATTATGATTTTGTTATTTTTTATTCCTCTTTTATCGTTAGCCACTCTTCATAAGTAACCACACGTTTTTCTTCATCAGATTTAGATTCTCCATCTAAAACACCAATAAATTCTAATTCATGTCCGTCTGGATCATTAAAGTATATTGAGATCGCTGGCATCCAAACAAAAACCATTGGTCCATCGGTTTTATTATTTAAAAAATTCCAGTATTTGATGTTTCTAGATTTTAAAAAATTTACAGATTCATTTAGAATCCAATCTGGATCACATTCAAAAGCATAATGTCTAACATCTATTTGTTCTTTAGGTTTTTCCCACAAACCTAGCATGAATTTTTTATCCTCTCCAATCCAGAAAAAAGCGGTACGTCTTTGGTTGTTAAAACGACATTGTTTTAATTCCATTTTGTTGGTATAAAATTCAATAGATCGTTCTAGATTTTCAACAAACAAATGTGTTTCATAAAGTCCTTTTATCATATAATAGAATTTACACTAAGTTATAAAGTAAGTGTTTATAGTTGTCAGCAACTAATTTAGCAAACACAAACGAACCTGAATGCAGACAAGCAGGCAGAAAATCCGTTGGTCACTCAGCCTTTCGAAGTGAGGATTTTCGTAAGCAATGCCCTGAGCTTGTCGAAGGGTAGGCTAGCACTAGCAATGAATTATAAACGGTGTTGTTCTTTCGTTATTTTTTAGTCGTATTAATTTAATCTAGTTTTTTATAATCAAATTTTCCATTATTTTCGAGAGTAAAGCTTATGACTATGCCATTTTCTTTATTAAACTCTATTTGTCCAAAAAAATCTTCCGTAAAAAATTTGTCTTCAGCATATGGGAAAATTTGAACGGTATCAGAATCATCAGAACCTATATAAAGATGCTTGTCTTCTAGAATAACATTTAATGTATCTTTTAATTTTGTTAGGTATTTACCTGTATAAGTTTTTAATTTTTCTTTTGAAACTTTAATCTCTTTAAAATCTATTTCTGATGGTAACAATGGTAAAGGCTCTATTTGTGGGTTTTGTATTTTTAAATCCTGATAGATAGATTTTAATAATGTTACCGATTCTTCTAGCATTCGATTTAAAGTTCTTAAGGCATATCTTTTTCTGTCTAAATCATCTAAAATTAGATTTCTTCCTTTTAATGAGGTGATATACTTTATCCTATTTATTCTATTAACACTATCTAGAGATTGCTTTGATTGATTATACAGAGAAGGAAACTCATAGTCTTTATGCGAATAATCGATTGATTCCTGAGCATAATCTAAATAATATGAATATTCATGATATTTTTCAATAGTGAAAGTTATGGCCTTTTTGAAAAATGCTAAATATTTATTGTAATAGGTGTTTATCTTTAAGTTTAAACTATCATTATTAGACAATTCAGTAAGTCCCAGATTTTTCATTTTATTAAATGTTAACTCGCTAATTTCAAAACCTCCTATATTTGGTCGATGCATTATCATTAAAACACTGTCTAAAGGTAGAGTGGCTATGCTTTTCGTATTTAAGGCTGCTTCTTGGTTTTTAATGCTTTTTTTCAATATTCTAATACGACCATCTAATATAAATAGGTCACCTTGAACCTCTTGTTTCATTTCGCTTAAATACTTATAGCCTAAATCAGATTTTTCCCTATTTTCTTTTGAGGTGTTAAGTTGCAAAGCAATTAAAATTCCAATTACGACAAGGATAATCTCTCCAATTGCGTAAATCAGATATTTACTAAATTTATTTTCAGAGAGTAGCTTTTGTCTAATTTTCCTAAAGAATTTTATCATTGATTAGCGTTTGGTTTTAATGAAGCACAACGGTTTGTGTAAGAATAGTAAGGGTGTTTGAAATACTTATTTTTCGGTTTATTACTTAGCGAAATTTACAATTTTTACTTTTAAAATAGACATGCAAAATTGTAAATTTTGCGGACTTTGTAAAATGCACAAAACTTTAAGTTAAGCACTAAAACCCTTATTATTTTTACACTTTGTTGTACGCAGTTTTAATCAGTCGAAAAGCATAAAAATATATTACTAATTAGTGTTTTTTATTTATCATCAATCCTAACAGTATTCCTATTCCTGCACCTATTGGAAGTCCTAACGGGACTTATAAAAACACTTAATTAATTGATTATCAATAAAATAAGTTTTTAAAATATTATTTTTAAGCATAAAAAATTATTCCCAAAAACAGAACTTAACTACTTGTAAAACAATTAGTTATTTCCAAAAATAATATTTTTACAAAAGTTGCTAAGCAAAAACAGTCCCCGGTTTAGTCCCCCGATTTTTTTGTACTTTTGTACTTATAAAACCATATGCTATGCGAAAAACGAGCTTCTATCTTAGAGACCCACATGCTAATTATGCTACGAGCATCCAATTAGTTTGTCGTTTTAACAACCTGCGTATTAAGATGGCAACTGGTCTTACAGTTAAACCAAGTATGTGGATTCAAAAGCAAATGAGAGCGAGAGTCCATAGCTCATTTCCCGAAGCAAAAAAAATGAATGAGCGACTCCAGGACTTTGAAGCTTCCTTTCAAAAAATCACTTATGAGCTAATTGATAAAAAGACAACAATTAGTGCAAAAGAATTTAAAGAACGTATTAAAAAAGAAGCACAACTTCCCTCCTACGTGAAAGACGGAAAACCTTTCTGGTATTATTTTGATGCATTTGTAGCCTTTAAAAAAAAGAGTCAGTCTAGTTATGTTTATAGAGACTATAATTATTCACTCCGTAAGCACTTAAAAGCAACAGAGGTAATGTATGGGCGTTTCGCAGAATTTTCTTGCTTAAAACAAGAAAGTGATAGTTTTTACGACCTGTTTTACGAATACCTAAGCTATGAAGCAATTAACCAAGAAGGCAACAAAGGACTTTCTGTGAATACCGTAGGGAAAAATGTAAAAAACCTAAAAGCATTTTTACATTGGTGTTTTGACAAAGAGGTATGTACACGCTTTCCTTTAAAACATATGGTTGTAGAACAAGTAGAATCTGATAAAGTTTATTTAACCGAAGATGAAATACAGCAACTATATGCACTTAAAGATTTATCAACTAAAGAAAAGGAAACGCGTGATTTATTTTTAATTGCTTGTGAAACCGGAATGCGCTTTAAAAATTTAACCCAGATTAAAAAAGCAAACTACCAAGACGACCAATTAATTTTCTTTCAAGTAAAGTCTTCGGGAATCAAAGCAAAACTCATCATTCCTTTAAGCGATTTGCATCGAGAGATTGCTAGCTCTTACAATTATGAACTCCCTAAACTTACTTATAATGCGTTTGTTTTCAATCAAACCCTACGTCCGTTGTGTAAAAAAGCGGGCATAGACCAAGAGGTTTTAGTACAGAAAGTAAGCAAATATGGAACTCGTGAGCTCGTTTCTAAAAAATATGAACTGGTAAGTTCACATACAGCGCGTCGTTCTTTTTGTACTAATAAATTTCTAAAGGGACTCCCCGCTTCTGTGACTATGAAATTTTCTGGTCATAGCAGCGAACGCTCGTTTCTTAAATATTTAAAATTAGATGCGGAAGTCGTTGCCAAAAAATACAAAGCGTTTTTTTGATTAATTACTATTTTAGAAAGGAATTAAATGCATTAGCGCACGTGTAATTTGTCATTTCTTCCAAGTACCTCCGTATTTGTATGCAGTATTGTCTTTTTTGAGGTGTAGCTTAACTTTCAATGGTATACTCCAGACAATTCTAAAATGCTTTTAAAGAATATTCTTTAACATGGGTTTTAGCTTTTCTAAGGTACTTAAACTATTATGTATTCCTACATACCTAGCAGACTTTTTAAATAGATGTGTTTTTAGTTCAAATCAATCGAAAGTAAAAAAATACCAATACCCTTATTTTCTATTTTAATGCCTTTTAATCCAATAATATTTTCGGTTTATTTTGTCATTAGCAAGGATTGCCCAATGTTTTTCTATAGCATCATTAACCCATTTCAAATAAACCAGATTATTTATGGGATTTAATGTATCAATATCTTCATGATTAACCTTAACTAAATACTGATGTGAAATTGAATCTTTCGGTGGGATATTAGTCCTACTTCTTTTAGTAATAGTGCATCTAAAGCTACTCTTATTTTTTTTTGGAATTGAACCCAATTTATTTACAAAAAGATGAACGGATACTGATTTGAAATTTAATTATATCTTACAAGCTCTGCTATCAGCTACTTTGCGATAATAACGTTCTCCAACTTTACGAACTATCCTCAATTTCATAAGTAAATAAACAGGATAAAACGGAACTATTAATCTTCTAAAAATCTGCATATAACTATCGTAACCAGAATATATTTTAATACCATCATAAGAATACATATCATAATAACGGTTTTGCATAGCCTCTGATGCCTCATCTAAATTCATATCCTTTGCGAAGGAAAAATTGCATTTATTTTGAAAATCAAAAAAAGAAAGAAAACTTCTAACCCTTTTACAAATACCACAACCTTCATCAAAATATATCGTCAATGTATCTTTCATTTTTTAAAATTATAATTAGACTATTAAATCACTTAAATAATTGAGCTTTCCCAGGGCTGCTGCTCTTTTAGTTTTTTTGTATTGCCTATTCCTTTTTCTAATAAACCATCTTTGGCATCATAAATACGGTATTCCATATTTTGTGTATGAAACTGTGGTGATTCAACCATGATAACGCGCAATTGACCTGAATCATAATTACATCGTTTTTGAATGGAGTTTAATAGAACTTCATGGTGTAAATGCCCATCTCCAAAATTCCAACCCACTACCTCTCCAGCTAACATTTCTCCGTCTATCCAGCGATAATCGGCTATACTATCAACGGCTTTAGGAATTAATTGATTGAGCAACCTTCCAGGCAAATGCATTAATCGGAATCCAAGAATCATAGAAACGATTCCCTCAGCAAAATCATTTTCATAAAGTTTTCCCATTTGAACTAAAACGTCCTTAGAGGTTTTAGGAATTTTATTTTCAAGAACGTCCTTAGAATCACCTTTAAATAACCAAACACTATAGGCCCATGTTCCAGCATAATACCTCATAGATAATAAAAAGGAAATATATTTTGGAAATAAATTCCCTAGAAGGGGTAAAACAAATAATGAAATTAATAATATTATAATTAATATTGGGGAGGTTATTTCCATGGGATTAAACTCTAAATTACCATAAAATAGCATCCATGCTCCAAAGACCATAATGACATTCCATTCAAGTGGCACGCCCATTGGGAAGTTGGCAAAAATAAAAATATGGAAAAGTGTAAGCGCTATTAATGCATAAAATGTCATTTCAGAATTGCCTATAAACACTAATAAAAGTATGGGCATTACAAACTCAATGATTGTTCCTAAATGAGCCATATAACTTGCTTTTCGGCTAGGGCGAAGGTCTTCAGGATAGGATTTAAATAAACTCTTTTTGAAGTTGTCAAAGATAGAAGGAGTAAAGAGGATACTATTGCTCAACATTACACTTACAGCATATGTGAAATTAGGTGTGAGTTTAGAAAAAGCCGCCCAAAACCAAATTCCAAACCAAATAATTTTTAAACCATGGCCAGTTTCAAGAGGAAACATAAAGCATATGGCCATTGGTAAATAAATGTCTGCTCTAGCGGCCAAATAAATAGTTCTATCTAAAATACCACAAATAATAAGTAGTAAAATAACAGGTAAAACTATGTTAGGTTCAATTGATGGGGCTATGCAGACGCGTATTAAAGAAACTAATAGCGCTAGATATAAGGTAATATCTAACCAATTTCGACTGTCATTTTTAATTAATGGGATTTTTGTAAAGCATGGGATTTTTATCGTTTTTGGTCTTAAAAAATAAGTAATCCCTCCTATGATAGGTGCGTATCGGCCTGTTAAAGGACCACTGGCACCACCCAACCCAAACACCTCAATCAGAACGGTCCAAAAAATGAATTTACCCAAGGCTTCTGGATTTGTCCACCAAAGATAAAATTCAGAAATACCTCCTAAATCATTTGAAAATGAACAAAACCAAAAGAATATTAAAACATAGAACACTATCTTTATTAAATAGAAAATTGCAACTGAAAGTGGCGAACCATAGCCTTGAACAGCCCAAGTCTGGCAAACTTTTTTGGCACGTTCCTTATAGGATAATTTTTTCCATTCCTGAAAATCATAAGGTAATGGCAGAGGATTAAGAAATTTTTCTAAAGGTGTCATAAATTTTTATTTAAATAATTCTAGTTATTGTTTTTTTAAAAAGGTCTCTTTTCTTTTAGTACAAATTAATTTTCATTTACTAATTTTTCTAAAACCAACCTGATATTTTCTGGTATTGAAACAGATTTATTTTCTACTCTATTTACAAAAACATGAATAAATTCGCCATAGGCACAAGCAGTATTCTCACCTTTTTTAAAAATTCCAACACCATAAGTAACAGCACTATTTCCTAACTTTTTAACATATAAACCAGCTTCAATTTTATCTGGATAAGCGATTGGGGATTGGTAATTACAATTAGAATGTACAACAAAACCAACAATTGGTGCGTTCTGAATATTTAAACCACCATGCTCGATCAAATATTGATTGGCAGTGGTATCAAAATAAGAATAATAGATGACGTTATTTACATGTCCATAAACGTCGTTATCCATCCAACGCGTCGTTATTGGGTGAAAGTATTTATAATCGTCTCGATGAATTGGTTTGCCATCTGTCATATTACTTCAATTTAAATTAAATAATGTTTCCAAAACACATATATTTTATTTCTAAATAATCTTCAATACCGTATTTAGAACCTTCTCTTCCTTGCCCTGAAGATTTCACACCACCAAAAGGCGCAACTTCTGTAGAGATTAAACCTTCATTAATACCCACCATTCCATATTCCAAAGCTTCAGCTACTTTCCAGCAACGCGCTACATTTTGAGAATAGAAATAAGATGCTAACCCATAGATAGTATCGTTTGCCATTTGTATGGCTTGTTCATCTGATGAAAATTTATATATAGGTGCAATTGGTCCAAAAATTTCTTCGGAAGAAAACAGCATCTCTTTTGATGCATTTCCAATAACAGTTGGTTCAAAATAGCAGTTACCTAATGCGTTTCCTCCGATTAAAATAGTTCCTCCTTTTGCTTTGGCATCTTCTACAAATTGGGTTATTTTTTTAACCGCATTTTTGTTGATCAGAGGCCCAATATTTACGCCTTCATCTAATCCATTGCCAATTTTTAATTCAGAAACTGCTTTGCATAGTTTAGCAGTAAATTCATCATACACCTTTTCATGAATTAAAAAGCGATTAACGCATACACAGGTTTGTCCCGCATTTCTGAATTTTGAAACCATTGCTCCGGCAACAGCTTGATCAATATCAGCATCTTCAAAAACAATAAATGGTGCATTACCTCCCAATTCTAAACTGAGTTTTTTTAAACTATTTGAACTTTGTGCCATTAAAATTTGTCCAATTTTAGTAGAGCCTGTAAATGATATTTTTTTTACCAATTCGCTTTCACAAAACACTTTTCCCATCGCTGCAGAGTCGCTTCCAACCACAATATTAATTACACCAGGCGGAAATCCGGCTTGTTCTGCTAAATGCACTAATGCTAATGCTGTAAGTGGGGCTTCGCACGTTGGTCTTATAATTACTGTACAACCAGCAGCTAAAGCAGGCCCAACTTTTCTGGTAATCATGGCCAATGGAAAATTCCATGGTGTCATAGCTGCAACTACACCAATAGGTTGTTTAATAACTACGATTCTTCTGTTTTCTGTATGTGGCGGAATAACATCTCCATAAATGCGTTTACCTTCTTCTGCAAACCACTTTATAAAAGAGGCACCATAAGCAACTTCTCCTTTGCTCTCCGCTAGAGGTTTACCGCACTCTAAAGTCATAATATCGGCCAATTCGTCACTGTGTGCTATAATAAGGTCGTTCCATTTTTCTAGAATAGAAGCGCGGTATTTAGCGGTTGTTTTACTCCAGGGTTTAAAGGCTCTGTCCGCTGCTTCAATCGCTTTTTTGGTCATAATAACATCTCCATCGGCCACAGTTGCTAGAGTTTCTCCGTTCGCAGGATTCATAACTTCGAAAGAGGCCGTTCCTTCTTTGGTCCATTGGCCATTAACATAAGAACGGTCAAATAATAAGCTTTTATTCATTATTAAAAGTTGTTATCGTATTAGTCAAAAAGAATGATTTGTCGCAAAGCATCACCAGAAGCTAATCTTTCAAAACCTTCATTAATATCTTCTAAATGAAGCGTATGAGAAATTAATTTATCAACCTCCAAACGACCCGATTTATATAATTCTATATAGGCCGGAATATCCCTTGAAGGAACACAGCTTCCTAAATAAGAACCTTTTAAAGTTTTTTCTTGCCCTACTAACATAACTGGTGATAATTGCAATCGTGCATCTGGATGTGGTAAGGCAGCAGTAACTGTAGTTCCACCTCTTTTTGTACTCTGAAAGGCGAAGTCTAAAGCAGAAATAGCACCAGCAAATTCAACAGATATATCCACACCACCATTAGTTAGCTTCATCAATACTTCTAATGCGCCTTCTTTTGAAGAATCTATAGTATGGTGTGCGCCTAAAGCCAATGCTGCTTTTCTTTTTTCAGGATTTAAATCTGCTGCAATTATTTTGCTTGCTCCAGCGGCTTTTGCACCTAACACAGCTGATAATCCTACACCTCCAAGTCCAACAATCAAGATACTATCTCCAAATTTTAATTGCGCTGTATTTACGACAGCACCAACACCTGTTAAAACCGCACACCCAAATAAAGCAGCAATATCAAAAGGAATCTCCTTATCTATTTTTACTAAAGAATCTACAGATGCAACAGCATGTGCTGCAAAACCAGAAACACCTAAATGATGATAGATATATTCGTTATTTTTATGAATGCGTTTATGACCTCCTAATAGTGTGCCTTTTCCATTGGCTTCTGCTCCAGGTTCACATAATGCTGCACGACCTGTTTGACAATAGGAACAATCACCACAGGATGGTAAAAAAGCAAAGACAACATGATCGCCAACCTTTAATTTTTTTACACCATCGCCTAATTCTATGACTACACCAGCAGCTTCGTGACCTAATACCATTGGTAGAGGTCTTGGGCGATTACCATTAATTACGGACAAATCTGAATGACATAAGCCGGCTGCTTTTATTTTTACAACAACTTCATTAAAACCAGGTGTATCTAACTCTACCTCTTCAATTCTGAGAGGTCTTGAGGTTGTATAGGGTCGCTCCAAATACATTTTATGTAAAACTGCCGCGCTGGTTTTCATAATTTAATAACCTCTTAATTTTGCGTAACGATCTAAATGGTAATTATAATCCCCTAAAGTTTGTTGAGCAACACGTGCTCTTTTAATAAAAAATCCAATCTCAACGTCATCTGTCATACCAACACCACCATGCATTTGTATGCCTTCATTAGATACTAGCTTAAGGGTTTGACCTAGTTTTGCTTTTGCCAGACTAGCTATTTCCGTAAGATTATTTTCGTTAGTATCAATAGCTTTTAATGCTTTTATGACTACAGATTTAGAAAGCTCTATATCAATAAACATTTTAGCCGCTCTGTGCTGTAATGCTTGAAATGAACCAATAGCAACTCCAAATTGTTGTCTCTCTTTTAAATAAGCTATTGTTTTTTCAAAGCATTCTTGAGCACTTCCTAACATTTCTGCTGCTAATCCTATAGCGCCAATGGCATAGATTTTTTCTAAATCTTCAAAACAAGAAAGATTCATTTTGTTTTCTTTAGAAATAGAAGTATTGCTAAAATTAACTTTTGCTGCATTTCTATTATCCATCATCATGGTTCTATTTACCTTTATGCCTTCTCTATTGGAATCCACTAAAAACAGTTGAATTCCTTCTTTATCATTCACGGCCCCAGAAACTCTTGCAACAACCACAAATTTATCAGCCACATGGCCATCCAAAACAAAAGTTTTCGACCCGTTAATTGTATAAAAATCCCCGTCAAGTGTTGCTGTAGTAGCAACATGTGTTGGGTTGTGGTGTGTTTTTTCTTCATGAGCAAATGACATTATTAAGTTTCCCTCTGCCAGTTCTGGTAATAACATGGCTTTTTGGGGATCACTACCACATAAATTTATGGCGGTTGTACTTAATAAAACTGTAGATACCAATGGAGATGCTGCTAACGTTCTTCCTGCTTCTTCAAGGGCTTGTCCAAGGCCAATATACCCAAAATCTAGACCACCAAATTCTTCAGAGATGTTAAGTCCTGTAAGACCTAGTTCTGCCATTTCGGCCCAAACAGAGCGGTCAAAGCCATCTGGGTTATTAGTGTCTCTTAGTTCTCTTAATGCCGATATTGGCGATTTCATGTTTAAAAAATCCTTTACAGATTCTTTTAACATAGCTTGTTCTTCGTTTAATACTAATGCCATAATTTTTTATTTAGAAGGTAATCCTAATATATTTTTAGAAATGATATTTAATTGTATTTCAGAAGTTCCACCTTCAATAGTGTTTCCTTTACTTCTTAAAAAACGCTTCGCTATAAATCCATTACTCGTAGCTTCGCCCTCTATAGCCAATTCATCCATTCCGCCTGCTGTCATAATAATTTCCATTGCTTCTACATTTAATTCTGTCCCAAAATATTTAAACAAAGAAGATGCTGCGCCAGAGTTATTACCTGCTTTAGCCTCATCAATAGCGCGCTCAATTGTCATATCATAAATCGCTAAATTCATTTCATGAGTTACCAATTCTGTTCTTAGAATAGAGTCATTAAGCACACCGTTATGAAGTCCAACGGCATCTACAACAACGTCTCTTGTGCTAAACTTTTGATCTGCTTCACCGATACCACCGATCATCTGACGTTCATGTGTTAACAAATATTTTGCGATGGTCCATCCTTTATTAAGTTCACCTACCAGGTTTTCCTTTGGTACTTTCACGTCGTCAAAAAAGGTTTCTGTAAATGCTGACTTACCACTAATTAATTGAATAGGTCTTGCTTCTACACCTTCAGAATTCATGTCAATCAGTAAAAAACTGATGCCTTCTTGTTTTTTTACTTCTGTATTTGTTCTAACCAAACAGAAAATCCAATCAGCATTGTCACCATAAGAGGTCCAAATTTTAGAGCCGTTAATGAGATAATGGTCTCCTTTATCTACTGCTTTCATCTGTAGGCCTGCTAAATCACTTCCTGCGTTAGGCTCACTATACCCCTGACACCAGCGTATTTTGGCATCTACAATATCTTTTAAATAATGACCCTTTTGCTCTTCTGTGGCAAATTTTAATAGGGCAGGACCTAACATGGAAATTCCAAAGCTAAATAAAGGTTGCTTGCACCTTAGTCTTGTCATTTCTTCAGCTAAAATTTTATTTTCTAGGGGTGATAAGCCTCCACCACCATATTTTTTATCCCAATAAGGAACAATCCATCCTTTGTCATGCATTCTTTTGAACCATATTTTTTGATCTTCGGATGTAAAGTCTGAGTTTCGACCACCCCAATAAAGTTCGGCAATATCTTTAGTTTGCCCTCTCATGCTTACAGGACAGTTTTCTTCCAACCAAGCACTAGTCTCTTTTCTAAATTCTGTTAAATGGTCAATCATTGTTTCCATTGCTTATTGTATATTAAAATAAATTATCTAAATGTTTATTCTTGGACCGATTCTAATGAATCCTTAATATTCTATTTACCAATGAATTTAGGTAAACGCTTTTCTTTAAATGCTGAGATCCCTTCTACTAAATCGTGACTTTTAAAAGCAGCAACTTGCTTCTTAGCCTCATAAGTAATGTTTTCATATAAGTCATGGTTCATTGCGTGAAACATACTTTCTTTAGTAATTCCTATGGCGATTGTTGGTCGTTTTGCAAGACGATGAGCCCAGTTTTTAGCTTTGTTTAAAAGCTCATCTTCTAAAACTAACTTATTTGTTAACCCCAATCTGTGGCACTCTTCACCTTTAATTTTTTGACCTTCTACTGCAATTTCTAATGCTTTACTATAACCCACTTGCCTTGCCAACAGCCAACTTGCTCCACCATCTGGTCCTAAACCTATATTGATAAACGCATATAATAAAGCGCTTTGTTCGGACATTACCCTAAAATCACAAGCGAGAGCTATTACAGCTCCAACACCTGCCGCAGTTCCATTAACAGCAGCTATTATTGGTTTTTTTAAATTACATAAGTTGCGCATTAAGGGTTGATAGGTATCTATAATGTGTCTGCTTCCTTCTTCTGGCGTCAAAACACCAAAGGTATCTAGATCTGCTCCTGAGCTAAACCCACGTCCAGCACCTGTTAATACCATAGCACGAATGTCTTCGTTTTTTTTAACTTTAGTAATGGCTTCATTTAAACCATCTACTAGATCTTGATTTATCGCATTGTATTTATTAGGACGATTTAACGTTACAATAGCAATATCATCTTCTACTTCGAATAATACTGTATTTGAAATACCCTTTATAAAATGTTTTTCATGATCACGCTTTTTTATTGTCATTATTCTATTTATTTGAATCTGCGTAGGCTTGAGCGATAAACTCTGCTACGCAAGCTGGTTTTTCTTGATTTTTTAGTTCAAATACGAGCATCATCTTATAGCGCAACCCTCCAGGTATGTCTTCAGCGGTTAATAAAGATACCCTAGCTCTAATTAATGAATCAACTGGAGCTGCATTAGTAAAACGCACTTTATCTAAACCATAATTTAGTCCCATTGAAATATCTAGTATCTTGAAGGTTTCAAAACAAAATTTTGACGCCAAAGAGAGGATTAAAAATCCATGAGCAATTGGTTTTTTATAGGGCGAATGTTTTGCAGCTAATTCTGGATTTACATGAATCCATTGATTATCATCTGTCGTTTTTCCAAAATCATTAATTTGTTCTTGGGTTATAGTATGCCATTCGGACAATCCTAACTCTTTACCAACATAGTTTTTTACATCTTCTAAATGCGGAATTTCAGTTGCATATGCTTTATCCGTTAATTTCTCTTCTGCCATAACTTTAATAATTCTTTTTTAGGCTATTTTTTAATTAAACGGGTAAAGACCCACCATTTGCATGCAAAGTATGGCCACTAACAAAACCTGCTTCTTTAGAAGCTAAAAACAGATAAGCATACCCCATGTCTTCAGGCGTCCCAATGCGTTTTACGGGAATCATTTCAATACCGGCCTTAACGACTTCATCTGGCATTGAATCGGTCATTTCAGATTGTATAAACCCGGGTGCTACTGCATTTACAGTAATATTATATTTCCCGACCTCTCTGCATAAAGAGTGCGTAAACCCAACAATTGCTGCTTTACTTGCAGAATAATTGGTTTGTCCGAATGCTCCTATAAAAGCATTGATTGAAGATGCAGAAATGATACGACCGTACTTAGCTTCTTTCATATGAGGAACAACAGCTTTCGCAGTTACGAATAATGAATCTACATTAACGGCCATGACAGTATCCCATTCTTGACGTGTCATTTTTAAAAATGATTTATCTCTGATAACTCCGGCATTATTTATAAGCACATCTATTTTTCCATACTTTCCAATAATTTCAGCAACGGCTTCATCAACAGATTCCTGATTAGTTACATCTACTTTTTGAAAAAAGATGCGCCCTCCATTTGCTTTAATTTTATCTGCTGTTGGTTGTCCGTCCATTACATCCCATAATGCTACCGTAGCTCCTTCTTTACAAAACACCTCACAAATTCCTTCTCCAATACCTCTAGCCCCTCCTGTGATAATTACTATTTGTCCTTCTAATCTTTTCATTTTTGTTTCTTTAATTATATTATTTCTTTTAATCCTTATCCTGCCTTAAAACCGCCATCTAATAGCAGATTTTCTCCGTTTACATAAGAGGAAGAATCACTTAGTAGCCATACAATAGCTTCTGCTACTTCTTTAGCTGTCCCTATGCGTTTCATTGGCACTCGTACTTGTGTTATGTAGTCTTGCACTTCTTGCGATACATCGTCCATAATAGCTGTTTGTATAAATCCAGGACAAACAGCATTTACTCGAACATTAAAAGCGCCATATTCTAGTGCTGCAGTTTTTGTTAATCCAATCACCCCATGCTTAGCTGCAACATAATCTCCAGCCGTTGCTAATCCATTTAATCCTGCTAAGGAAGAAACATTTACAATTCGTCCAAAGCCTTTAGGTAGCATACATTTTAATTCCTCTTGCATACAATAAAAAACCCCTGATAAACAAATTGAGATCATGCGTTCCCAAGACTCAAAGGGGATTTCATGTATTTGTCCAATACCACCCGCAATTCCTGCATTATTTACGGCTAAATCCAAAGACCCTTCCGTTGAATGAATCGTTTCACAAACCTTTTGGACATCATCTTTTTTTGATACATCCAATTTGAAAAACCTGGCATAACCACCGGCATCGTTAATGATACTGGTCGTTTTAACACCTTCTTCTTCATTAATATCAGACACCATTACTTTTGCTCCTTTTTTTGCTAAAAGGATAGCTGTAGCACGACCAATTCCCAATGCTGCTCCAGTTACAAAAGCGACTTTATTCTTTATTGATTTATCCATTATTTTTTACCTCCAAAAGTATATCTAGCTGTAAACAACCATTGTCTTCCAATGATTGGCATACTAGGAAAAGTTCTATATTCATTTTCAAAAAGATTATCTACTGATAAATTGAAGAATAATCCGCTATCAAATTGATATCCTAAATTAGCGTCTACTAATGTTCTTGCGTCTACTGTACCACTGTAGACCCCTAGTAAAGATTCGAATTCACTGTTATACCTTACAGCTAGACCCGCTTGAACACCTTTGAATGGCTCATAGCTGCCACCAATGCGCACTCTATGTTGAGAAAAATTTAAGTCGTATCTATCTGTGGAATTTGGTTCTCCAATATCCTCACCAGTAAATGATGTTTGGCTTACCCATGAGTAATTTCCAAATAATTTTATATTATCATTTAAATAATAGTTCAGCCCTAAATCTGCTCCGTAATACGTTACTTCTCCAAAGTTTCTATACCCATACATTAAATGTGGTAGACCTCCATCTGGGGCCTGATCTGTTTCTACTAACCCTAATGGTTGTAATGTTCCGCCAGGTGCTGTAATTGCATCGGCAGTCCCCGCATAGGCACCAGCAACACCGAGAGCAGTAGCCTCTGCAAGATCGGCAGGAAAGCCAAGACCTATTAATGTGGCCGTTAAAGTTGGCACTAATACGGCATTAACATCAGCACCTAAAGTTGGAAGTACCACCAATGGACTTATTTGACGTAAGCCCGTAAAATTCTTTTTATTTACTCTATAGATATCTAAACTTGCTGTCAATTTATCTGTAAGTTTACCTACATAACCAATTTCAAAAGTGGTTTCTTCTCTCAAAGTAGATTTAGGAGTTCCTTCTAGTGCTAATAGGTTACCATCTACATCAATTGGCACACCATTTGAATAAGCCCCAGCACCTGCAATAGCTGAAATAAAAGCTGGACTTCCTAAAATAGGTAGGAGTGGTGCTAAACCAGCTAAAGGCCCAGTAGGATCATTAGCAATTTGCCCCGCGATAACAGCAGTTAAAAATCCGTATGCAGTACCTACATCCATACCAACGCCGGCTCCTGGGGATAAGCCTGGGATAAAATAGGTGGTTTGCGGATTGTTAAAAGTTTGCTCAGTATTATTACCGTGCAACCACAAATCAAATGCACCAGCATTTCCAATAGATAAATCTGCATAAAGATCGATAGCCGAATTTGGCGCAAAAGCTGAGTTATAAGATGCTCTAAACGTATTGTTATCATTTGCTTTATAGACTAAAGCAACACGAGGTGCAAATGCACTTTCTTCTATCCCGGAAAACTCGTCGTAACGTGCTGCCAAGACTAAATCTAATTTATCGGTAACATTAGTTTTGGTTTGAATGTAACCCCCATATACATCGTAATCATCCACATCTTCAAACCTCCCAAACGTACGTGTTCCTGAATCTAAATCTGTTGTTCTATAATCTCCACCAATTGTGAAATTTGTTTTAATTGACTCTACATCAAAATTATATTGTAATTGCCCTTCAAATTGCTTTCTATTAACAGCACTTAACTGACCCGATCTGTATAGAAATCCTTTTTTAGAGCGGTCATCTGATTCTTTATTAGTATTATAATAGGCTTGTGCAAACAACCCTTTATAACTTACTCTACCTTGAACATAAAAGTCCGTATTTGCTTGATAACCTTCACCTTGCGAGCTCCAATACAAGCCTTCAGTGTAATTAAAACCGGTTGTGGTTACAATATTTAAACCTGACGTCCCTGGTCTAAAATATAACGAGCCCGTTCCTCCATAAGATTTTCCTTTTTCATTAAGGTTTCCACCAGTAGACCCTACAACAGTTCCATCTACTGGATCAATAATATCATCTTGAAATAGAGCAATTGTTGCAGCATCTGTAGCGTTATTTGGATCTAAACCCCATTCATCAGAGTTACTTGTAAATGCCGTAATCTTATACCCAAACGTTTTATTTTTATTATGGTCTGCATATCTAAAATTAGACTTAAATGTATTTAAATTACCCGCACTCAACTCTATGGTTCCACCTGGATATTTAAAAGGGTCTTTGGTTAAAAAATGAACTACACCAGAAGTTACACCCGGACCATATAATGCAGAACCTGGTCCTCTTACAACTTCAACTCTATCTGTATCGATTGGCAATAACGTTGTTGCGTTAGCATCAAACGTACTTAAACCAGAACCAATTAAACTTCTATAGTCCATCATTACGAAAACAGAAGTTGCAAATAAATCCGTGCTTCCACGCATGGTTATATTAGTTCTTCCTGCTCCTTGTTTGTCTATAGAAACTCCCACTGTATTTTCTAAAAGACTAATTGGGTTAGCAACCGTTTGATTTTTGATTTCCTTTGCTGTCACAACTGAAACTGAGGCCGGTGCATCTTGTATTTTTTCAGCTTTCCTAGAGGCAGAAATAATGATTTCATCAAGTGATGTTCCTAATTCTAATACTACAGAAATTAATTGATTCGCCTTAGTCACAGATACAGTTTTAGACTTATATCCGGTATAGCTAAAGACTAAATCCCAAGGTAAAGCCTGTTTAGAAGTTAGACTAAACTTTCCGTCAAGTTCCGAAGCTGTTCCTGCTGCTGTACCCTTGATAATAATATTAGCTCCTATAATAGGTTCGTTATCTTGATTGGAAATAGTTCCTGTTATAGTTGTTTGTGCCGAAACTAATGAGATGCAGAATAGCATTACCATCAATAAAAAAGATGCTTTTTGATATTGTTTTACTTTCATAATTTTAGTTTTAGTTAATTTATTTATTTTTAAAGTTTTTGAATATTGATTTATGAATATCTGGGATGTATTTTTCTGGTAAATCATGTCCCATCTTTTTAATGAATAATGTTTTAGCATTTGGTATTAATTGCGCATATTTTTTAGCATGTTCAATCTTTATTAAAGGGTCATTAGTTCCATGAATTATTAAACATGGTACTCTTATTCTTTCCAATTCATTATACCTTGAACCCGAAGCTTTAATGGCAAAAGTGTGCTGATTACTCACTTTTGAGTTAAACCCTTTTCTTACTTTTAATTCAAAATATGCTTTTTGTAATATTTCTTTATCGTTAATAGTATTATCTCCTTTTCCTTGCAGTAAACGCTGTGTGGATAAAAAAAACTTCATTTTTTGAGAATTTGTTTTCAATTTTCTACCGTATAAAAGAGTTATTCCAATAATGTTGCTGTAAAACCTCTTAGAGACTGTGACCAATGCTGGATCGTCATAAAAACCAGTTGACATTACTGATGTTAATGTTGATATTCGGGTTGGGTAAGAAATTGCTATTCTCTGTGAAATCATAGCACCCATGGACATGCCAATAAAATGAGCTTTCTCAATATTCAAGGAATCTAGAATAGCAATTGCATCTGTTGCCATATCTTCTAGGGTATAAGGGCTTTCTTTTGACCAATCTATGATCCAATCTGATTCACCTAAGCCTCTATTGTCATATTTTACAACAGAGTACCCTTGGTCTAAAAAAGGACGATAAAAATAACTTGGCCATATTAATTTAGATTGTCCGTGACCGCTAACTAAGACAATTGTCTCTCCGTTAGGTTTTTTATTTTCAATAATTTCGTAGGCTATTTTTACACCCGTATTATTTACAAATGCTGTTTTTCCTATTACAAATTCAGGAAGTCTTTCGTTTTTAACCTCGTTTATTAATGAATCTATATTTTTAGGGAGTTTCACTTTATTGTAAACTGTAAAATACAGCATAAACGTTAATAAGACGATGATGGTAAATGTGTATAGCATTTTCTATTCCCAGATTATTTGTTTGGTATTTTCATGCCATTGAATTAAATTAGCTTTATATCTCTGATAAATAGCATTTCGCTTAATTTTGAGCGTTGGTGTTAATAGACCATTTTCAACACTCCAATCCTCATGATTAATAATTAGGGTGGATATTTTTTGGTAATTTGATAAGTCAGAATTAACATTTTTTAAAAGATGAATTAATTCATTTTCTAAAATTTTCTTTTCTTTTGATTTCCCTACGTCTGACAAATTCACCAAAAGCATTGGTTGTGGACAACCTAATCCTACAAGACATATTTGTTCAAGAACTTCACTTTTAGTAAAAGGAGCTTCTTTTTTCGCAGGGACTATAAACTTACCTTTTGCTGTTTTAAAGGTGTCTTTTATACGACCTGTAATAAATAAATAACCTTCATCATCAAGTAGCCCTTGATCTCCAGTTCTTAACCACCCCTCTGAAATGGATTCATCTGTTAAATCTTGTCGCTTATAATAGCCTGACATTAGAAATGGTCCTCGCATTAATATTTCCCCGGTCTCACTATCAATTTTAATTTTCACTCTTGGTTGAGCCTTTCCTACTGACCCTGGCTTTTTTTCTTCTGGAAAAAGTATTGTAGTAATAGCACAGTTTTCAGTCATCCCATAGCCATTAGTAATCGGTAAACCAATACTAGTATACCATTCTTTTAAAGATTCTGACAACGGCGCAGCACCTGAGATAAGCGCCCTTGTTTCATCTAATCCTAATGCAGCCCTTAGTTTCTTTTTGATAAATTCTGATTGTTCAGGATTACTTAAGACTGTATCTAAATGAGCTTGTGACATTGTAGTCAAAATGCCTTGCTGAAATTTTGTTAAAATTCGCGGTACTGCAAAAAAGATAGTTGGCTTAGTATCTATAAGATTCTGTGAAAAGGTACCTATTGATTCTGTAAAGTAAATAGCGCCTCCAAATCTAAAGCAATTGTATTCTACAACTAGTCGCTCTGCAATATGGTTTAATGGCAGGTATGAGAAATATCTATTGTCTCCATAAAGGTCTGTTTTTGTTGGATTGAGTTCTAATACCGACCATTTAGACTCTTCAATAGCCTTATAATTAATTACGACTCCTTTAGGTATTCCCGTTGTGCCTGATGTAAAAATGATACTCCAGATGTCATTCATGAATGGCCTATGCACTTTTTGCAAGGGTTCAAAATCATTCATGATATCTTTCCATTTTAAGGCTTTATCTATAATTGAATGTCCTTTATAATTGGGAAATGAAATTACAGGTAAGTTCTCATTTACGCTTTGTTTTGTGTTTTCCCAATCTTCTACTTTTCCGACAAATAATGCCTTCACGTCGCCTAATTCTATTACTTCTTGAAGTTGCTCTCCAGTAAGATTAGCAAAGAAAGGTACTGATACATAGCCTGCCATAACAATGGCGATATCTGCGATAACCCATTCTCTACAATTTTTTGATATCAATCCAATATGAGCGCCTTTGGGTAAATTAAAACTTTTTAGAGCGCTAGCGATTTTTCGAGCCATTTCGCCTGATTCACCCCAAGTATAAGTCTCCCATGTATCTCCAAATGGTTGATTTAAAAATGGTTGATTAGGAAAATTCTTTTCCCACTCGTAAAACATAAAATCAAACTGCTCCATTTATATTATTTCTTTTTTAGTAGTTTCAATTGATACTATATCGTAGTCAGTTTTATTTATTCGCTTCGTTTGTTTGCGATAAGACATTGTAGACCCAGGCCAAATAGAAGTGTTTTTACCATTACTATCTTTTAAATAATAGCTATCACAACCACCATCAGACCAAATCATTGTTTTTAGTTGTTCTTGAATTTTCTTGTTAAATTCTTTTTGAATTGATTCTTTAACATTTAAATAGCTATTTGGGTTTTTATTTAAATACTTTAAGTAACTCATAATGTAATTGAGTTGAGACTCCATCATATGAACAATGGAATTATGTCCTAGACCTGTGTTTGGTCCAACCATTAATACAAAGTTTGGAAACCCGTTAACGGTCATACCATAATAAGCTTCTCCTCCTTCTTTGTTCCATTTATCAAAAAGCGATTGATTATTTATTCCTTTTACTTCATATAAATGTTTATAGGTTGTTGTGTAAAAGCCAGTGCCATATATAATGGCGTCAACTTCGTGTAATTTTCCAGTGTTATCAATAATTCCTTTTTTGGTAACTTCTGAAATGGCATCTGTTACCAGGCTAACATGCTTCTTATTTAAAGCAGGATAATAATTGCTAGATAATAAAATACGCTTGCAGCCAATTTCGTAATTGGGAGTTAATTTTTTACGCAGTTTCAAATCAGGAATTGATTCTTCTATAAATTTTAGAGCATCCGCTTTTCTTTTTGTTCTTATTTTATTTGGCGCATACTGTGCCCTGCCTCGATGCTCCAAGAACCAATAAATAAGTTCTCTCCAAAACTTCTGATACGAAGGAAAGCGTCTAAATCTTTTTTTAGTTTGTTCACTATTCTCTCTGTCAAGCTTTGGCTCAATCCAAGCAGCTGTTCTTTGAAAAACAGTTAGTTTCGCTGCTTCTTTAGCAACTTCCGGAATAAATTGTATAGCACTTGCTCCTGTGCCAATAATAGCTATCTTTTTGCCTGTTAAATCATAACTATGATTCCAATATAAGGAATGAAAGGATTCTCCTTTAAAAGAATTAATGCCTTTTATTTTAGGGTATAGCGGCTGGTTTAAGGGGCCAGAAGCAGATATAATTGTTCTAGCTAAATAAATTTTTTCATTAGTATCTGTAATAACCCAATGTCCATTTGGAACATCAAAAAATATTTTTTGAATCTCTGTACTGAATTGTATATATGCTGTTATGTTATATTTACTTACACAATGCTTCAGGTAATCATGAATCTCATTATGGGGTGAAAAAGCTCTTGACCACTCTGGGTTGGGTTCAAAAGAATACGAATATAAGTTGGAAGGAATGTCACATGCACAGCCAGGATAGTTGTTATCTCTCCAAGTACCTCCAACATCATTGCTTCGTTCAAAAATCTTAAATGACTCAATGCCCTCTTGTTTCAATTTAATGCCAGCACCTATTCCGGCAAAGCCAGCACCAATAACCGCCACATCTAATTTTTTATTTATGGACATATTTAAAGGCGATATTTCATTATAACTATAAATTTGGTATTCAAACTATAATATTTGTTATTTAATTAGTATGCAATATATAATTATTATTTTAATAACTATATAATGTGCATTATATTTTTGATATTCATTTATTTTTACTCAAATTTGTAGATAATGAACAAAACCAAAAAGAAAATATTAAATACGGCTGTAATACTTTACAACGAATCTGGCATTGCTAATGTAAGAAACCAAGACATTGCAGAAAGAGCAGGTATGAGTTTGAGTAATTTTAATTACCATTTTGGGGCAAAAAAAGATCTTATTGTAGCTGTTTTTGACTTAATGTTCGAAACTCTTCAAAAAAACGTTTATGGAAATAGTATCCTTGTTAAGGAAGGGCAAGGGCTGACTATTACGAAGAGTTATTTTGAGTTTCAAGAACGATTTTGTTTTTTTTATCTAGATACTCCAAATATTTTAAAAATGTTTCCTGATTTGAATGAAAAAGTGCAAAAGCAAATAGAAGAGTCTTATCAAATAATTAAGAATTTAAATTACTTAGCTATTGGTATGGGGATGATGAAGCCTGAGCCGGAAGATAATCCGGGATCTTATGATCAATTAATGCGTCATATTTGGATACATAATCATTTTTGGTTTGCTAATTCAAGAATTATTAATAGTGAAGATAATCTGGTAAAAAAAGGGATAGAGTCTTTGTTTAACTTATGTTATCCATACCTAACTAAAAAAGGGCTATTGTCTTATAAACAATTTATAAAATCACTTTAATTTTTTAATTAAGCATAAGTTAATAATTTAGAGAAAGTTAGTTTTACCTAAAAAGATTTTTTTTGTAAATTGACAATAAACAAACGCTATTTTTTATTTTTAAGAGCGACTCTTATTTCGTTATAACGTTTTTTATTTATTGGATATGCAATAAGAAAGATAATAGCTATTAGGTAGGTAGACATTAAAACCGGCCCGCCAATAAACCCAAGACCTTCTATGGCTTTTATAGGCACATCTTCAACACCCACTTGTTTAGGGAAAGCGATAATCTCTAGAAGTACGCCAGCAATAAAATATCCCAAACCAACAGTGCATTTATAAGCAAAAGACATAGAAGAGAAGAATAAACCTTCATTTCTGTTGTTTGTTTTTAATTCAAACTCATCCACAACATCGGCCATCATAGAGCCTACTATGCTTAAGACAATCCATAAAAACATATATGCAAATAATATGCAAACAAAATAAATTAGAATTAATGATGCCTCTCCGTTTTCTGGAAACATTCCTAATAATCGTAAATTATAAGGCAGACTAAACAAAATGCTAAAGGCAATTGTACTATATAAGACAGCTCTTTTTTTATCAAATTTTTCACCTAATATTGATGCTAAAAAGAGTGCTAAGATACCGCCTATTCCAGATGCAATAGGAAGTAAGGCCATTTGAGTCTCGGTAAATTGAAAATAATACTCCATAAAATAGGTAGTAAAAACCGTGCCAACACCTATGCCTATATACAACACCATTGTGTAAAGAATAATAGTGCTATAAGATTTCATTCTAAACATCATTGCCACTTCTTTAAAAAAGGTTTTCAGGTTAAATTTCACCTGATTTTCAGCTGCTTTCGGCAGTAAGGGAATCACTTTTCTTGTTCCTAAAGCACTAACAATAATAGATAGTATGATTAAAAACCCACAGAACATTGCAAACTTTGGGTAAGTTTCTGGGTTCATCAAACCTCTTGCGTATTTTTCCGACGGTACAAAAAACACTACAAATCCAATAATAATTATTAAAGTTGACATTAAGGCGACAAACATAACTCGATAGCTTGTTATCGAGGTTCGTTCATTGTAATCTACAGATAATTCTGCACCAAGAGACATGCCTGGTACTTGAAATAATGTGAGTGATACCCTTACTAAGATTGTAAATGTGGTTAACCATAAAAATAAGCCTACTTGATCTAAATCAGAAGGTGGTGAAAATAATAAGTAAATAAAAACACCTAACGGTATTGCTGAAATTACCATAAACCCATGGCGTCTTCCCCATCTTTCTGATTTCCATCGGTCAGATAAAACGCCAACTAAAGGGTCTGAAATTGCATCAAAAAATAAAGCAATGATGGTTGCTAAACCTGTGAGACCTGCGCCTAAACCTAATACTTGACTAAAATAAAAGAATAAAAAAATTTGAAAGAGTCCGTCCTTTATTCCCTGTGCCGAAAAGCCAAATCCATAGAGTAATTTTATGCCTTTAGATAGTTTCATAAGTATTGATGTTTTTGTAAAACTAATATTTTAAATTGATTTATTTATATTTTTAGTATTAAATATACAAACAATTGTTTCTTTATTAATATAAGAGTTATTATATTTGTAAATATAACACTATGAATACAACTAAAAAAAAAATTATTCTTGCGACTATAAAGCTTTTTAATAAATACGGAATTGCCAACGTCATAAATCAAGACATCGCAAAATCAGCGTCCATTAGTTTAAGTAATTTTAATTACCATTTTGCGACAAAACAAGATTTAGTTTTTGCAGTTTGTGAGTATATGGTCATTAATCTAGACAAAAGAATGTCTGAAACCAGTGTCTTAATTAATAAAGGAAGAATGGCGCTTGAAATACCCAGAATATATTTAGAATTTGAAAAAGAATTTATGTTCTTTTATTTAGATACCTACAATATTTTACAATCGTATCCAATATTAAAAAATGAAATGCAGAAGCAAATAAACCAGTCCATGCAAATCATTAAAAACTTAAACTACCTCTCTATAGGCATGGGGTACTTTAAGCCTGAGCCAGAAGATTTTCCTGGTCTTTATGATAAATTAGTTGAACAAATATGGGTAAATAGTCATTTTTGGTTTGCACAAAACAAAATTAGAGGCTCCGAAAATTATTCAATAATAGAGGGTTTGGAAATGAGTTATGCATTGATTTTCCCTCATTTAACAGAAAGAGGAAAAATGCGATATAAAGAATATATGATTAATATAAAGGGAGAAATATCAAACTAAAGAATCAGTAAATAGTATTAGCACAAAGGCCACATGGATTGCTTAAATCATTAAGGAAGGCAATAAAGTTTTAGTTTCTGCAGCGGCTGGCGCTGGTGAGAGTTTGGTTGGTCAAATTGCTAAACTAAAAGGGTGCAGAGTCGTTAGAATAAAAAGAGGAAAGGACAAATGCGATTACTCGGTGAACAACCTTGGTTTTGAAAGTTTCAGAATAAATAATACTAATTAAAATATAAACTAAATGAAAGATGCAGTAATTGTTTCAACAGCAAGAACACCTATTGGTAAGGCTTACCGAGGTGTATATAATAATACAACAGCACCAACTTTAGGAGGTTTTGCTATTCGTGAAGCTGTAAAAAGAGCGGGAATTGACCCAGAACAAGTTGATGATGTTATTATGGGCTGTGCTATGCAACAAGGCACTTCTGGACAAAATATCGGAAGATTGGCAGCATTGGCTGGCGGATTACCTGTAACAGTTAGTGGAATGACTATAGATAGACAATGTTCGTCTGGAATGATGGCCATTGCAACAGCTGCAAAACAAATTATTACTGACGGTCATAATATTGTTATTGGTGGTGGATTAGAATCTATTAGTTTGGTGCAAAATGAAAAAGCCAACTTTTACAGAGCTGTGGATAAAGCCTTAGTGGCTCAGCACAAAAATGTTTATATGACAATGCTTCAAACTGCAGAGATCGTTGCTAAGCGTTATGGCATATCAAGAGAACAACAAGATGAATATAGTTACCAAAGCCAAATGCGAACTGCTGCTGCTCAAGAAGCTGGTAAATTCGACCAAGAAATTATTGCAACCACAACCAATATGGGCGTAATGAATAAGGAAACTAAAGAAATTACATACCACGATGTTACTTTATCCAAAGATGAAGGAAACAGGCCTACAACAAACATGGATGGCCTTTCTGGGTTAAGAACGGTTATTGATGGTGGCGTGATTACAGCTGGAAATGCCAGTCAATTATCAGACGGTGCTTCAGCATGCATTTTAATGGAAAGTTCTTTAGCGGCTAAACAAAATATAACACCTTTAGGAATTTATAGAGGGATAGCTGTTGCTGGCTGTGAGCCAGATGAAATGGGTATTGGTCCAATTTTCGCAATCCCAAAGTTATTAAAACAACATGGTTTAACAATTAATGATATCGGGCTTTGGGAACTCAATGAGGCTTTTGCCGTGCAAGTTTTATACTGCAGAGAGAGATTAGGTATAGATGACAATCTATTAAATGTAAATGGAGGAGCTATTTCTATTGGACACCCATACGGAATGAGCGGATCTAGAATGGTTGCGCATGCTTTAATTGAAGGAAAACGCAGGGGTGCTAGATATGTAGTAAGTACAATGTGTGTTGGTGGTGGAATGGGTGCTGCTGGATTATTTGAAGTTATCTAATAAAAATAAATAGTAATTTTGAGGTTTACACAAGGGTAGGGCTTTTCTTGATAATCTTTTTTGAGGAAAACGACTTTAAAAAAGGATTTTTATTACAAATCCTAACGAAGGCAGGCTGCAGTTTAAAGCAGTCAAGCCGCTTTCAATTTGAGTACTTTAAAATAAATATATAGAAAATGAGTAAAGCATCATTTATTAAAGAACTATCGTTGCCAGTAATTGCAGCACCAATGTTTTTAATTTCAGGACCTCAATTGGTAATAGAGTGCTGCAAGAACGGAATTATTGGTACATTTCCCGCTTTAAATCAAAGAACATCAGAAGGCTTTGAGGAATGGCTTATCGAAATAAAAACAGTACTTTTTGCTTTTGAAAAAGAAACAGGGAAAAAAGCATCACCTTTTGGTGTTAATATAATTGTACATCATTCTAACCCAAGAGTAGAAGCAGATTTAGCACTATGTGTTAAGCACAAAGTTCCTTTAATCATTACCTCTCTTGGCGCTGTCTCAGAATTGGTAGAAACAGTCCATAATTATGGGGGGTTGGTGTTTCATGACGTCATTAAAAAGCGTCATGCAGAAAAAGCAGCAGAAGCCGGAGTAGATGGTTTAATATTAGTAGCAGCTGGGGCAGGTGGCCATGCAGGAACTATCAATCCGATGCCATTGGTGTCAGAAATAAAAAAATTCTTCAAAAAAACCATATTACTAGCTGGATGTATTAGTACCGGAAGAGACATCGCTTCTGCCATGCAAATGGGAGCTGATTTAGCATATATGGGGACCCGTTTTATAAATACTAAAGAAAGCAAAGCACCAAAAGCCTACCGCGATATGATTATTGATTGTGGTGCTAATGATATTGTTTATACAGCAGCAGTTTCTGGAGTTTCTGCAA
Organism: uncultured Flavobacterium sp.; assembly: GCA_913060575.1. Lineage (GTDB taxonomy): Bacteria > Bacteroidota > Bacteroidia > Flavobacteriales > Flavobacteriaceae > Polaribacter. The sequence continues at coordinate 35,850 of CAJXRR010000005.1, forward strand.
ACTTTTTAGCACCCAGTCTAAATGCTATAGGTATTACGGAAGACATGTTAGCCAGAAAAGAAAAAGTAGATTTTAAAGAAGAGTTAACGGCTAACAAAGACGAGGCTAAAGCTTGGGCAACCATTTGGTCGGCAGGTCAAGGTGTTGCTACTATTTCAAATTCACCAAGTGTAATGGATTTAGTATCTGATTTAAAAATGGAATTCAAAGCTGCAATTATAGAACAGTATAAACTTTTGGAAAATTATAAATAAATAAATTCATAACTAAAACTTTAAATCTTATTTTGAGATGAAAATATTTGTATGCATTAGCAATGTCCCAGGAACTACTTCTAAGATTAACTTTATAGAAAATGACACAAAATTTGACTCTTCAGAAGTGTAATTTGTAATCCATCTAAATGATGAATTTGAACTTACAAAGGCCATTTGGCTTAAAAAAGTTGTAAGCCCTCTCTTGTTTTTTATGGATGAAGAAACACCAGTTTTTGAAACATTAAAATTAAAAGGACCACTATAATATCTTCCAATAAATTGAAAATTTCCGTTTTGAAACCCCATTCGGGCACCCTTAAATAGACGTTTATGCAAACGGATACCATGTTTTGTATTTAGGGTTGCCAACCCCATCTTTCTTAAATGTTTTCCTTACAGCAAAGCCACCGGTTCTCGAAATCCGAACATTCTTTCCGATATATTCTAGTCTTTTTTGTGGTTTTTTCTGTTCTTCTGGATTCCGATTCGACATTGAATACATTTAGAAATAAGTTTTTCTTGGTATTCTATTTATTTTAATTGGCAAGCCGTTCTCAAAAATGCTTGGTTACGAAACATAAATACTTAAAGTTCTGTTTTAATATAATAAATTATAGAACGAAGCCTTTTTTCTTGACTGCGTTGTATAACGTCAGCAAAAAGTGAACTAATTATCACTTTAATATAAGAGATAGGTTTTATTATTTTTACAAACCTTTAAATCTTAAATGATGAAAAACAAGAAAAGTGCCAGTGCTTTAATTAGCGACTTAAAACGTAAGACAAGAAAAGCTTACAATTCAGAAGACAAAATCAGGATTATTATTGAAGGAATGCGTGGTGAAACGACCATTGCAGAATTGTGTCGAAAAGAAAGCATCCATCAAGCTAATTACTACAAATGGTCCAAAGATTTCATGGAAGCAGGAAAGCGCAGGCTAAATGGAGATACGATGCGAGAAGCTAACACATCGGAGGTTCACGAACTCAAAAGTGAGAATGGTACTTTAAAAGAGTTGGTTGTAGAGCTTTCTCTAGAAGTTCGGTTTCTGAAAAAAAACTTACGTGGAGACGAGTAAAAAGAGAGAAGTATATGCACTATAGTCAATCAGAAAAGTACGAAATAATACAACTTGTTGAGCAGTCTGATCTTGGAATAAACCGAACACTCAAAGAGCTTTAAATCAATAAGACAACCTTTTATAATTGGTATAATTTATATATCCAAAAAGGCTTTGAAGGTCTAGCTCGTAAGAAATCAGAGAGAGTTGGGACGTGGAATAAGATAAGTATCGTCGATAGAGACAAAGTAGTTGAAATTGCGTTAGAAAAGCCTGAGTTATCTTCTAGGGAGGTTGCTTGGCATATTACGGATAATTACAACTATTATATCAGCGAGTCAAGTGTCTATCGGATTTTAAAGGAAAATGGATTCATATCATCGCCTTCATTTAGAATAATGAGTGCTTCGGATAGTTTTCACGATAAAACAACTGCCGTGAATCAAATGTGGCAAACTGATTTTACTTATTTCAAAATATTTGGTTGGGGTTGGTATTATTTATCAACTATTTTGGATGATTACAGTCGTTACATTGTTACATGGAAGCTTTGTTCAACAATGAGAGCAGAAGATGTCACCAATACAATCGATGCAGCTATTGCATTTTCTGGAGTTAATGAAAAATCAATGCCTAGGTTGTTGTCAGACAATGGGTCTTGTTACATCTCACACGAGTTAGCAGACTATATCGGAGAGAAAAATATGAAACATATCAGAGGAAGACCATTACATCCTCAAACTCAGGGCAAAATTGAACGTTATCATAGATCAATGAAAAACATTGTAAAACTTGATAATTACTTTAGCCCTGGACAATTAGAAGAAAAAATGAAAGAATTTGTTCAGTATTACAATTATGAACGCTATCATGAATCTTTGAAAAATGTAACTCCAGCAGACGTATATTTTGGAACAGCCGAAAGAAAATTAAGAAAACGAAAAATGACAAAAAATAGCACTTTGAAAGCTAGAAAAAAACAGTATCAAAATTTTTAACTAAATTAGCAGAAACAGCTCTTAAATTTTGAGCGAAAAAGTTCATTTTTATTTGACTACATACACAATACTGTATTCCTCTATCTGAATGATGTATGAGTCCTTTAATATTTTTAGCTTGATATATGGCCTTATTTAGTGCTCTCACACATCCTTTTAGTTCCAAGCTATCACTAAGATCGTAACCCACTATTTTCCTAGAATACATATCAGTTATTAATGCTAGATAACAAAATCCTTTTACGGTTCTAATGTATGTGATATCAGATGCCCAGACCTGATTAGGTCTTGTTATTTCTATATCTTTAATAATGTTATTGTACTTATAAAAACGATGATATGAATTGGTTGTTCTGGCGCTGGTTTTCCTTCTAAGTGTTAACATTTGGTGTTTTCTAAGTACATTAAACAGCGTGTCTCTGCCAATTTTAATATTGGCTTTATTAAAATCTATATTTAACGATTTCACAAGTTTTCTCACACCTTCTCTAGGAAGAGATTTGCGTCTTTTTCTAACAATATCTATAATCTGTTGTTCTAGGTGTAAACGCCTATCAGCTCTTTCTTTATGCTTGTAATAAGCATTACGTTTAAGTCCAAAACAATTAGATATAGTAGTTAAAGAAGCAAACCCCTTTGACTTCTCTTTAGTTTTAATTAAGGCTTTATACTTAACTTTTTTTTTAATTCAGCAATAGATTTGTAGCCTAAATCTTCTGCAGCTACTTCTAAATAAGATTCTTCTACCATAGCATCAAGGTCCTTTTTAAGAAGTAGTTTTTTAAGCTGTTCAATCTCTTTTTGAAGTGCTTTAATTCTAGATATTTCGTCTTTAGTTTCCACTTTTACTCTGGTGTTCATTAAGTCTTTACGAT
>CAJXRR010000006.1 GCA_913060575.1 uncultured Flavobacterium sp.
ATCTAGTACGGTCTCGTGGGCTCGGAGATGTGTATAAGAGACAGATATAAAACCAAAGACTTGGTTAGAGAATGATTTTAATGATTTTCCAGAATTGATGGTTTCTTTAACAAAGGAAATACAATATGTAAACAAACAAGGGAAAGAAATTTATGATGAAAGACGAACAGAATTAGAATTAGATAGTTTCAATCTTTTATATGTTGCTCTGACCAGAGCAGCTGAACAATTGCACATTATTACTGAAAAAAAATTAGATAAAAAGGGAATAGAAAATCCAAGATACTATTCGGGAGTTTTTATTTCTTTCTTAAAAGAAAATAATTTGTGGGATGATGACAAAAACGAATATTCTTTTGGGTCTTTTGTGAATATAGAACCTTTAGAAAAACAAGATTTAACAAGTCAAATTCAAGAAGAGTTTATAAGTACCCCATGGAAGAATCACAACATCACTTTATTAGCTAATTCTTCTAAGTTATGGGGAACTAAAAGAGGTGAAGCCAAAGACTATGGAAACTTTCTACATAAAATACTATCTGAAGTCATTACCAAAGAAGATGTTGCCGTTGTTTTAGAAAAACAAATTCAACAAGGAGAATTAAGTTTAGAAGAAAAAAATCAGCTACAAGAAATTATCTCGAGTATTATTTCACATCCAAAATTAAAAGAGTACTATTCAAAAGATGTTACAGTATATAATGAAAGAGAGATTGTGCATAACAATCAAATAGTAATTCCAGATAGATTAGTATTTGACAAAGAAAAGAAAGTGACCATTATAGATTACAAAACAGGAGTTTCAAAAAAAGAACATCATTTCCAATTAGAGAATTATGGGAGCGTTTTAGAGTCTTTAAATTATTCAGTTAAAAAAAAGGTGCTCATTTATAGTAATGAAAAAATATCTATAGAAGAATTTTAAAGTATTTTTGTACTCTCAAAACAAATCAAAAACTTTATACAATTACATATGTACGGAGCAATAAAAGAACATTTACAAAAAGAATTAGAAGAAATAAAAGAAGCGGGATTGTATAAGTCAGAACGCATCATTACTTCTTCTCAAGATGCTGTTATTAAAATTTCTACAGGCGAAGAAGTAATTAATTTTTGCGCAAACAACTATTTAGGGTTATCTAATAATCCAGAAGTTATTCAGGCTGCAAAAGATACGATGGACACCCATGGATTTGGAATGTCTTCAGTTAGATTTATTTGCGGAACACAGGATATTCATAAAAACCTTGAAGCAAAAATTGCAGAATTTTATCAAACAGAAGACACCATTCTATATGCTGCAGCTTTTGATGCCAATGGAGGTGTTTTTGAACCTTTATTGTCAAAAGAAGATGCGATCATTTCAGATAGTTTAAATCACGCATCAATTATTGACGGAGTTCGTTTATGTAAAGCGGCTAGATATCGTTATGAAAATAATAACATGGAAGCGCTAGAAGAACAGTTAATAGAGGCTTCAAAACAAAACCATCGTTTTAAAATTATTGTAACTGATGGAGTTTTTTCAATGGATGGAATCGTGGCAAAATTAGATGAGATATGCGATTTAGCTGATAAATATGATGCATTGGTTATGATTGATGAATGTCATGCAACAGGCTTTATAGGTGCAACAGGTCGTGGAACTCTTGAATTAAAGAATGTTTTAGGAAGAATTGACATCATAACTGGGACTTTAGGAAAAGCTTTAGGGGGTGCTATGGGGGGTTATACAACTGGAAAAAAAGAAATTATTGAAATTTTACGCCAAAGATCAAGGCCCTATTTATTTTCTAACTCATTAGCTCCAGCAATCGTAGGAGCATCTTTAAAGGTGTTTGAAATTTTGTCAAATGACACTTCTTTAAGAGATAAACTTGAATGGAATACAAACTACTTTAGAGAAAAAATGGAACAAGCTGGGTTTGATTTGGTAGGCGCTGATGCGGCTATAGTGCCAGTGATGTTGTATGATGCTAAGCTTTCTCAGACAATGGCAAATAAACTTTTAGAAGAAGGGATTTATGTAATCGGTTTCTTTTTCCCTGTAGTCCCAAAAGGAAAAGCAAGAATTAGAGTGCAACTATCTGCAGCTCATACAAAAGAACATTTAGACAAAGCAATTAGCTCATTTATTAAAATTGGAAAGCAATTACAAGTCATATAAGCAATAAAAACTTGTATTTATTATAACTTTTTGTAGATTTGTCTTTGTAAATAGTAACGAACAAGTTACTTTTGCTCAATATAAAGAACTTTTAATTTAAACTTTTAATAATGAAACGATTAAAATTAGCTGTGATAGCTTTATTTACGTTAGTAACGCTTAGTAACGTAAATGCACAAGATTCAAATAACCCATGGGCTTTTAGTATTGGTGTTAATGCTCTTGATGTGAGATTAGGAAATGATTTTTCTAATCATCTTAAAGATTACTACGGTACTCAAGATTGGAATATTTTACAAATGATTTCAAGAATTACAGGTGAAAAATACTTAAGTGATGGTTTCACCATTCAATTTGCAGCATCTGTAAATCAAATTCAAACAATTAACAGAAAGAACGATTCAGACTTAATCTATTATTCTCTTGATGCTAACATTAAGTATGATCTTGATGGTTTAGTAGGAAAGATTTTTGGAGGTACAACTCCTTATTTTAATCCTTTTATCTATGCTGGGGGTGGTTATTCATCACTTGATAGTAGAGGAGAGGGGATGTTTAATTACGGATTTGGTTTCAATGTATGGTTAAGTGAAACAGTAGGTATCGTTTACCAATCAGGATCTAAAGAGTCTTTTGCTGACAATGTACCTTCACATTATCAACACTCTTTAGGAGTTGTTTTTAGATTTGGTGGTGTAGATACTGACGGTGACGGAATCTATGACAAAGAAGATGCTTGTCCAGAAGTAGCAGGATTAAAAGAATTTAACGGTTGTCCAGATTCTGACGGAGATGGTATCAAAGACGGAGACGATTCTTGTCCAAATGTTGCTGGTTTAGCTACATTAAACGGTTGTCCTGATGCTGATGGCGATGGAATTGCTGATAAAGACGATATGTGTCCTAATGATAAAGGAACAAAAGCTAACAACGGATGTCCTGATACTGACGGAGACGGTTTAGTTGATAAAGATGATAAATGTGCTACTGTTGCAGGTCCTAAAGCTAACGGAGGATGTCCTTGGCCAGATACTGACGGAGACGGAGTATTAGATAAAGACGATAACTGTAAGAATGAAGCAGGTCCTGCATCTAACAATGGATGTCCAGAGCCAGTTATTTCTGAAGTAGCAGAAGCTAAAATGGGTGAGTTTGCAAAAACTATCTTATTTAACTCAGGAAGATCTAGTTTTAAAGCTGGTGTTTCTGAAAAATTAGATGGTATTGTTAAAATTATGCAAGAATTCCCAAAAGCGACATTTGCTGTAGGTGGTCACACAGATAGTACTGGTAGTAAAAAGATCAATGATGGGCTGTCTCAAAAGAGAGCTGAAGCTGTAATGAATTATTTAACTTCTAAAGGAATAGATTCTTCAAGATTATCAGCTAAAGGGTATGGTTCAGCTAATCCAATTGACTCTAATGATACTAGAGCAGGAAGAGCTAACAACAGAAGAGTAGAAATTAAAGTTACTAATGAGTAATTTTTAATCTAAAATATTCAAAAAGCCTCATCTTAAGATGAGGCTTTTTTTTTGGCACTTTTTCAAAATAATATAATTAAAAAACTTTTCATTTTCAGGGAAATAAATTACCTTTGCACCCTAAAATAAGAGGTGTTTGTATCTCTTCTCAAGAATTTAATTTAAAGTAAGAATAATGTCTACAATAACAGGTAAAGTTTCTCAAATTATCGGTCCAGTAATTGATGTTGAATTTAACACAGAGTCTGAACTTCCAAAGATTTATGATTCATTAGAAATTAAAAAAACTGATGGTTCTATTTTAGTTTTAGAGGTTCAACAACATATTGGAGAAGATACAGTACGTACTATTTCTATGGATGCAACTGATGGTTTACAAAGAGGACAAGAAGTTGTCGCAACTGGTAATCCAATTCAAATGCCTATCGGAGGAGATATATACGGAAGATTGTTTAATGTAACAGGTGATGCAATTGATGGTTTAGGAAATTTACCAAAAGAAGGTAAAGACGGACTACCAATTCACAGGTCAGCTCCAAAATTTGAAGACCTTTCAACTTCTACTGAAGTATTGTTTACAGGAATTAAAGTAATTGACTTAATTGAGCCGTATGCAAAAGGAGGTAAAATTGGATTATTTGGTGGAGCCGGAGTAGGTAAAACTGTATTAATTCAGGAGTTAATTAATAATATCGCCAAAGGACACGGTGGACTTTCAGTATTCGCAGGAGTAGGAGAAAGAACTCGTGAAGGAAATGATTTATTGAGAGAGATGTTAGAATCTGGAATTATCAAATATGGTGATGATTTTATGCACTCTATGGAAGAAGGAGGATGGGATTTATCTAAAGTAGATAAACCTGGAATGAAAGATTCTAAAGCTACCTTTGTATTTGGACAAATGAATGAGCCACCTGGAGCACGTGCAAGAGTAGCATTATCTGGGTTAACGATTGCAGAATATTTCCGTGATGGAGCTGGAGAAGCACAAGGAAAAGATGTACTTTTCTTCGTTGATAATATCTTCCGTTTTACACAAGCAGGTTCTGAGGTATCAGCACTTTTAGGACGTATGCCATCAGCAGTAGGTTACCAGCCAACTTTAGCTACAGAAATGGGAGCAATGCAAGAAAGAATTACTTCTACTAAGAAAGGATCTATTACATCGGTACAAGCAGTTTATGTACCTGCAGATGATTTAACAGATCCAGCACCAGCAACAACTTTTGCTCACCTAGATGCAACAACTGTATTATCTCGTAAGATTGCCGAGTTAGGAATTTATCCAGCAGTAGATCCATTGGATTCTACATCTAGAATTTTAACAGCAGACATCTTAGGTGACGAACATTATGATTGTGCTCAAAGAGTAAAAGAATTATTACAGAGATATAAAGAATTACAAGATATTATTGCAATTTTAGGAATGGAAGAATTATCTGAAGAAGATAAATTAGCCGTATCTAGAGCAAGACGTGTACAACGTTTCTTATCGCAACCTTTCCATGTTGCTGAACAATTTACTGGTATTCCTGGAGTATTAGTTGATATTAAAGAAACAATCAAAGGATTTAACATGATTATGGATGGAGAGTTAGATCATTTACCAGAAGCAGCATTTAACTTAAAAGGTACAATTGAAGAAGCAATTGAGGCTGGAGAGAAAATGTTAGCAGAGGCTTAATAAAAACAAAACCTATGCATTTAGAAGTTGTATCACCAGAAGCTGTATTGTTTTCATCTAAAGTAGATTCTATCTCTGTACCGGGTACAGGAGGAGAATTTCAGATGTTAAATAATCACGCAGCTATTGTTTCTACTTTAAAAGCAGGAACTGTTAAGATTCATGTTCATACACAAGAACATTTAAATTTGGATGATTTACATGGTAAGATTGTATCTCAAGCAGATGATGATAAGATTTTAACAATTGCCATTCAATCAGGAACGATTGAAATGAAAGACAACAAAGCAATTATTTTAGTTGATTAATTAAATCAGTTAGAATTCTTATAAAACAAAAATCCCAACCTTTAGGTTGGGATTTTTGTTTTCACTATTCAAACAATTTTAAGAAAACTAGTTTGCAGTAATTTTAATATTATCTAGTTCGTATGTACCGTCGAAACCAGAGTTTCCATTTCCTATATATCTAAATGCAAAATAAACACGAGATCCAGATCCACAGGATAGATCTACAATTCCAGAATCAAACCAAGAAGAAAATAAATCTGAGTTTTGTGTAATGTATGCAGCAGGGATTAAACCCCATGTAGCATTTGAAATACCATCAAAAGTACCATCCCAATTGTCAGAAAATAAGACTTCCATAGTACTACCATCAGAGAAACTATTAGATGTTTGAAAAGATAATGTAACTCCCGTATTAGTGTTTAAATCTATTGCAGGTGTAATCAACCATCCTATATTGCTTGCATCTCCTGAATTAAAAGAATTCATTCTAGCGGATACTCCTAATGACGCATTTGAACCTCCAGCAGTATATGCCTCCCAACTTTCTGAACCTGCTTCAATATAATTTGTCCATCCATTTCCTGTTATTGGAGATGATCGAGTTTGTGTCTCAAAAGCATCTTCAAATAAAATAGTTGGACCTTCTGTAGTTGCTAAACCACAATCTAAGGAAGTAGGGTCGCATCTCACATCGTTATTGAAATTAAGATCTTCTGGAGAATTGATGACTAATGTGTAAAATTCATCAAAGAAATCTCTTGTTAATATACCATCAATATTTCCTCTGTTTATGGGTAAATGAAGTGCTTTAAAGTCTGAGAATGTACTTGTGCTTAAGATAACACTTGCATTATCTAGACAAGTTTCTATAGTTCTTTCACCATCAAATTCATCTGAAACTTCACCGGCAAAAGTTAATGGCCTGCTTCCCAAAACTTCATTTCTATTAAATTGCACATCATTTAATCTTATGAAAAGACTTTCTTTATCATTAGAGAAATCTCTAATAGTTAGTTCTAATGGAATAATAGTTGCCACTTCAGCATCTCTAATGATATGTTTATTTCTTAATGCAGAAGAAATTTTTGCTAAGCCTGTCCCGTCTTGGATACCAATTTGTAAAACACCATTGTTTTCAGCAACAGATAAACCATCTAATTTAATATATACCTTTCTGCCAAATTCATAGAATGTATACAAAGGATTTACATCAACCTGAACGGTTATTCCTGCCGTTGGATTAGAAGCTTTATCTTGTAATACAATTTCCTCAAAAAAGTTTCCGCCTTCATCACTAGAAATTACATAACCAGACATATACCTACTTCCACCATTTGTGAGTTGATTATAAGTGAAGATTTCTCCACGTTGTGTGAAATCCCCTAGTACTGAACTAATATCTATTACAATATCATTAACTCCTGGATTAAATGAAACATCTACAGATACAGGAATATTTAAATTGTCGTTTTCTACACAAGTATTAAAACTTAAGAGCCCAATAAAAAGGATGAATAATTGAATTTTTTTATATGTTTTCATTTGTTTTTATTTTGAATTTTTTAAAATCGTACGTTAAGATTAATGAAGTAGGTAGTTCCATTACCAAAAAAATACCGGTTTCCAAATAATGCGCCGTTTTCTTGATTTTGTTCTTGAATTTGATCTTTGTAGCCAACCCTTCTAGACTGTTCAAAACCACCTGTTTTGTACTCTTTATTGAAAAGGTTATTAATTGTAGCAAAGAATCCAAGGTAGTAGTCACCTATTTTCCATGATTTACCACCGATTACATTCACCAACAGATAACTATTAAATTGTTCTTGTTGTAATAATCCTATGGCTATATTTTGATCATAATCGTTATAGGCGTAACCGGTGATGTTTCCTCCTAGAGCTAAGACATTGTCTGGAATTAAGTCAAAGTCCATTGCAAAAGCTGCGGTTCTTTTTAAGGCACTAGCGTCTACAAAAGCTCTTGAGAAATGATTGGCTGTAGCACCAATCCACCAGTAATCAGAGTCTCTATATTCAAAACCTAATTGCAGTGCTCTTTCTGGACCACCAGCGACATGCAGACCTTTTAATTTAGTGGTTCCATCACCAAAAGTGACATTATTTACAAAGTCATCACTTGCATAGTATATATTAGGATTATTACTGAATGTAAATTGACCAATACCCGCAGCAGCTTTTAATTTAATGGTTGGTGTTACTTGAGCTGAGATGCCTAATTCTCCACCAAAATTTCTTCGTTCAATATTGGTCATTATTTCTTGAGTAAATGTAGCTCCGCTTTCGGTGAAGAAAAACCCAATGTCAGTGCCATCTTTAAAACCAGCATAATACCCGGTTAATCTGGCTGATATTTTGGGCGTTCTTAAAATATAACTTGTATCAAAAGTGCTGATTTTTTCACTTAGTAGTTCATCAACAATATTGTTGTTTTGCCTTGGATTTTCAAATGAGTTTCTAATTGTGGCAGCTTTTGTTAAGTATCCAGCATTAAAGTTTACGATATGTTGACCAGATATTTTATAGGTAAGTCCGCCTTTTAGACCATAATTATTAAAATTAAGTTGGTCACTTTCTCCAAAGGATAGATTTCCAGAAAAAAATCCGTTTTCATACAACCCGTTTCTTTGATAAGTAGTGTTACTTATTTTAACCGCGGTATAAAATTCTATTTTAGAATAATTGAACTGAGCTTGAACAAAAGCATCAGTCACATTAGCTTTCATTTCATAGTTGTATTTGTAGCGTTCACCAACAGCTACAATTCTATTAGGGTTTTGTAAATCACTCTGAGCGAGGTTGCTTAAAATTTGTTCATTTTGTGAAGCTTGATTTTCTTCAGCAAAGAAATCAATATCTAAATATCCTGTTCCTCCAAGCAAGTTTTTAATTTTCGCATAGGTTTCATTTCTCAATTTTCTATAATTGATGGCAGCGTTTAACTGAATATTCTCTGAGATTTCTGTGTATAAAATTGAATTAAATGAAAATAATGTATCATCTATTCGGTCTTCTTGCAATACATAAATTGAATTATATCCTAAAGAACTCTGAATTTGATTTGCCTGAAATAAATCATTCCAATTAAACTGACCATTGTCTACAAATTCTTGTTGCACTATAAAGGCTTGCGAAAATTGAAAAGGAGTTGGATTCGCATCTTGCAAGTAAAAACTTGGCAAGTTTTGATAATAGGCAGGAGAAGGGTTTCTTGCTCCGCCTAAATAAGTGTCTTGTCCATTGATAGTGACCAATCTTGTTCCCCCATTATCAATTCTTGTATTTCCTGTAAATCCAAACTGATAAGAAATATTTGTATTTAGCGTTGTTGTTTTAGAAATATCCCAATAATGATTTAACATAAAGATTGGTTCTATAATTTTTCTTTCTCTAGAGTTTTTTACATATCCATCAATTTCACCCCAAAAAGGATTGTATTGTCTTCCTTTTAATCTATAGATTTCATTAGTTAAAGCCGTAGAACGACCTCTTCTATTTTGAGCATAAATAAAGTTGAAGTTTACACTATGATGTTCTCCTAGTTGTTTTTCAACTGCGGCAAAAAATGAATTGGAATCATATAAAGTTCCTTCAACGTATCCTTCGTCTCCAAATCTTCTAGAAGCTAATACTGCATAAGACCATCCTTTTTCTGAAATTCCAGAACTGTAGCTTGCCATAACACGACCTTGATAACTTCTGTTTGCAGTAGCATAAGAAACTCTGCCGCCTTCACTATACCTAGACGCTCTCATGGTTATGCTGTTAGTTCCTGCGAGATCTCCAAAGGTGTTTTCACTTGGGTTTATGCCAGAGGTAAATACTTGATTTCTTTGTAAATCGTTCAATCCACCCCAATTAGACCATTGGGGTCGTCCATTTAATAGCTTATTCATTTCTAAACCATTAATTAAAACTTTCCCATTTGCATTATCCAAACCTCTAGGTCTAAAAAATGTGGCGCTAAAGTCAAATGCAGCAGCACTAAAGTAAATGTCTCGTGAAGATTGAAGTAATCCTGCGATGTTGTCTGTAAAACCTTCATCAGCATTTAATTCATCATCAGTGATGTTAATAATACTAATATCTTCCTCTTCTGAAAGATCTTTGTGCATAAGAATTGTGCCTAAATTGATAGCAGTACCCTTTAATTCTATTGGGAGTTTTTGAGTTTCATAAGAATCAAAGCTCACGTGCAGAACATAAGATCCATTGGATAGATTTTCTAGTAAAAACCGACCGTTTTGATCTGTAAGAACAATAATTTTTGTCCTTAAAAGAGTTACAGAAACGTTTTGTAATGGGTTTTTAGAATAGCTGTCTACAACTATTCCTCGAATGGCGTTTTGGGCTTGTATTTCATATAGAAATAACAACCCAAAGATCGCCAAAGCAATCTTCTTTTTCATAAAATTTTATTTTCATAGCACTTTAAAGATAAATATTTTTTTCTTAAAGCCTTAATATTCAGATAGTTTTTTAAGTTTGTAAGAAAATAATTGCTATGAAAAAAATGACATTAATCCTTTTATGGATCCTTATAAGCATGCCTGAATGCTTTTCTCAAAGTAATAGTACATCATATAAAATTAGAACTGTAGCGTTTTATAACCTAGAAAATTTATTTGATACCATTAATGATATTACTAAAAACGATGAGGCAAGTCCGATGATGGAATTGAAGGGAAATCGCTCTCAAGTATATTGGGATAAAATTGATAAGTTGGCTACCGTGATTTCTTTAATAGGTAAAGACAAATCAAATACAAGTCCCGCTATTATTGGAGTCTCTGAAGTTGAAAATCGAGCTGTTTTAGAAGATTTAATACATTCAGACAAGTTGAAATCTAAAGGCTACGGAATTATTCATTATGATTCTCCTGATAAAAGAGGAATCGATGTCGCTTTATTATACCAACTACGGTATTTTACACCTATACATCATGAAGTTTTTAATCCTAGAATTTACAATAATGGTTACAAAGTATATACTAGAGATCAATTATTAGTTTCAGGATATTTAGATGATGAATTAATTCATGTGATTGTAAATCATTGGCCATCTAGAAGAGGAGGAGAAGAAGAGAGTAGGCCCTTGCGAGAAAAGGCTGCGTATCAAAACATGAAAATTATTGAGCAAATAAGACAGAAAGAAGAGTCTCCGAAGATATTATTAATGGGTGATTTTAACGATGATCCAATTAATAGTAGTTTTAAAAAAGTGTTGAAAACCAAGTCGAAAAAGAAAAATGTTGCGAAAGAAGATTTGTATAATCCATATGAAAGGATGTTTAAAAAAGGATTTAACACCTTAGGATATAGAGATAATATTAATCTGTTTGATCAAATTGTTATTACTTCAACACTCTTAAATACTGGAAAAAAAGATTATTCAACTTATAAAATGTTTAAAGCTGCTATCTTTAATAAAAGTTTTCTGATAACTAATAAAGGACGTTATAAAGGATATCCTTTTAGAAGCTTTTCTTACGGAGCATATTCTGGTGGCTATAGTGATCATTACCCAGTCTATATCTATTTGATTAGAGAGAAATAAAAACTAAGGACAGTATTTGAAGCACTTATTTTATGTCTTTTAGCAGCAGTTGAATAGAGGTTCTTCCATTCCATTCATTTTCATCTAAAGAATAGGCGATGTCAAAATCATTTTCAATCAATTTCATTTTATCACCCAAGCCAAAACCAATAGCATTATAAGTTTTACGATTTGCACCATAAATAATATTTAATTTGATATGACTTTTATCTGAACCTACAGTTTTACCAAATCCATTATCTCTCACAGAAGTTGTTGTAAAAACAGGTTTCATATTTTGAGGGCCAAAAGGAGCCATTTGTTGTAAAATTCTGAAAAACTTTGGAGTAATATCAGACAACTCTAATTCGGCATCTATAGTAATTTCGGGAATCAATAATTCTCTTTCAATAGAAGCTTCTACAACTTCTTCAAATTTATTTTTAAAAGCGGTATAATTTTTAGGATCTAATGTTAAACCAGCGGCATATTTATGTCCGCCAAATTGCTCAATAAATTCGGAACACTTCTCTAAAGCATCATAGACATCAAAACCTTTTACAGATCTAGCAGAAGCAGCTAATTTATCCCCACTTTTTGTAAAAACTAAGGTGGGTCTGTAATAGGTTTCAATGCATCGAGAAGCAACAATTCCAATGACGCCTTTATGCCATTTTTCATCAAAAACTACGGTTGTAAATCGTTCTTTTTCTTCGTTTTTTTCAATCTGAAGTAAAGCCTCTTTGGTAATTTGAGCATCTAACTCTCTTCTGTCTGTATTATATTCGTTGATAGCTTTTGCATATTCTTGTGCTTGCTCAAAGTTGGCTTCTGTTAGTAATTCAACCGCCGCATTTCCATGTTTTATTCTTCCGGCGGCATTAATTCTAGGAGCAATGATAAAAACTACATCAGTAATGGTTAGCTCTTTTTTATCCAGCTGATGAATGATGGCTTTAATTCCATTTCTGGGATTCGAATTAATTACCTGTAATCCAAAATAGGCCAACACTCTATTTTCACCATTCATTGGAACAATGTCGGCTGCAATTGCCGTGGCGACTAAATCTAGATATTGAGTTAAATCGTCAATTGTTTGATTTCTTTTTGATGCTAAAGCTTGAACTAGTTTAAAACCAACTCCGCAACCACATAATTCGTCATAAGGATAATTGCAATCGTTTCTTTTTGGATTTAAAACAGCAGCAGCTTTTGGAATTACCTCTCCCGGTTTATGATGATCACAGATGATAAAGTCAATATTTTTTTCGGTAGCATAGGCTACTTTTTCAATGGCTTTGATTCCACAATCTAAAGCAATAATCAAGGTAAAGTCATTGTCTGAGGCAAAATCAATTCCTAGATAAGAGATACCATATCCTTCATCATACCTATCCGGAATATAAGTAGCAATATTAGAAGCTATAGTTCTTAAATAGGAGGCAACTAAAGAAACAGCAGTCGTTCCGTCTACATCATAATCACCATACACTAAAATATTTTCCTTATTAGTAATAGCTTTTTCAATTCTAGCAACCGCAACATCCATGTCTTTTAACAAGAACGGATCATGAAGTTCATCTAAAGATGGGCGGAAGAATTTTTTGGCTTCCTCAAAATTTGAAATACCTCGTTGTACTAGAATTTTCGATAGTGTTTTATCTATCGAGAGCTCCTCGGAAAGTTGATGTACAGTTGTAGGATTGGGGTCTGTTTTTAAAGTCCAACGCATAGCAATTTTTTATTGCTCATGAAGATACACATCTGTGGTTACTTTTGCAAATTGACGAAACATTTCCATCACTCCACAATATTGATCGATAGATAATTTAACAGCTTTATTTATTTTATCTTCTTGTAAATCGCTTCCATAAAAGTGATATTCAACAGCTACTTTGTGGTAATATTTTGGATGCTCTTCGGTGAGTTCTCCGTGAACAACCATTTTAAAATCGTCAACTTCTGCTCTCATTTTTTTCAATAAAGAAACCACATCTAAACCAGAACAACCTGCCAAAGAAGAAAGCATTAATGCTTTAGGCCCAAGGCCTTTATTTTCGCCTCCGTGCTCGGGAGAAGTATCAATTAAAACCTTATGTCCACTTGGGTTGTCAGATTCAAAAAGCATGTTTTGTTTCCAGACGGTAGTTACTGTATTACTTGCCATATATATGATTTTTTTAAATGGTTTGATGTTGTATCTTTACAAAAGTAATGACTAAGATTTAAAAACCCCTACTATTTCATCAGAATGCAATTTTCTAAAATATTAATCACTTTTTTTTTATTTATAGGATTAGTGACGATTAGTTTCTCACAAAATAATTTACCGCCAGAAGTTGATGCAAGTGGAAGACAAGCATATTGTCCATCCACGGATATCAAAATAGCTACTGATTTTACAATTACAGATCCAGATGATAATGCCGTTGATGCTTTTTTTATACAAATATCATCCGGATATGTTTTAAATACGGATAGATTATTGCTTTCTGGGAGTCATCCAAATATTACCAGTTCTTGGAATCCTCAAGAAGGAAAGTTAACCTTATCACCATTAGGTGGAGGGCAAATTTTACACACGGATCTTATTCCTGCTGTAAGAGATGTAGTTTATCAAAGTTTAAATACAAATGTTTCTGGAGAGAGATTCTTTTCGCTAACTGTTGGAGATGCAAATTTTCTTCCCTCAACAGGTCATTTTTATGAATATGTTGCTGCACCTTTAATAGATTGGGAAACTGCAAGACAACAAGCAGAAAATAGAACTTATTTTGGATTGCAAGGATATTTAGTAACTATTTTAACACCAGATGAAGCTCAATTATCTGGAGAACAGGCTCCTGGTACTGGTTGGATTGGTGGAAGTGACGCGGCGCAAGAAGGAGTTTGGCGATGGGTAACTGGTCCAGAAACTGGGCTGATTTTTTGGAATGGTGGGGTGAATGGAACGACACCTAATTTTGCTTTCTGGAATGCAAATGAGCCTAACAATCAAGGACCAGAACATTATGCACATATAACAGACGACAGTGTTACTAGCACACCTGGTAGTTGGAATGACCTTCCACTTGGTGGAGGAAATGGTCCTTATGAACCTAAAGGATATCTAGTTGAATATGGAGGAATGCCTGGTGATCCGGTCTTAAATATTTCTGCAAGTACAAGTATTTATATTCCTCAAATAGTTTCAACTTCTAATGAAGACACTTGCCCAGGAGGTACAGTTACACTTACAGCTACAGCAAATGAAGGAACCGTTTTTTGGTATGATTCATCAACTGGAGGAACTCTTTTAGGTTCTGGAAATACTTTTACTACACCAGCACTAAATACTTCTACAACTTATTTTGCAGCAGCTTCACCTGAAGGTTGTCCTTCAATAAATAGAGTTCCAGTAACAGCCATTATCAATCCTTTACCCGTCGTTACAAATCCAGTTCTTCTTGCAATTTGTGATGATGATCAAGATGGGTTTACAAACATGGATTTAACTTCTGTGAATTCTGATATTTCTACCAACTTTACCAATGAAACATTTCAATATTTTCCAAGCCAGACGGATGCAGAAAATAACACTAATGAAATATCCGCCCCTACAAATTATGCCAATACAACTGTCACAAATGCTGTTGTTTGGGTAAGAACTACTAATCCTAACGATTGTTTTGTAGTTTCACAAATAAACATTGAGGTCAGTAGTACAAACCTCCCAAGTGGTTTTCAGCAAGTTTTTAATAACTGTGATGATTATTTAGATATCAATGGAAATGATACCATTAATAATGATGATGTAGACGGTATTAGTTCTTTTGATTTCAGCGCTGTTACTAATGATATTATCAGTTTGTTTCCTACAAGTCAATCATTAAACATCAGTTATTATAGAAATTTAACGGATGCAAACTCGTCAACTAATCCAATTGCTGACCCTAGTAATTATAGAAATATTGGCTTCCCAAATACACAACAGATTTTTGTAAGAATAGAAAACTCAGCAAATAATAGTTGTTTGTATGTAGGGTCTCCAATTACTTTAAATGTAGATCCGGTTCCAATTTCAAATCCAGTTGCCAATATTGAAGTTTGTGACGATGATACTGATGGAGATGACACCAATGGCTTTGTACAATCAATTGATTTAGAAAATCAAACTCCCGCTATTCTTGGAACTCAAGACCCTTCAAATTTTACAGTAACGTATCATGAAACAAGTGCCGATGCTACCACAGGAAATAATCCATTAAATTCTCTATTCACCAATGCAACGGTAAATCAGCAAACTATTTATGTGAGAGTTTTAAATAATACGACAGATTGTTTTGTAGATAGAGCAAGTTTTGATATTGTGATTAATCCTTTACCAACGATAGTATCTTCAGTAGAATTAAAACAATGTGATGATAATACAGATGGATTTTCAGATTTTAATCTTAATGAAGCTGCTTCAGATATCTCTGCAAATTTCACCAATGAAACCTTTGTATTTTATCCTACATTGAGTGATGCTGAAAATGACACGAATGCAATTACTAATCCAACAATATTTACAAATAGAACCGTCACTACAGATATTGTTTGGGCAAGAGCTATCAACAATAATGGATGTTATAGAATTTCAGAAGTAACCTTAACAGTTTCAACAACAGGAATTCCTCCAAGTTTTCAAAGAAGCTTTACCGAATGCGATGATTTCTTAGATATTAATGGAAATAACACGGCTAATAACAATGATACCGATGGAGTTTCTTCATTCGATTTTAGCTCTGTTACTGCAGAAGTAAGAGCTTTGTTTCCAACGAGTCAACAATTAACAATTGTCTATTATAGAAACCAAGCCGATGCTTTGGCAGAAATTAATCCTATAGCTGATCCAAGCAACTATCGTAATATTGGATATCCAACAACGCAAAATATTTTTATTCGTGTCGATAGTAATTTAGACAATGATTGTCTAGGTTTTGGTTCACATATTACCCTAAATGTAGACCCTGTTCCCGTTGCGAATCCAGTTAATAATTTAGTATTATGTGACAATGGTGATGATGGGGATTTTGCTAACGGAATTGTACAGACTTTCGATTTAGATGCTCAGACTCCTCTAATTTTAGGAACACAAGACCCATCAGATTATACTGTAACATATTATACTTCTAATACTGATGCTCTTGCTGGAATTAATGCTATCACTAATACTAGTTTTTATGAAAATAGTACGGCTAATCAGCAAACTATTTTTGTTCGAATAACCAATAACGTCTTAGGTTGCTTTTCTAGTGAAACAACTTTTGATTTAATTGTGAACCCTTTACCAGTTGCTAATTTCGTTTCAGATTTAGAGGTCTGTGATGATGCTTCTGATGGTTCTGCACAAAATGGTTTCTCGCAAATTTTTGATCTCGAATTACAGACAGCCACCATTCTTGGCGCTCAAGATCCTAGTCAGTTTTCAGTTACGTATCATGCTTCACTTTCTAATGCACAGGCTGGAATTCTTCCATTAGGAAGCCCATTTTCTAACACCGTTCCTAACTCACAAATAATTTATGTTCGAGTGTTTAATTCAGCAACACAATGTGCAAACGGAATTTCAAATTTTAACGCCATTGTCAATCCAGAACCAACCACTGAAAATATATCAAATTTATCTTATTGTGATGATGCCTTAGATGGTGACGATACCAACGGATTTGTACAAAACATCGATTTAGATAGTACCATTTCTGGAATTCTAGGAACACTTCAAGATGAAGATGATTTTACAGTCACGTTCCATGAAACACAAGCAGATGCAACTTCAGGAACCGATGCGTTAGCAAGTCCATATACCAATACAACTCAAAATCAACAAACTATTTACGTACGAGTAGTGAATGATGATACCGGTTGTGTAAATGATGATTATACATTTGATATTATTGTAAATCCGTTACCAGATTTTACGGTAACAACTCCTCAAATTGTCTGTTTAAACGGACCAGAACTTATCTTAAGTGTAGAAAATTCTGCGGCTTCTTATGATTTTGAGTGGACAGATACCAATGGAAATAGAATTTTTGGTTCACAAATTACAGTTACTTCTGGTGGGTTGTATACTGTAACCGGAACTACCACAGATGGAACCAATTGTTCTAGAACAAGAGAAATTCAAGTCAACGAATCTATAATAGCAGATCTTTCAGAAGATAAAATTACCATCGTAGATGATTCAGAAAACAATTCAATCACTATAGATCCAACTAATCTTGGTATTGGAGATTATGAATATGCCTTGTTAGATGACCAAAATAATTTTGCTTTTAATTATCAAGATACACCGGTATTTGAAAACCTAACAGGTGGATTTTACACCATATTGGTAAGAGATAAAAACGGATGTGGCACAGCTTCACTAATTGTTTCTGTGATAGAATTTCCAAAATTCTTTACTCCAAACAATGATGGAGAAAATGATACTTGGGCTATCAGAGGTGCCAATTCTAACTTCTTCCCAACGTCTCAAATCTATATTTTTAATCGATACGGAAAATTAGTTGCTGAAATTGATATTGATAACCAAGGTTGGTCTGGAACTTATAACGGAGCAATACTTCCATCAGATGATTATTGGTATGCGATTAAATTGATCGATAGAAACGGAGTTGTAAGAGAAAGAAAAGGAAATATGTCGCTCATTAGAACTCAGAGATAGAACAGAATACATAATTTTTAAACAAACAAATCATGCCATTAGTAACTCCTTTATCAGCGGATCACGATAGTGAAACAAAAGAACTTGCAGAATTTTTTAATGAAACTTTAGGATTTTGTCCTAACTCAGTTTTAACCATGCAACGTAGACCTGCAATTTCTAAAGCTTTTATCAACCTAAACAAAGCGGTGATGGCAAATGAAGGGAGAGTTACTTCTGCTTTAAAAAGAATGATTGCTTGGGTTTCAAGTAATTCAACTGGCTGTAGATATTGCCAAGCACATGCCATTAGAGCTGCAGAACGTTACGGTGCAGAACAAGAGCAATTAGATAATATTTGGGAATATAGAACACATCCTGCATTTTCGGAAGCAGAGCGAGCTGCTTTAGATTTTTCTTTAGTGGCAAGTCAGGTTCCAAATGGCGTAGATTCAGCAATTAAAACACGCTTATATAAGTATTGGGATGAAGGAGAAATTGTAGAAATGTTAGGTGTAATTTCACTCTTCGGATATTTAAATCGTTGGAACGATTCTATGGGAACTTCTATTGAAGACGGAGCAGTAGAGTCTGGAGATCAATATTTAGGAAAACACGGCTGGGAAAAAGGAAAACATATATAAAAACTATTTTAATTCGAATAAAAACAAACTAAAAACCCCTTATCATGAAAAAAACGTACCTACTTGTCTTTTTATTAATGGCAAGTTTTATAGTCACTGCTCAATCAAACCAATCAAAAGATCCGGTGATTGAAAATATCATTAAAGAAGCAAATGAAAATTCGCAATTAGAAAAATTAGGACACGAATTAATGGATGTAGTCGGACCTCGTTTGGTTGGAACTCCACAAATGAAACAAGCCAATGATTGGGCAGTTGCCAAATATGAATCATGGGGAATCACTGCTCGAAATGAGAAGTGGGGCGAATGGCGCGGATGGGAACGCGGAATTACGCATATCGATATGGTATATCCAAGAGTGCAATCTTTAAAAGGAACTCAGTTGGCATGGAATCCAACTACTTCTGACAAAGGAGTTACAGCAGAATTAATTACGATGCCAGTTTTTGCAGATTCGTTAGCTTTTGTTAAATGGTTACCGTCTGTAAAAGGAAAATTAGTCATGATTTCTATGAATCAACCTACTGGAAGACCAGATTATAACTGGGAAGAATTTGCAACTGACAAATCATTTGAGAAAATGAAGAAAGACAGAAGTGAGCTCAGTAAAGCCTGGAGAAATAACATTAAAAACACCGGTTTTGGGAACCGAAGAAATTCAGGTTTAAACAAAGAAGGAATTTTAAAGTTAGAGGAAGCTGGTGCCGTTGGAATCGTCTCTTCTAGATGGTCTAGTGGCTTTGGTGTTAATAAAATATTTAGCGCATCAACCAAGAAAATTCCTACAGTAGATCTAGAATTAGAAGACTATGGAATGTTATATAGAATGGTAACTTATGGCGATAAGCCAAGAATAAATATTGTAGCAAAATCGAAAGAATTAGGAAAAGTTCCAAATTTTAATACCATTGCTGAAATTAAAGGGACAGAAAAACCAGAAGAATACATTATTCTTTCGGCACATTTTGATTCTTGGGATGGTGGAACCGGAGCAACCGATAATGGAACAGGAACTCTAGTGATGATGGAAGCAATGCGTATTTTAAAGAAAATGTATCCAAACCCAAAACGCACTATTTTAGTAGGTCATTGGGGAAGTGAAGAGCAAGGTTTAAATGGTTCTAGAGCTTTTGTAGAAGATCATCCAGAAATTGTAAAAAACATTCAAGCTTCTTTTAATCAAGATAACGGAACCGGTAGAGTGGTGAATATTTCGGGTCAAGGTTTTGTGCATTCATATGATTATCTAGGAAGATGGCTAGCTGCAGTTCCTAGAGAAATTACCAATCAAATTAAAACCACATTTCCTGGAACTCCAGGAGGAGGAGGATCAGATTATGCTTCTTTCTTAGCGGCTGGTGCACCCGCATTTAGTTTAAGTTCGTTAAGTTGGTCTTACGGAACCTATACTTGGCATACCAACAGAGATACCTATGATAAAATTGTATTTGATGATGTAAGAAATAATGCCATTTTAACAGCTATCTTAACGTATATGGCAAGTGAAGATCCAGAAACAACTTCAAAAGAAAAAAGAGTAATGCCAATAGATCCTAGAACAGGAAAACAAAGAAATTGGCCTACAAAACGTTCTCCAACTAGGTTGGGTGGAATGGATTAAGTGATTTAATAAAAGAGTAAATAAAAACCACATTATTTTAGTAATGTGGTTTTTTTATATGAAATGGTCACTTATTTATTCAAATTAGCGAGATACGATTTTATTCCTAAAGTATCTAAGTTCCCTTGTATAGACCAAGCAAAATCTAATAAAAGTTGATCTTTAAATAAAGTATCATTTCTACTAACAAATGAGTTTCCTACATACGGTGTCACAGAAGTATTTGCTGTGTTTAATGCGTTTGGATTTATAGATGCCATTCTATGACAACTCATACAATTAGACCTAACTCCTACAAAGGTTTTTATTTTCTTACCTCCTGGAGTATTAATATAACTGATAGAGTCATTAAAAGTCCCTGGTCCAAAACCAGCTTCTAAATATGGATTGTAAGCATAATTTGGCTCTCCTGTAATATTTGTTCCTGTATAAGGTTCATTAGGATTTACCATGTAATACGCTACAGCCATTGAATAATTTCTTGCTGCTCCTTTTAATTCAGAAGGTCTTAAATCGGCAATCTCTTTAGAACTTGGTAAAGGCGGATTGTTGGCTTTAGAATCCCACCAAAACGTTTGCCATGTCCAATTGGTAATTTCTCTTGTTCCTACATGCATTCCAACTAGAATAACATAATCACCAGGTTGTGCATTGAATTTATTTCCAGAGTTTTCAGTAAACTCTTTGTTAAAATAAAAGGCATCTTCATTGTTTAATTTATAATGGATAAAATCGTTTACACTAAAAGTTGTTCCATTAGTTTTTGCACCTTCAGCAACATCAACCGTTACAAATGATCCCCAATCTTGCTCAGGATAACCAATTAATTGATCCGTAGGACCACTCCAAGCAGAAATATTAAATTTAGTTTTTCCACCAGAAGATGCTAAAACTTTAAAAACAGGTTTTATGGTAATTGCATTCGCAGGAAAAAACGGAACTTCTTTTCGGTTCTCTTTTTTAGCATACTTCAATAGGGTTGTCGCCATAAATATTTTATTGTTGATGGCAAAACTTGCAGCACCAGGACTATAGGAAACAGATTCGTGAATGCTATCATTTACAGTTTGTTGATTTGAAATAAAATGACCTAATTGATTTGGAGTTTTTAAGTTGGCTCTGTTGGATCTTTTAACAGGAACATTTTTAATAGAATCTACAATTTCTTCTGGGGTCAACCAAGTCTCAAAAACACGAAGCGGACGCTTGTCTCCAGGAATGTATTGATTTGTTTCTGAAGTTAAACCGGTCCAAATTCCCCAACCGTGTTGGTAAATTTTTTCTGTATTAGAGGTTCTTATCCATTTGTTAACCACTAAAGAATCTTCGGGAAAATTAAAACCAGCAATTCCCAATTCAGGAAATTCTGCAGGTACTACTTTGTGATAGGTAAAGGTTTCTTTCTTGTCATTGTTACATGAAAAGAAAAAAGAAACGACTAAAGCGGAAGCGAGTACATAAATTTTTTTGTTCATAATGTTGTTTTTAAATAGTTGATTTTGACAAAACAAATTATAAAGAATAAAAAGTATGGGTATAAGTAGAAGTGCCTGTTTTTGTTTTTGAGTAGATGCTGCAAATCTTCTTGATTGTTATTGGTTGTGGGTATGGTTTTTAATAGTAGAAAGAAATTATCATCAGGAGTGTTTATCAAGGAAATTTTGAGAAATTTACTTAGTAATGTAATCAATTGCACCCCACAGATATTTTTTACCAAATTCTCCAAAAAAACTAATATAATCTCCATCTTTTGAAATAACTACAAAACTACTACAAGGGTAATGGTGCTCAAAAAATAAACGTTCTATGGTTTTGTTTGGGTCTTTATGCCAAGTTAAAACCCCATGATACTTTTCAAGACCTTCCTTTTCTCTATAAATATAAATTGGTTTAGTTTTAACGAGTTGATAAATACCGTCTTCTAAAACATCAAACCAATATTTTCTTTGCTCTTTACTTGCAGAACCACTTGAGTTACATGGGTCTTTTCCTGGATAAAAAATAATAACAATGGGTTTGGTACTATCTATTTCTCTATTGATTTCATTTTCTAAGAGTAATTCTAATATAGGTCTATTAGTGATTTTACCACGTTTTTCTCTTAAAGTTAGTTTTCTATGATGAGCAGAATCCCCAGGAATATCTAATAACCTATTAGTAGCGCGAATTTTTCTAAATTTTGATTTTGAAATTTTTACATTATTTTCATTAAAGTATTTTTTCTTCTGAGTTCTTCCTTTTGAAGAAGAACAAGAGGAGATTAAAATCCCAAAAAACAATATGAATAGACTTTTTTTCATGTATTTTATAGATCTAGTATATTCTATAATTATTCATTTTATAATTACGTAAAATACTAGCAAACAATATAAAAAAAACCAATACCAATAAACAGGTACTTATACCTATTTTTTCTTTTCCATCACAATCAAAATTTCACCTTTCGGTGATTTGTTGGTGTGATAGTCCAATACTTTTTTGACAGTTCTGCGTTGAGTTTTCTCGACTATTTATTGCAAATGAGTTTACCCCCTTTCTTTACATGCAAAAACTTTCAAAAATAAAACCTCATAATCACTAAAATAAATTCAGTGTAATGAGGTTTTTAATCAAAATTAACTACAATACAAATCGGTATTATTTATGCAGGTACTCCTAATTTTTGTTGAGTTTTTTTGTTTATCGTAGGAATTTCAAACTGATTTGAAGTATTGTTTTCGCCTCCAGCCTTTAAAGCTTTTTCTCCAGCAAAGAAACTTTTATGGTCATCTCCAAGATCTGACCCAGCCATTCTTTGATGTTTTACACAGGAAACGGCTTTTCTAATTTCTTGTCTTTGAACCCCTTTAACATACGCTAACATACCTTCATCTCCAAAATATCCTTCTGTTAAATCATTCATGTGAAGTGCAGTAGTATGGTAGGTTGGTAGGGTAATTAAATGATGGAAAATCCCAGCTTCTCTTGCACCATCTATTTGGAACGTTTTAATTTTCTCGTCTGCACGATGGCATAATTCTGAAGCATCATACTGCGCATCCATTAAATTATTCCGATCATAAGCAGTCATGTTTTCTCCTTCTAAAAGCATTTCTTCGTATGCTTGATTACGGAAATTTAATGTCCAGTTGAAAGAAGGTGAGTTGTTATATACCAATTTAGCAGTAGGAACAACTTGCTTAATTCTGTTTACCATATGGGCAATTTGTTTCACATTGGGAGTTGGAGTTTCAATCCATAAAAGATCTGCTCCGTTTTGAAGACTCGTAATACAATCTAAAACAACTCGGTCTATATTAGAACCTTCTTTAAATTTATATAAACCATTAGCTAACCTAATCGGACGAACCAATTTACCTTCTCTTTTAAGAAGTACATCATCTTCTTTTGCATCTTTAATATTAATTTCTTCTGCTTCTACAAAAGCTAAATATTGTGAAGCCAAATCTCCAGGTTCTTGACTTACAGGTAATTTTTGAGTTAAACCAGCACCTTCAGAATCTGTTCTTGCAACAATAATTCCGTCTTCTACGCCTAATTCTAAGAACGCATATCTAATGGCATTTAATTTTGCAATAAAATCTTCATGAGGGACAGTAACTTTTCCATCTTGATGACCGCATTGTTTGGCATCTGAAACCTGATTTTCTATTTGAATTGCACAAGCACCAGCCTGAATCATTTGTTTGGCCAGTAAATAGGTCGCTTCTTCATTTCCAAAACCAGCATCAATATCAGCAATAATTGGAACGATATGCGTTTCAAAATTATCAATTTGATCTTGTACGTCTTCTCCTTTTTCTAATCTTTTAAAAAGGTCATTTAATTCAATAGCATCAGCCTGGCGTAAGAAATCATAAATTTCTTTTATCAACGATGATACAGCTGTTTTTTCATGCATAGATTGATCTGGCAATGGGCCAAATTCTGAACGCATTGCAGCAACCATCCAACCAGAAAGGTATAGATATTTTTTATTGGTAGTTTGATGATGTTTTTTAACAGCAATCATCTTTTGTTGTGCAACAAAACCATGCCAGCAACCAAGAGATTGGGTGTATGCAGAAGAGTCTGCATCATATTCAGCCATATCTTTTCTCATGATAGCAGCGGTATATATGGCGATATCTAAGCCTGTTTTAAGATGATTTTGTGCCACCATTCTTGCCGCATTTTCAGGTTGAATTGCATTCCAAGATTCTCCGTATTTTTCTTTAAGCCTTCTTACGGTTTGTAATGCCGAACGATAATTTGATTGTGGTAATTTTTTCATAATTTTGTGATATGTTATTTATTATTAATAATTAGATCCTGTTGATTGTTGCTGCAATCGCAGGATTGTTTTTTTTAGATATATTGATATGCCGGTAGCGTTAAAAATTCCTCAAATTTTTCCGAAATCACAAGTGTATCAAAAAGCTCCATGGCTAGTTTAAATTTTGATTCCCTCAGATTTTCTTCACCATATTGTAATAAGATTTTTTCTATCTCGTCATCAAATAATTTTAGATATA
This sequence comes from uncultured Flavobacterium sp., assembly GCA_913060575.1. Lineage (GTDB taxonomy): Bacteria > Bacteroidota > Bacteroidia > Flavobacteriales > Flavobacteriaceae > Polaribacter. Next base: position 24,627 of record CAJXRR010000006.1, read on the forward strand.
GTTCAATGTTGAATTTTCTCCCATCCTCTAGTTTTACTTCATTTTTTAACCAATGCCAGAGTTGTGTTCGTGAAATTTCAGCTGTAGCCGCATCTTCCATTAAGTTATAAAGAGCAACAGCACCATGGCCTCGTAACCAAGCTTCAGTATATAAAACACCGACATTAATGTTCTTTCTAATTCCGTCTTCTGTAATAGTGCCCTTTGGAATCTCTACCAAATCGGCTTGAGTGATGTGAACATCGTCTCTACTTATATGCAATTGGTTTGACGTTGTCATGTGTTTGTTAAATTCATCCATCGCTACAGCTACTAAAGCTGGATGCGCCACCCAAGTTCCATCATGCCCGTTTTTAACCTCTCTTTCTTTATCTTTTCTTACTTTTTCTAAAGCCGCCGCATTGGATTTTTCATTATTTTTAATAGGAATTTGGGCAGCCATACCACCGATAGCAAGTATTCCTCGTTTATGACAACGTTGAATAACAAGTTTTGAATATGCATCCATAAAAGGAGTTGTCATCGTTACTTGATCGCGGTTTGGAACCACAAAGTTTGGATGGTTTCTAAATTTTTTGATATATGAAAATATATAATCCCAACGACCACAATTTAAACCGACAATATGATCTTTAAGTTCAAAAATTATTTCGTCTAACTGAAAACTAGCCGTAATAGTTTCCACTAGAACAGTTGCTTTAAATGTTCCTTTTGGAATGTTAAGATAGTTTTGAGCAAACACAAAAATTTCATTCCACCAACGCGCTTCTGTATAATGCTCTAATTTTGGAAGATAAAAATACGGTGCTGTATCATTTTCTAACATGGTTTTAGTGTTGTGAAATACATAAAGACCAAAATCAACGATACTTCCAGAAACTTCTTCATTTTCAATTAGAATGTGACGTTCATTTAAATGTAATCCTCGAGGTCTTACTAAAAGAACAGCAGTTTCGTTATTTAAGGTGTATGATTTTCCTCGTTTTGTGTCCACTAATGAAATTGTTTTTTTGTTAGCGTCTAGTAAGTTTTGTTGCCCTTGTATACTGTTGTCCCAGGTTGGTGAATTGCTATCTTCCAAATCTGCCATAAAGGTTTTGGCGCCAGAATTTAGTGCATTGATAATCATTTTTCTATCAGCAGGTCCTGTAATTTCTACCCGCCTGTCATGTAGGTCTTTTGGAATTTCACCAGCAGTCCATTTACCTTCCCTAATAATGGTTGTTTCTTTTGGAAACTCAGGAAATCCACCACGATCAAATATTTTTTGTTGTACTTCTCTATTTTTTAATAATGTCAATCGTTGCGCATTAAAATTTTCATGAAGCGCTGTTATAAAAGCTAAAGCATCGTCCGTTAAAATATCAGGATAGTAATTCTTTACTTGATTTGTGAACTGAATTTTCGGCAATTTTAAAAGTGTGTTTTCCATAATCATATTGTTTTACAGGACAATAGTATAAAAAAGATTTGAAATATACAAGCGAACGTTCGCTAAAATTATATTTTTCGCTTTTTTAGAACAATTCGCAAAAATGAGTATCTTTGTTTTTATAATTATGGAACAAGAATATATAAAACTCATATTTGGCTTAAAGCTTAAGCAAATTAGGACTGATAGAAATTTATCATTATTTGGATTGTCAAAAATTTCTGGTTTATCAAAATCATATTTAAACGAAATTGAAAAAGGCAAGAAATACCCAAAGACAGATAAAATTGCTATTCTTTCAGAAAAACTAGATGTTCCTTATGATCAAATGGTTTCCTTAAAATTGGATAAAAATTTAGCTCCTATCGGTGAGCTGTTGCAATCAAAAATTTTAAAGGAAATTCCTTTAGAGCTTTTTGGGATTAAAGAAAGTAACTTAATAGATATTGTTGCCAACGCACCCGCAAAAGTGAATGCATTTATTAGTACTATTATTGAAATTGCTCAGCATTATAACTTTAGTAGAGAAAGCTTTTTCCTTGCTTCCGTTCGTTCTTTTCAAGAAGCAAATAATAATTATTTTGATGATTTAGAACAGCATGTTTTAAAGTTTTCAAAAGCCTATCAGATAGATTTAACCAAGCCCGTTATCTCAAAAGATATTGAAGAAATTTTAATAGAAGAATACGGGTATATCATCAATAAAGATGAATTAAGCACCTATGAATCTTTAGAAAATTTACGATCTGTTTTTGTCCCTAAAACAAAGACATTATTACTTGCAGATGGAATTGACGAAGCACAAAGAGCCTTTGTTTATGCAAAAGAAATCGCTTATAATTTTTTAGAAATTAAAGATCGATTATATACATTTCCGTGGATAAAATTCGAAGGTTTTGATCAGGTCCTTAATAATTTTTATGCCTCTTATTTTGCAGGAGCACTATTAATTCCTAAAGAAGCATTAACAAAGCAACTAAAGACTGTTTTTGAAAATGAGACTTTTGATGAAGCCTTCTTTTTAAACATATTAAAAAGCTTTAATGCATCACCAGAATCATTCTATCAGCGTTTAACAAATATCTTACCAAAAGCTTTTAACATTCAGAATTTGTTCTTCCTAAGATTTACACATAAAAAAGATAGCGATAGATTTCATTTAAAAAAAGAACTTCATTTATCGCATCATCATTCACCTCGTTCTAATGATGCTAATGAGCATTACTGTAGAAGATGGATTTCTCTAAATGTTTTAAAAGATATCAGTACAAATGAAAAGGCTCATCAATTTGATATTCAAATTTCTAATTATGAAGGTGATAACGCCAAGTATCTTGTGTTTTCATCTGCAACGAAAGATCCTTTTAGAGATCGTCAATACAGAAGTATTAGTATTGGATTGTTGATTAATAAACAATTAGAACGAAAATTAAAATTCTTAAAGGATGAAAAAATTAAAACTCAAGATGTTGGTGTAACCTGCGAGCGTTGTTCAATTAAGAACTGTGCAGTTAGACAAGCTCCGGCAATTGTTATAGATAAAGCTATTAAAAATAAAAATATTGAAGTTATTGTAGAAGAGTTGAATGCTAAATTCACTACTTAGGTAATTTGATGTAGATTTCTCTTTATTTCTTCCCTTCTACAACAATCACAATTTCACCTTTCGGTGGTTTGTTGGTGTAATAGTCCAATACTTCTTTAGCAGTCCCACGTTGTGTCTCTTCAAATAATTTGGTGAGTTCTCTAGAAACAGATACCAATCTATCTTCACCAAAAAATTCTGCAAAATGCCCTAAGGTTTTAATCAACTTATGTGGACTTTCATAAAAAATCATGGTACGTGTTTCTTCTGCTAATTGTTGTAAACGAGTTTGTCGTCCTTTCTTCACGGGTAAAAACCCTTCAAAAATAAAACGATCGTTTGGAAAGCCAGAATTTACCAAGGCAGGAACAAAAGCAGTTGCGCCTGGCAAACACTCTACGTCAATATTGTGTTGTATACATGCTCTTGTCAATAAAAAGCCAGGATCTGAAATAGCAGGAGTTCCAGCATCAGAAATTAATGCGCAGGTTTCTCCATTCTTAATTCGTTGTACAACGCCATCTATAGATCGATGTTCATTATGCATATGATGGCTGTGCATTTGCGTTCCAATCTCATAATGCTTTAATAATTTTCCGCTGGTTCTAGTGTCTTCGGCTAAAATAAAATCGACTTCCTTTAAAACTGTTATGGCTCTAAAAGTCATGTCTTCTAAATTTCCAATGGGTGTAGGGACTAAATATAATTTCATTGTTCAGTTGTCATTTATCAATGATCAATGATCACTGTTTGTTGTTAATTGTTCACTGATCATTGTTAAATGCTTTCATACGTTTCTACCGTAATATCAGCCATCACATCACCGGTATGCTTCGTGCTTAATGGTTCAAACAACAATAAATGCGTTTCTTCTTTGGCAATGGGTTTGTGTTCAACTCCTTTTGGAACGATAAAAAATTCACCTTTATTTAAAACCACCGTTCTATCTCTTAATTCTAGCACCAGTTGACCCTTGATTACTAAAAAAAGTTCATCTTCATCATCGTGTTTGTGAAAAACAAATTCGCCTTGAATTTTAGCTAATAAGATTTGTTGACCATTTAATTCTCCGATTCTTTTTGGAGACCATTGATCAGTAAATAGGTTAAATTTCTCTTTAATATTTATTACGTCGCTCATAAGACAAAGCTACAAAAGTAAATTCAAGTTTTGCGTTAGGGATTGTAACGGCATCCTTTTTTATTGTCAGTTCGAGTGAGCGAAGCTCGTATCGAGAATAGATAAAAAAGATATAGTGAAAAGCCCGACATTTCTTTGAATGAGAAAACTCTTTCGATTACGATTCAACAGGCTCTGTGTGAATACCTTAAGATGGTATTTTAAGTTTAAAGAAATGGAACGCCCAAAAGAGCATTATTGGTTGGATTTGATTAAATTTGCAGCTTATTTAACAAAACAGAAATGTATAGATCACATTCTTGTGGAGAATTAAGAGCTTCGCACATAAACACAGAAGTAACCTTAGCAGGTTGGGTACAGAAATCTAGAGACAAAGGATTTATGATTTGGGTTGACCTCCGTGATCGATACGGAATGACACAATTAATCTTTGATGAAGAGAGAACTTCTGCGGATTTAATGGACAAAGCGAAAAGCTTAGGGCGTGAATTTGTGATTCAAGTTACAGGAACTGTCATCGAACGTCAGTCTAAGAATGCTAATATGAAAACTGGTGCTATTGAACTATTGGTCACTAAAGTAACTGTTTTAAATGAAGCTAAAACACCACCTTTTACCATAGAAGATGAAACTGATGGAGGAGAAGATATTAGAATGAAATATCGCTACTTAGACATTCGTAGAAATCCAGTGAAAGAGAATTTGCTTTTCCGTCATAAAGTATCTATGGAAGTTCGTAAATATTTATCTGATGATGGGTTTATTGATATAGAAACGCCTTATTTAATTAAATCGACTCCAGAAGGAGCGCGTGATTTCTTGGTGCCATCTCGTATGAATCAAGGTCAGTTTTACGCTTTACCACAATCGCCTCAAACGTTTAAACAATTGTTGATGATTGGTGGAATGGATAAGTATTTTCAGATTGTTAAATGTTTTAGAGATGAAGATTTACGTGCCGATCGTCAGCCAGAGTTTACTCAGATTGACTGCGAAATGGCATTTGTAGAGCAAGAAGATATTTTAAATACGTTTGAAGGATTAACACGTCACTTACTAAAAGAAATTAAAGGTGTTGAAGTTGCTAAATTTCCAAGAATGCAATATGATGATGCGATGCGTTTGTACGGAAACGACAAACCAGACATTCGTTTTGGAATGGAGTTTGGAGAATTAAATGCCGTTGCGCAACACAAAGAGTTTGGTGTTTTTAACAATGCCGAATTGGTTGTTGGGATTGCTGTTCCGGGCGGAAATTCTTACACTAGAAAAGAGATAGATAAATTGATTGATTGGGTGCGTCGACCTCAGGTTGGAGCCTTAGGAATGGTTTACTCAAGATGCAATGAAGACGGAAGTTATAAATCTTCTGTAGATAAATTTTACGATCAAGACGATTTAGCCAAATGGGCAGAAGTTACGGGTGCAAAAGCAGGTGATTTAATCTGTGTTTTGTCTGGAGATACCAATAAAGTTAGAGCGCAATTAAGTGCCTTACGTATGGAAATGGCAGAACGTTTAGGATTAAGAAAAAATAATGAATTTGCACCGCTTTGGGTGGTTGATTTTCCATTATTAGAATTGGATGAAGAAACCGGACATTATCATGCCATGCATCATCCATTTACTTCACCAAAACCTGGCCAATTAGAATTATTAGATTCAAAACCAGGAGAAGTAAAAGCCAATGCATATGATTTGGTCTTAAACGGAAACGAAATAGGTGGAGGCTCTATTAGAATTCACGATAAAGAGATTCAGGCAATTATGTTAAAGAAACTTGGATTCTCTGATGAAGAAGCAAAAGCACAATTTGGGTTCTTAATGGATGCTTTTGAATATGGTGCGCCACCTCATGGTGGAATTGCTTTTGGGTTGGATAGATTGGTTGCTATTTTAGGCGGACAAGAAACGATTAGAGATTTTATTGCGTTTCCTAAAAATAATTCAGGAAGAGATGTAATGATCGATTCGCCAGCAAGGATTGATGATGCGCAATTAAAAGAGCTCAATATTAAATTAGATATTCAGGAATGATGTCATTACGAGCAAAGAGAAGTAATCTTTTTAAAGAGATGGCTTCATTTCATTCGCGATGACAATGAGAAAAAGATATAAATCCCGTTCTTACATAGAGCGGGATTTTATTTTAAGTTTTCTTCATTTTCATTAGATACAGATTAGAACCACATTTTTTGTTACATTTAATCCTATGAAACAACACATCCTGCTTTTCGCTTTTTTCACAATAATTGGTTCTGTTCAAGGACAAGAAATCACAGGCTCAGAATTATTAGAAAAAGCCATTAAATATCATGATCCACAAGGTAATTGGGAGACCTTTAAAGGCACCTTGTTTGTTATTATGGAAACTCCAAACAATCCCAACCGCGATAGTGAAATAAAAATTGATTTCCCCAATCAATACTTTTATGTAAAAGCAACTAAAGGGAAAAACACCACTGAATATACTGTAGATAAAGAAAAGTGTATGTTAGCTTTTAACGGAGAAAGTAATTTGTCAGATGAAGTAAAAAAGAAACAAAATCTAACATGTGATAGCGCAAACTTGTACAAGAATTACTATTCTTACTTGTACGGATTACCCATGAAATTAAAAGACCCAGGAACGATCATTCATAAACAAGTAAACTTAGATAAGTTTATGGGTGAAATGTATTTGGTGTTAACAGTCACATATGATCAAGAAGTTGGAAAAGATACTTGGTATTTTTATTTCGATCCAGAAACCTATGCAATGGAAGCATATCAATTCTTAAAAGATTCGAAACCAGATACAGGAGAATATATTTTGTTGACAGGAACTGAAACGATTAACGGAATTAAAATTCCAAAAAAACGCGATTGGTATTACAACAAGAATCAACAATTTTTAGGAACAGATATCTTGAAAAAATCATTTTAAATGCCAGCTAAAAAGCGAAATATTTTTACTAAAATTCTTATTTGGAGATATAAACATATTTCCGAGCGTCAATTTTTATTGGTGTTAAGTATTTTTGTGGGTTTTCTCGCAGGCTTAGGAACTGTTATTTTAAAATACCTCACTTTATTAATTCAGTCTGTCTTAGAAGGAGGGTTTATCAAAAATTACCACCATTCACTGTATTTTATTTTCCCCATTATTGGAGTTTGGTTGGTCTATCTTATTCGTAAGAATTTTATCAAAAAAGAGATTGGACACGGAATATCAACCACCTTGTATTCCATTTCTAAACGAAGCGGAATTATAGAACGCTATAAAATGTTTGCCTCTTTAATTGCAGCACCTATCACTGTTGGTTTTGGAGGTTCCGTCGGATTGCAAGGGCCAGCGGTAAGTACAGGAGCAGCCATAGGTTCTAACATTGCGCAACTGTTTCATATGAATACCAAAACAAGAATGTTGCTCATTGGTTGTGCAACAGCAGGAGCCATGTCTTCGATGTTTAAAGCACCCGTAGCGGCTATTGTTTTTGCTATTGAAATCTTCAGTTTAGATTTAGTTTTTGCGTCTTTGGTCCCTTTACTTTTAGCTTCTATAGCAGCCGTAATAACTTCCTATTTCTTTAGAGGAACTGACGTGTTATTTGGTTTTCAATTAGAAGAAGCTTGGCGAGTAAAAGATATTTTTTTCTATGTTTTTTTAGGAGTTGCTACAGGAGTTGCTTCTATCTACTTTTCTAAAATGTATTTTTTAATTACCCGTTTTTTTGAACGTTTTTCAAACGCATATGTAAAAATTGGAATTGCTGCCATTGCTATTGGATTGATGCTGTATTTTATTCCACCTTTATATGGAGAAGGATATGGGTTGATCAATAATTTATTAAACGGAAAAACTGCGGAAGCCTTAAGCGGAATACAATATGCTATTGATTTTGATAATGTTTGGATGGTTGTTGGAATCTTATTGATTATCGCCATTTTTAAAGCAATTGCGATGACTACTACCTTTGCTGCTGGTGGAGTAGGAGGTATTTTTATTCCCACCTTATTTATGGGAAGTGCTTTGGGAAATGCGGTTGCAAAAATCATCAATCAATTTGGATTTGAGGTATCGGAATCTAATTTCACATTAATAGGAATGACCGGTTTAATGTCAGGAGTATTACATGCGCCTTTAACCGCAATTTTCTTGATTGCAGAAATTACTGGAGGCTATGATTTATTTGTTCCTTTAATGTTAGTTGCTACGATTTCGTATGGTGTTACGAAGTACTTTGTGCCCAACTCAATTTACACTGCAGCATTAGCAAAACGTGGGGAATTGATTACCAATGATAAAGATAAAAATGCCTTAATGATGCTAAAGATTGATAAGGTAATTGAAAAGAATTTTGTGACCTTACATGCAGATATGACCTTAGGAGAAATGCTAAAAAAAGGAGTATCAAAATCTAGCAGAAACTTATTTCCTGTGGTTGATGAAGAAGGACAGTTTTTAGGAATTGTTTTGTTAGATGATGTACCTGTCTCTTATACACATCTGACGCTGCCGACGATCTACTCTGTGTAGAT
>CAJXRR010000007.1 GCA_913060575.1 uncultured Flavobacterium sp.
ATCTAGTACGGTCTCGTGGGCTCGGAGATGTGTATAAGAGACAGGTACATGATTAGAAAACAAACAAATACTAAGCTAATTACTTTCTAGGCCTTAATATGGCTTAAACTTCTCTTCGAGTATCTTCGAAAACAACAAACTTCAAATTAAATTATTAAATCATGTGCATTTGCATCTATTTAATTATTGTTTAACTAAAAAAGTAATGCTTATTATGAATACTACCTTAACAAAAGAAAATATAAAAAAACCATTTAAAAAATTAGGATTTACCTACTTAGATACAGCAGAAATTGTTGTCAACTTAAAACAATTATTGGCCGATTATCAAGTGCATTATCACAAGCTAAGAAACTTTCATTGGAACGTAGAAGGAGCCGATTTCTTTGAATTACATCAAGAATTTGAAAATGAATACGAGATTGTAAAAAAGAGAATCGATATCACGGCAGAAAGAATACGAGCATTTGGACAAAATCCTGCGATGACCTTAGATGAAATTTCTAAAATTTCAAAAATTAGAGAACGAAAAGATTTTGAAACTTCTAGAGAAATGGTCGCTGATGTATTAAAAGATTATGGAAAAATACACGAAACCATTTTAGAAGCTTTGGATGCAGCATTGTCAATAGGAGATGTTGCTACGGAGCAAATGTTGACAGATTTCATTAGAGATCTAGAGAAAAGAAATTGGATGTTTACTTCTTGGATGAAGTAGAATATTGCAATTGATTAGTTACAGTAGCTTTAAAAGCAATTATTATGAACCCAAAAAACAGAAAAAAAATGAAAACATTTAAAAATATATCATTATTAATATTATTATTAGCAACAATGTCTGTATTTGCACAAGAACAACAAAATATCGACATTATTAAAACCACGAAGCTAGAGAAAGTAAAATTCAAAATTGATGGAGTACTAGTAGCTAAAAAAATACGAATAAACGAAACGAGAACCCAGGTAGTAGATACCAAACCAAGTCAAAGCGATTTATTAAATCAAGAACGTTTAAAAACACCGATTAAAGTAACTAAGACGATTATTATTGACGATGATAATGATACTGGATTTGATAGAGCTGCCATCATCTCATATAGCATTAAAGACAATGAGATTTACAATTTAAAGATAAATATCAGAAATAGTTCAGAAGATATTAAAATGGATGAAATTCTCCTAGATGGAGAAAGAAAAGAAGCCTATTTACTAGGAAACGAAGATTTAGCAATCTTTGGATATATCAATGAAGAAGAAAGTAGTTTTGATTTAGAATACTTCTAGAATCTAATTTTAGAATGGTATCAAAACAAAAAAAGCGATACATCTGTATCGCTTTTTTTAATTTATTTAAGAACTAGTTATGGATTCATTGTTGCCAATGTGTTTACTAAATTAGCTTTAGAAGTTAAAAACTCATTCACTACTTTAATGGCTTTTAACTTAGAATCAATTAGTTTAGATTCTCTCGAATTTACCAAGAAAATAGAACTTTCACCTAAGAAAAATTTACGTTCTTCTGCTGTTAATAGGGTTTGATAGTCATTTACCATATTATTTGCATACCCTTGTTGCCTTTCTAATGAGTTAATTTCTCTAAAAATTGACTCAATTTTATTGGTTAAGGTAACTTTTGTACTCGCAATTTCATACTCAACATCTTTCAGTTTTAACTTGGCAAGTTTTAAATCTCCACGTTCTTTTCTTAGAAATAATGGGAATTTTACTTTTACACCGCCTTTGTACTGATTTTGATCCAAAGAGTTTATAAATTCAGGAGTTTGCGTCACAAAATTATATTCTAAATCAACTTGAGGTAGTAAATTGTTTGCTTTGAGTCGTTTTTGAATATTTAGTCCTCTAAATTTATTGTCTAATGAAATTAACTTAGGATGCTCATTAATATTTAGACTATCTAATTGAAATGAGTTGATGTTTAATACAAGGTCAATCTTTTCAAAGGTAGTACTATCAGGTTTAATATCATCCTGCAACTCAATCGGAATGTTATTTTCTAACCAAAGAAAATTAGATAACTCTAAAGTAGATTTAATGTACTTAATGTTCGCTCTTTCTAAATTTAACTTCCTGTTATTTACTGTAATACCAGCTTCTAAAGTATCTATAGAAGCTCTTTCTCCTTCATAAAAACTTCTTTTTACGCCATTAAAACGCAACTCAGCATTTTGTAAAAAAGAGTTGTAAACTTCCTTTTCATTATAAGATTGCAACCATTTAAAATAGGTTTTAGAAGCATCAAACAATACTTTATTTACAAGTAATTGTCTATCAGCTTTAGCTTGATCTTTAAAGAACTTTGCTTGTTTAAGCATGCTCATTCTTTCATTCATTAACAATCCTTTTGCTAATGAAACAGAAACTCCCACTGAGTATAACCCATCAACAGGAACATTAGCTTCGGGATTTAAAAAGAAACCACTGTTTTCTTCAAAGTTAGCTTTCAATTCAATTCCGTACCAAGTAGGTACTTTAAAAGTTGCATTTAACTTATTGTAGTATTCAGTTCCTTTGAATTGTTTTTTATCATAATCAACTTCTAACTTTGGATCAAAAGCACCACGTGATTTCAATAATTTAGCTTCACTTTCTGCAATCACTAAATCTACTTGTTTTACAATAGGGTGAAATTGCTTCACATATCCTAAATACTCTTCAAGACTCATGATTTTTGAATTGAGATCTTGAGAATACATTGAAATTATTGAAAAGAAATACACTAAAAATAAATATTTCTTCATGGATTTATTTTTTAGAATCTCCACTAGTTTTTCCATTTGTCGGTTGATAATAGTTAGGAGGGAAGCCATTTAACTTTCGCCATAATTCAAACCAAATAGGCACATCTTCTAACAATGCCATTGTTCTAGCACCTGAACCTGCTCTTAAAGCATCTGGCCATTTAGGTGTATCTGGATCTGGAGAAATTAATACTCTATATTTTCCATTAGAACTAATAAAATTCTCTATAGCAACTACTTTTCCAGTAAACGTTCCATAAGATGCATTAGGCCAACCACTAAATACAATTGCAGGCCAACCATCAAACTGAATTTGAACACTTTCTCCTTTGTGAATTAAGGGTAGATCTATCGGCTCTATGAAAGCTTCTACGGCAATATCTATTTTTGATGGCATAATTCCAACCAAAGGCTCTCCTTCTTTAAAAGTTTGACCAATTCCACCTCGTAAAGCTCTATTGATATATCCTTCTTGAGTAGCTCTGATATAATACATGTCATTCCTAAGAGAATAATTAGTAAAAGAATTCTCTAATTTAGTTACTTGTGCTTCCGTATCAAACTGGCTAGATTGTGCAGTAAACATATCACTTTCTGCTTTTGATATTTTATCGTTGTAGGATGCTGCAATTCTATTCAATTCTATTCTAGCATTCAAAACTTCATTTTTACTCGCCAATAAGTCATTTTCTGCACCAATAATTTCAGCTTGTGTTTTTTGTAGTTTTAATTTCTTTTCTTCTACATCTTTTACAGCTTTTAATCCTTCTTTTTCTAAAGTTTCGGTACGTTTATACTGTCTTTCTGCAATTGATAGATTTGTTTTTGAAGCTTCAAATTTGATGCTATCATTCGTTACTTTTAACTTTGCTTGTAATAGTTTATTTTTAGTTTGTTCCGTTTTTAACACCAATTCTTTACGTAAAGAGGTCACCTGATTTTCTAAAGACTTTACTTTGTTTTCATAAGAATTAACAGATTTCCCTTTTGCATCTATTTGCTTTTGGGTTCTTTGCATTAAGTTTGGATCAAAATAATCACTTTTCACTTCTGAGATAAATAAAATAGTATCTCCCTTTTTAACAAAGTCACCTTCATTAACATACCACTTTTCAATTCTTCCTGGAATAGGAGATTGAATGGTTTGTGGTCTTTGATCTGGTCTTAATGTTGTTACATTACCAATACTTGTAACGTTTTGTGTCCAAGGCAAGAAAAGTACAATCAATAATATGATACTAAAGGCTTTTAAAAAGCGATTGAAATGTTTGTAATCTCTATCGTGAAACACCTTCTTAAATGAAACATAGTTGTCTATGTTCACTTTTTGATTCAATTTGTTATTTGAAATGTTTAGCATTTTCTATCCTTTTAATTCTCCATTAACCAATGTGTATACTTTTGAGCAGTTTTTTACCCAATTTTTATTTTGACTTACCACAAGTAAGGTCCAAGGTCTATCTTTATCCGATAAAAATTTCATTATTTTTTCCGCTTTATCGGCTTCAAAATGCTCTAAAGGTTCTTTCAGAATCAATAATTTTGGTTTGTTTACAATACTTCTTGCTAAAACAATCTTCTTAGCAATTGAAAACGAAATTTGCTTTCCTTCAGGATAGAGCATGGTCTTTAAACCATTGGGTTGCTCTTTGATAAAATCTTCTAATTCTGTATTTTGAATCGCCCATTTTACGTCTTCTTCACTAATATTTTTATCACCAAATGTGATGTTTTCTAAAATAGTTCCTTCAAATGGAGTGTCTTCAGCTAATGTTTGCCCTACAAAACCTCTGTAATGATTTAGTTTTATAGTTTTTAACTTGGCATTATTAATATAAATATTTCCAAAAGTTGGTTCTATTACACCAGCGATTAATTTTAGTAAGGATGTTTTTCCAGAACCACTTTTACCATTAATAATAACAGTTTCCTTATGTTTTATTGTTAGATTAATATCCTTTAAAATAGGTTTGTCTTTATCTTCTACGATATAAGAGATGTCTTTTAATTCGATATTAATTTCATCAAAAGCAGGCTTGTCTCCATCTTGAGCTTCTAGATCTTTGTCTACTACTTGACCTAATTTCTCAAGTGAAGTAAGTACATCGTAAAAAGATTCTAATCCAAGAATTAATTTTTCTACAGAACTAATTACCGTTAAGATGATAATTTCTGCAGCGACAAACTGCCCAATATTCATTTGCTGGTTGATTACTAATATTCCACCTATTAACAACAGTCCTCCGGTTACAAGAACTTTAAAACCAATCATTTGTATAAATTGTAAGATTAAAATCTTAAAATGACTTTCTCTATAATTTAAATATTCGTCAACTAATAAATCATTTTTATCGAGTGCTAAACTCGTTTTTCCTGATAATTTAAAACTTACGATTGCTCTAGCAATTTCTTGGATCCAGTGCGCTACTTTGTATTTATATTTTGACTCACTTAAACTAGTTTCTAATCCTTTTTGAGCTGTAAATTTAAAGACTACATAGATTAATAATAATAGTAATACACCATAGATAATAAAGAAAGGATGATAGAATGATAGTAAAATCAATCCAAATAATATCTGAAGTAAGGCAGCAGGAAAATCAATTAAAATTTTTGATAATCCCTTCTGAATTGTTAGTGTGTCAAAAAAACGATTTGCCAATTCTGGAGGATATTGATTTCTAAATTCACTCATTTTTATTTTTGGAAATCTATAGGCAAATTCAAACGATGAGCGAGTAAATATTTTTTGCTGAATGTTTTCTATAATTCGCATTTGTGTCACTTGTAGTATCCCTACAAATGCAACTCCAGAGGTTACTAAAATTACTAAAACCATCCAAGAAGTGCTTATTTGTGCACCTTGAATTAAATTAATAATAGCTTGTATCCCTAAAGGCAATGAAAGACTTACCAGTCCTGCAAAGATTGCGTAATAGAACACTTGTAATACATCTTTTTTATCAAGCTGTAATAAACCCATAAAACGTTGCCACGCTGTTAAAAAATTATCTGACATTTTTGCTATTCTTTAAAGTTGTGTTTACTAAATGTATTAAAAACTCTTTTATTTTATGTGATGAATCACAATCTGTGATAGAGGTGAAATGATCTTTTAAAAAGCTTTGATATAAGGCTCCTTCAATAACCGTACTAGCCAGACTTAAAGGGTATGGATATGAATTATCTATTTCTAAAATAATTTCTTCTAACCTTTTAACCAATCTTTTAAAAACAGAAAAGTAACCTTCCTTATTTTCAGAATCTACTTCTTTGGTTAAATATGATTTGGAAAACTCATTAATAATAATTTGATTTAACAAAACTTCATTAATATGACCATAGTTAGAATCTTGGCTAATCGTCTGAGTTAATATCTCTATAGATTTTTCTATTTTTTCAGTTGGACTATTTACATTAAAAGTACTAAATACTAATTGATATTCAATCCAACTCCAATACCAAGAGGTTAAGTAGAGTAGTAATTTATGTTTGTTTTCGAAATATCTATAGATAGAACTTTCGTTTGATTGTATTTCTTTTCCTAATTTCTTAAAAGTAAATGCTTCTACACCAATCTCATGAATAAGTTTGATGCTATTCTCTATAATTTTTTTCCCTAGTTCTGAAGTCTCAGGGTCTTTATTATAAAGGTTTTCGTTTACTTGAATCTTTATGGTTGATAGTAATCTATCCATATTAAAATCATTTAGAGTGCAAATATAATAGTATTACTATTAAAAAAGAGCGCAATAATTTTATTTAATGAAAAATTAACATATGAATTATTAAAATAATTGAGTAAAAATAAATTAATATCTTGTCAAGATAGTCATGTTATATAGTCTGTAGAAGCTATTTTACAATCTTTTTCTGAAATAAAATGGTGTTATTTTCAGAATATGCTTTTAAGATATAAATACCACTTGCTAGATTGTTAATCTGTAAATCAATTAACCCATTATGATTTGATTTTATCTCAGAAGTAATCAATTTACCAGTTAAAGAAATCAATTGAAGTTGAATATCTTCAAGATATGGAGTCTTGATATGTAACAAATTATCAACAGGAATAGGATATACAATTGTATTGTCATTTAACTCTTCATCATTGACACTTAAATTACCTGAAAAATATTGTTCTGCCAGTTCAAAGGAATCTTTTCCAATTTTTTCTCCGATGATTCTACCTCTAATATCATCGATAGGAGGATGAATTCCGCCCCAAATTCTAGATAAGCTTGTTTGATCAGAAGCATCTTGATAGGTAGCCCATTGTAGAACAAAACTCTCTGAGGGCCCTTCTTCAAATACTAAAAAATCATTTTGAATCACATCAAAAGTTCCCATTCCACCTGGAAAAAATTTACTACCTGTAATTAATGTCAAAGTTTCTGAAGCAGCTCTTGAAAATGTAGAGTGACCTGAAAGATATCCTGCAAACGGAGGCGTTACAAAAGTTGGACGTTGATATGGCCACCAATGAGTTCCTAAAATCCAATCAACGCCTGCAATATCAGTATCAGGATCTGCTATAAAATCGGGTCCTTTCCAAGACATTACTTTAATTTTACCAACATTTTCTCCATTTGCACCAGCTAATGGATCTCCAGTTTCAATCAATTCTATCAACCCAGCAATTAAGGGCAGTCCATGAGGATCAAAACTTGCTAAACCAGGATCGGTACTTTGTCCTTTTGAAGCCATATAACGAATTGCAGAGATAGGACGTAAATAATCATAATATCCTTTAATTCCCCAAGTATCAACAGCAGAATCATGCATGGCACCACCTAAAGCTAAATAACTTTTAATATCCCATTCTAAATCACTTAAAATTGGCCCTTCACCTCCAAATTGTTTTACGGTTTGAGGATGATCACTAACGTAATTCATTAAGGTAAACCAATGTCCTGGAGGAGTTTCAGAGTCGGGTCCATCTGCCCAAAACTCTGCTAAAACTCTAGCGTAGTCAGCTCTTTTTACCATTTGAGGAGTATATGGCATATTGGTTACGGGGTTCAGTGTATGACCCGCTCCAATATCTCCACCATTGGTGAAGTCATAAAAAGTTTTATATTCTTCAAATGTGGTTGGAAAATCTGAAAAATCTACATTTCCAATAGAAGAAGGAGAAATATCGATCATGGTATTATTAGCTGGATCTAGATGAGCAGACCAAGAAATTACCAAGGCAAAATGCCACTTGTAAGGATCATCAATTCCATCTGCTGTAGAATTTTGAATATAAGCTGGTGCTCCGGGATCATTATAAACATACGAATCAAATCCGTTATTTAAAATTTGTAAATCAGATGCTTTTAAAGAGAACGGAGTTACTTGTCCCCATTCTGGGCCTAAAAAATCTGGAGTATCAGCAGGAAAAACATTACCGCTTTGATCAATAAAAATATCAAAGGCAAGAGGTTGCCATCTGTTTGGGTCTGTTAAATCATTATCTTCATATAATTCAAGAATCAAAGGATCATTAGTAGGAGAATAAAATTCACTCTCATAGTCATTTGTTTCATTAGAGCCATCTTGCAATCCAAAAGCAATCATTTCTTGTGCTAAATAATTTCCTAAAGCAGCATATGAATTTGTGCTATAATCAACAGAAATAAAATTAACATCGTATCCATACGATTCAAATAAAGTAGTAAAATTAGCTAATGAGTTTGTGGCTCCTGGAGAATTTGCAAATCGATGATTTAATAAACGATACATGGCATAACTTATAATCTCATGAATCGCATCATTGGTATTTGAAGGAGCAGCGATACCATTAAAGTTAGTGGTATAACCTCCAAAGGTTTTTCCTAAAAAAACGGTTTCGGCATTAGTATCAAAAATTGCCCAAGCATCATACATTAAAACTGATGAATGAAATAAGTTCCTGGAATGAATAGTTGGTCTTGCAAAATCGTTTCTAATCGCTTCTAATAACTCATCATTCCAATCCCTTGCAACAGAGTTTTGTGAATATACATGTGAAGTTTGAGCTATTATAATTAATAATAGGATTTTTAATAATAATTTCATGAAATGTTAATTTACACAAACATAAAAAATATTTGATACTTAACTACATATTTTACAACTGCATATAACAAAAAAGCCTCGATATATTTATCAAGGCTTTTTTGTTATTTTTTTACTCCAGGTAAACCTGTTGGTTTCCCTTGTTGATTCCACCAGAACCCTTTTGCTTTCTTTTTCCTTGGATAGACTTCATCTAATGTATTTCCATCATACAAACGACCATTTTTCATTACTTGAAGTATTGTATTTGTATTTCGGATATTCTCTAATGGGTTTTTATCTAAGATAATAAAGTCAGCTAATTTTCCAACTTCTATAGATCCAATATCTCCATCTAATCCAAGAGATTTAGCTCCTAAAATTGTTGCAACTTTTAGTGCATTCATATTTGAAGTTCCAGAAGCTGTTGCCCAAAGTTCCCAATGATATCCTAAGCCTTGTAATTGTCCATGACTTCCAACTCCTGCTAAACCACCAGCATTTACTAAATCTTCTACAAACTCTGCATGTTTTGTAAATACATGTTCTTCATCCATAAACCAACCTGGCCTTCTTCTAGATTTACTTGCTAAATCAGTATACGGAGTAAAATATTGTAGTTTTTTATCATGATATGGGTTTTCTCTAGAATAGAAATAATTTTCAGCCCAAGGACCACCATAAGAAACTAATAAGGTTGGCGTATAAGCAATTTGTGATTGCGCAGCAGATTGAATAATATCTTTGTACAACGGAGTAATAGGATAAGAGTGTTCATGTCCTGGATATCCATCTAAGATTTCTGTAATGTTCTTTTTAAAGTCCAATGCACCTTCTGTAGTAGGCATAAGCTTTTGCTCTTTAGCTCCTTGAATCACCCATTGTCTATGCTGTCTATTACCTACCATATACATTTTAATGGTATTGGTGTTATAATACTCGCTATACTTTTTCAAAGCTTCTTTAGTGTCATCTAAGCTTTTTAAGTTGTATGCCCAATATCCTAATCCTGGTCCAGTAGAATATGCTCTAGGTCCTAACATCTCTCCAGTTTTTACCAAATCAAAATAGGTTAATACATCGGTAGTTCCTGTTTGTGGATCTCTAGAAGCTGTTACTCCATAGGCTAAATTAGCTGCATACGACCAAACTTGTTTTTTATGAATTCCTGCATAGGTTCTTAAATGTGAATGAGTATCTACCATTCCTGGTATAATAGTTTTTCCTTTTGCATCAATAATTGTTGCTTTTCTAGGAACCTCTATACTTCCAGATTTTCCAATGGCTTTAATTCTATTATCAACCACCAAAATGTCTCCGTTCTCAATCACTTGATCACCATTCATGGTAATAATTCTTGCACCTTGAATTAAGGCTGTTCCATTAGGAATATCTCTAGTAATCTCAACCTTTACTTTTAATTCTGTAGGTTGATATCCTTTATCATCTTTCGCTTTCTCTTTGTCTTTCTTTTCTTCTTCTTTGCGCTTTTCTTTATCAAGTTTGTCTAATTCTTCCTTTCGTGTTTTTGCTTCTTGCTTTTTCTTTTCTTGTAAAGCTTTTGCTTCCTCTAGATTATACATAAAATAAGCACTTCCTAACGACCAATGAACACTTTTTCCGTCACTTGTCCATGCAGGAAACTCGCCTCCGTAAGTAGTTAGTTTCCAAGAAGGGAATTGAGAAGAATTTGGATTTGATACTGAAATATTTGGTGTCTGACCAAATTTAGGAACGGTTACCACATATACGTCTGTATTAATTAACGCCAAGGCTTTGTCTCCTTTTGGTGCCATATAAATTTCAACTGGTCTTGAACCATTATTTCTTTCTTCAGGATAATCTACATCATCATCTAAATGAGAATAATTAGCTGTATCATGTTTACTATTTAAGCTTCCAAATGTCACAATTCCTGTAACACTTAAATGATTTTTTGAATCTGTTCCATCCCAACGCATTGAACTCAATCCACTACCATTACTCATGTAAATTCGATTATCTCCCTCTATAAAATGTGGATTTCTTCGACCATTTGTTTTTGTGATGAACGTGTGTTCTCCTCCATTTGAAGGAATCCAGGCAAAATCTTCAGATCCATTAAAAGCACCACGTAAATAAGCATACCTAAAACTTTGTGCGCTTCCTTTTGTGAATAAGATTCGGTTAGTTTTAGCATCCCAAACAGGTGTTCCGTATAAAGCAGATTCTTTGGTTAGTTTTACTGGTTTTGACCTTCTAGCTAAAGCAATTTTGTATAAATGTCCACCATCTAGTTCTGACCAAGTTGTATAAACGACTTCTTTTCCATCAGGAGACCAACTAGGCTGTGTTTCAATAATGTTAGTATTTGTTAATCTTTTTGGTGTTCCGTTAGGAAGATCCATCACATACAATTTGTTCAATGCATTAAACACAACTTTCTTTCCATCAGGAGAAGGTTTTGCATTTCTAATCTGATTGGCAAACAATTTTGTGTCATCAGAAATTGGATACTTGAATTCTAATTTTGGACCAATAGCCAATTCTACATCAACTGAAAATGGAATTTCAACTGCATTTCCTCCAGAAACAGGAATTCTATAAATTTTTCCACCGTAAGAAGCCAATACTTGTGTATTGTCTGGTGTAAATGCCATGGCGGGTAAAACTCCTAATGGAGCAACAGACTCTTGCTCATCACGTTGAACCGGATAGGCTAACCATCGTTCATCTCCAGAATTTAAATTTCTTATAACTAATCCTGTTTTTTCTTCATACCGAGAACCATATACCATCCATTTTCCATCCGATGAAAGTGTAGTGCTAAAAGCAGATCCGTATCGTCTAGTGACTCTTGCAGAGTTTCCAGTCTCTAAATCATATCTTGAAATTTGATATTGAGGCAATTGTGCATTGTAGTTCCAACCACCTGTTCGAAAAGAATAGTAAATATATTTACTATCAGGGCTATACACAGGTTCAACTGTCTTAAGATTTGAAGGTTCTTTAATAAGTTGAGTTCCGCCACCGCCATCTTTATGATACAAGTGTAATTTTAAATTTCTTTTCCCTTTGGCAGCAACAATATAGTTTCCATCTGGAGACCAATCTGCAGATTGTACAGATCCTTTTTTATCTTTAGTAATTTGGGTTGTTTCTTTGGTTTCTAGGTCTAAAACCCAAACATTATCATTTCCGCTTCTGTCTGAAGTAAATACAATGCTTTTTCCATCTGGACTATAACGTGGATTTGTGTCCAAGGCCAATCCATCTGTAATACGGGTAGCTGTTCCTCCAGAAAAAGGAATTGTATACAAATCACCCAGCATATCAAATATAATTGTTTTTCCATCTGGACTAATATCTAAAGAAAGCCAAGTTCCTTCGGTGGTATTGAACTTAATCATTCGACCACTTTCTAGGGGTAAATCTTTAAACTTTTCTTGTCCTGATAAAGAATCTTTTTTTTGTGAAAAAGTACTTTGAGAGAGCATCCCTATAAAAATGAACATAAGAATTCCATAATTCTTAAGGGAAAGTTTCGTTTTACTTATTTGCATAATTTTATAAATTAGTTATTTTAATTTTTATAAATATACCTAATATTTAAGAATAAACTAATAAGTAGCATAAGCTATGAAACTGTGATTATCTTTGCCAAAAATTTATTTTTATGCCACTACAGTTTTCTGATTTAGGAATTCATAAAGAATTGCAAAAACGTTTAATCGATTTAGAGATTTCTGTACCTACAGAAGTTCAACATAAAGTGATTCCATTTATTCTTGAAAAAAAGAAAGATTTGGTTGCTTTAGCGAAGACAGGAACTGGGAAAACAGCAGCTTTTGGCTTGCCTTTATTGCAACTAATTAATCCTGAAGAGAATAGTGTTCAAGCTGTTATCATGGCACCTACAAGAGAGTTAGGTCAGCAAATCTATAATAACATGGTATTGTATGCTTCTTACAATCCTGAAATTGCTGTTGTAGGAGTTTTCGGAGGAGCAACCATTAAATCTCAAGTAGATATTTTAAAAAGAACTACGCATATTGTTGTAGCGACTCCGGGTCGTTTGATTGATTTGATTGAGCGTAAGGCGATAGATATAACAAATATCAAATATTTTGTATTAGACGAAGCTGATGAGATGATTAGTGCTTTGAGTACTGAAGTAGAAACCATCTTTAAAGAAATTCCAAAACTTACAAGAACCTTATTATTTACGGCAACCATGCCTGGAGCCATCAAGCAATTGGTTCAGAATTATCTTTCTAAGAATGCTATAACTATTGAAGCCGACATGGCTACTGTTGGGCATCAAGGAATACAACATCAATACACAGTTGTTGAACCCATAGAAAAATTAGAAGTTTTACTTCATTTTTTATATGCTCGCGAAGGACAACAAGGAATCATTTTTTGTAAAACAAAAGCAGCAGTTAATAAACTAGGAAAAAACTTAGCTAAAAACAAATTCTCATCAGGAACTTTACACGGAAGTTTAACACAAGGAATTCGTGATCGAGTAATGGATCAGTTTAGAGAAGGTCATATTAATGTATTAGTAGCAACAGATTTAGCTGCTAGAGGAATTGATGTAAAAGAAATCTCTTATGTCATTAATTATCACTTGCCTGACACTTATGAAGCTTATGTTCATAGAAGTGGTAGAACTGCTAGAGCTGGAGCAGAGGGTCTTTCATTAACAATTCTACAAAAAGAAGAAGTTGTAGATATTGCAGATTTTGAAAAGGAATTAGGTATTAAATTCCAAGAAGTTAAAAAAGCAGATGCTGGTAGTATAGAAGAAAACAATGCATTATTATGGGCAAGAAAAATATTTAAAACAAAACCTAATCGTACAGTTTCTAATGACTTTAAGTCGAAAGTGAAAACGATTTTCCATCATTTAACGAAAGAAGAGTTAATCGAAAAGGTTTTGGCAAATCATTTGAATCATTTAGCACAAACAAACAGTGGTAAGTCGATTACTGAAGCATCAACAAAGCAAGATAAAAAGAAGTAATTCTTATGGCAAATATTATCAAAGATCAACAAGATATTTTAGCAAAATTAAATATTTATGAGTTGAATCCAATGCAAGAAGAAGCAATAGCAACCATAGATGCTAATACCAATACAGTTTTATTATCTCCAACAGGAACAGGAAAAACCTTGGCTTTTGCTTTGCCTTTATTAAATACTTTAGATCCAGAATTAGAAGAAGTTCAGGCCTTAATTTTAGTTCCGTCAAGAGAACTTGCGATACAAATAGAACAAGTGATTAGGTCCATGGGTTCAGGCTATAAAGTAAATGCAGTTTATGGAGGTAGACCCATGTCTAAAGATAAAATTGAATTGAAACATGTTCCTGCAATTTTAATTGGAACGCCTGGTAGAATTTCTGATCATTTTAGTAATGATCGTTTTTCAAAAGACTTCATTAAAACATTGGTTTTAGATGAGTTTGATAAATCGCTAGAGGTTGGTTTTGAATATGAAATGAGAGGAATTATTAACACATTAACAAGTGTAAATAAACGCATCTTAACTTCTGCAACACAAGGAGTTGAAATTCCCGATTTTGTAAGGTTAGACAAACCTAAAACAGTCAATTATCTAGGAACTTCCATGTCAAAGTTGACCATTAAAACGGTGATTTCTCCAGCAAAAAACAAATTAAATACGTTATTGCATTTATTAAATCATATTGGTAATCAACAAGGAATTATCTTTTGCAATTTAAAAGATAGTATCCAACGTGTAAGTACTTTTTTAGAAAGTAAAAATATCAGTCATGGTTGCTTTAATGGTGGTATGGAACAAAAAGATAGAGAACGTTCTTTAATTAAATTCAGAAATGGAACTAATCAACTATTAGTTGCAACTGATTTAGCGGCAAGAGGAATCGATATTCCTGAAATGAAATACATCATCCATTATGAATTACCACAATCAAAAGAGGAATTTACTCATAGAAATGGAAGAACAGCTAGAGTTTCTGCTAAAGGAACTGCTTATGTTTTAAAATGGAAAGATGAACGATTACCAGATTTTATTGGTAAAACTCCTATCGAAGATATTAGCAAGCAAGCAGTTAGAAAACCTGTCTTTTGGGAAACTTTATTTATCTCTGGAGGACGAAAAGATAAAATTTCAAAGGGAGATATCGCTGGAATGTTTTTTAAACTAGGTGGTTTAACACAAGATCAACTAGGAATTATAGAATTAAAACAAGATTGTGCATTTGTAGCGGTACCTGCTTCCATAGCGAATCAATTAGTTGAGACATTAAATAATACCCGCTTAAAGAAGAAAAAAGTTAGAATAACTAGTATCTAGTCTTTAAATTATTGATTGTAAGTGAATTGATTTATTTTTATAAATATCACTTTTAATTAGTCTATATTTGCACTGTAAGTTAATTGAACCGCTAGTTATAACACTTCTATAGTAATCAGCTTGTTAGTTTTCCTACCGTATTATCAAATTACTGTAAAACTATCTGATTAAATAACTAAATAAGGTTCCCTATCGAAAATCCAAAATTTTCTAGAGAAATCAACCCAGATTTCTCAAAGACATTAAGAAAACGAGTAAATCAACATTTCAAAACAAGAAATACAAGTAGAAATGCAAATGTGACCATGGTTACAAAAACAATCTTTATGATTGCTTTGTTTTTTGTGCCACTTTTAATTCTTTCATCCGGAATAGTATCTTCAACACCGATACTTTTTGCCTTATACATATTAAGTGGTTTTGGAATGGCTGGAGTTGGAATGGGAGTGATGCATGACGCAATACATGGTTCGTACTCAAAAAACAAAAAAATCAATAAATTTTTAGGGTATTCTTTTAATTTAATAGGAGGGAATGCGACAGTTTGGAAAATACAGCACAATGTATTACATCACACCTACACTAATATTGAAGAAGCTGATGATGATTTAAATGCACCTTTTTTCTTGCGTTTTTCACCACATGCAAAACATTATTGGGTACACCAATTTCAACATATTTATATTTGGTTTTTCTATTGTATCTCAACAATATCTTGGATCACTACAAAAGATTTTGTTCGTTTAAAGCGTTATAGAGATATGGGTTTTTTAGACAAAAAAAATGAATATAATAAAGCTTTGGCTGGAATGTCAGCATGGAAAATAGCATATTATATATATGCCTTAATTTTACCAATGATCATGTTGCCTTTTTCTTGGGGAATCATCTTATTAGCATTTTTATGCATGCATTTTGTAACAGGCTTTTTAGTAAGTATTGTTTTTCAAATTGCACATATTATGCCTAATACAAACTTTCCACTTCCAAATAATAATGGCGAAATGGATGATTCTTGGTATGGACATCAATTGGCAACAACAACAAATTTTTCTCCTAAAAGCAAGCTTTTGTATTGGTTAATAGGAGGATTAAATTATCAAGTAGAACATCATGTATTACCAGATGTTTGTCATGTACATTATAAAGGATTATCAAAAATTGTTGCAGATACAGCAAAAGAATTTGGAATGACTTATCATGTAAAATCATCTCTTTTTTCTGCAATTGGAGATCATACAAGAATGCTTAAATCTTTAGGTAAAAAGTAAATCACAAACTAAGAAAGTTTCAAATAAGCCTTTAAAACAAAGAATCTAAATAATATTTTCTTTAATTTAAAAGTAAATAGATACCTTTGAAAAATAATTATAATACATTTTAGATAACGAATGGCAAAATCGCAACAGACATTTAATAAGAGTGAAAAAGAGAAAAAACGTTTAAAGAAACGTGAAGATAAGCGTAAAAAGATGGAGGCTCGTAAAGCTGATGTAAGAGAAAATGGGAGCAAAGGAATTGAGTTTGCTTATGTAGACCATAATGGTAATTTAACAGACACTCCGCCAGATCCAACCCAAAAGATTAAAATTAAAGCTAAGAATATAGAAATTAGTGTTCCTAAAATGACAGATGCCGATAAGGTAGATCCTGTTAGAAATGGAAAAGTTTCTTTCTTTGATTCTTCTAAAGGTTTTGGTTTTATTATTGATTTAGAAAACCAAGAAAAATATTTTACACACGTAAGTGGTATTATAGATGAAATTGCAGAAAATGATAAAGTTACTTTCGAACTTGAAAAAGGAATGAAAGGAATGAATGCAGTAAAAGTAACCTTAAAGAAGTAATTTTTTAAAATAGTATAAAACAGGAGTCTTGTTTAATTTTTAAACGAGACTCCTGTTTTTTGTACCAACATAGAAATACAATCGTACCTTACTTATCTATTAAAAACTTTTTTATGATTTTTAAATTTAGAATACTTGCAGTTGGTTTATTGATCACTTTTTCTATTCAATCACAAGTAGAAAGTCCGGCTAAACAATTTTGGAATACGCTACAATCACATTGTAATAAAGCGTATGAAGGTACTTTAGAATTACCAAAAGATGATAAAGACTTTGGTGGAAAAAAATTAGTAATGCATGTTCGTTCATGTAAAAAGAATGAAATTAAGATTCCTTTTTTTGTTGGAGAAGATAAATCTAGAACATGGATACTTAGTTATAAGAAGGATCGTATTTCTTTAAAACATGATCATAGACATAAAGATGGAAGTGAAGATGAGATTAATTTCTATGGTGGAATTACAACCAATGCTGGTCAGTCTAATATTCAAATATTCTCCGCGGATCAACGAACACAAAAGATGATTCCTGCTGCATCAACTAATGTTTGGTGGATTACATTAGATGATAAAAAGTTTACATACAACTTAAGACGTCTAGGAACCGAAAGAGCATTTAAAGTTGTCATGGATATTACTTCACCCATTGCAATTCCTGATGCTCCTTGGGGTTGGAAAGATTAATATTCACTAGTTGTTTACCAAATGATGATATTATAATTATTTGTTAATTAATAGATTATCTGTAACACTGTTATAAAAGTACAGTCTTCTTTATATAACAATCACTTAAAAATATTTGAAATGACAACAGATAACAACACCATCAGAAAATTAAAAACTTCAACTTTACAAAGCAGAAGTTTGACTTGGAATTCAAGAAGAAATTATAGTAGTAGATGTAGAATTTCTTTCTATAACTAGGCGTGTATTATATGAAACTATGAATAGCTATTTTATAACTTTCGCCCTTCATAATTATTAATTCAACCATTTACTCAATTCTAGAGAACTGTATCATTATCTTCGTAAAAATTTTTTTCGAAAAGAACACTACAGTTAATGCCAGAAGACCATAAAGCACCCAACAATACAAAAATCATTTCATTAGAAGAAATAGATCAATGTATTTCTATTCTAGAACAATTAACGCTAGATACCAATCAATTATTTGAGCTTTCAGAGGAGAAAAGAACTGCTTTATTAAAAGTATCAGGCTTGTTGTCTCGTCCTAATAGAGACGAATTTCAACGCAGAAGAAAAGACGCAAAAAAGGCAGCAAAGCGTAAAATGATTGCCAAAGATACGCATGCAAGGAAAACTACAGGAATACGTTCTGCGCGTGAATCAGCCTTGTTTATAGCTCCAAAATTATTAGCATCAGCTTCTATTCCAGATAAAACTTTAGAATTAGAATCTCCAAGAAACTGTTACGTTTGTAAAACAGTATTCACAAAACTGCATCATTTTTATGATACGATGTGTACATCTTGTGGCGATTTAAATTATGCAAAACGTTTTCAAACCACCGATTTGAAAGATCAAGTAGCTGTAATTACTGGATCTCGTTTAAAAATCGGCTATCACATTACTTTAATGTTACTTCGTTCTGGAGCAACTGTTGTCGCAACCACAAGATTCCCTGCAGATTCTGCAATCCGGTTTTCTAAAGAAGAAGATTATAAAGACTGGAATGATCGTTTACATATACACGGACTAGATTTACGACATATTCCTAGTGTTGAAATTTTTTGTAATTATATCGAACAAAAATACGATCGATTAGATATTTTAATTAATAACGCGGCACAAACAGTAAGAAGACCTTCAGGTTTTTATTTTCATCTCATGGAAAACGAAAAAAAACCAATTGAAGAGCTTCCCAAATTAGCACAAACATTTTTAAAAGATCATATAAACTGTTTACAAGAATTATCTGATTTAAGTATGGAAACTTCTAAAACCAATAAAAACAATGTATTGCCAGTTACTTGGCACGGACCTGAGCCAGGTATTGGGTTGCGAAATTCAGCTGAGCTCTCTCAAATTCCGTATAGTTTTGACAATTCGTTGCAAACCTCAGAAGTTTTCCCTGAAGGAGAACTAGATGCCGATTTACAACAAGTAGATTTAAGAAAAACTAATAGTTGGCGTTTAAAATTAGGTGAAATTGAAACCACCGAAATGGTAGAAGTACAATTGGTAAATGCTGTAGCACCTTTTGTTTTATGCAATCGTTTGTCTAATTTAATGATGAAAGAAAATACAGGTAAGAAACATATCATCAATGTTTCTGCGATGGAAGGGAAGTTTCATCGATTTAAAAAGGTTGACAGACATCCGCATACAAATATGGCGAAAGCCGCTTTAAATATGCTCACTCATACATCTTCTGCAACTTTTGCAAAGTCAGGTATTTATATGAATGCAGTTGATACAGGCTGGGTTACGGATGAAGATCCGGCAGAATTGGCTAAGAAAAAAGAAACCATTCATGATTTTCAACCACCTTTAGATATTGTAGATGGAGCAGCAAGAGTAATGGATCCATTAATTGATGGTATCAATACAGGGAAACATTGGTCTGGGAAGTTTTTAAAAGACTATTTCCCTATTGATTGGTAATCAATATTACATGCTTTGATCAAATTAATAAGAGTAATTTTATTTCAACTGAATACAACCCAAAGCATCTAATATTCTTATAATCAAATAAGTCACATCAATTTCATACCATTTTACACCAAAATTAGCGCTACTTGCATTTTTATGATGGTTATTGTGATATCCTTCGCCCATCATTAAGAAATCAAAACGGAAAAGATTCTTACTTGTATTTTTCATGGTATAATTTACATAACCATAGATATGACCAAACCAGTTAATGATGACGCCATGTATAGGAGCCATTAAAAATGTAACAGGTAACAAGAACCATTGCCACCAAGCAGTTACAAAAAAGGTGAAGAATAAAATATAAATAGTAATCCAAAGGATACGAGAAAATCGAGAACTTGCAAAAAGATCAAAATTTTTCCATTGAGGAACATTTTTAGTAAAACGTTGATCTACATCAATACGTTCTTTATTAATATCTTGATAGATTGTTTTTGTTTTCCACATCATAGCAAATAAATTTGCATCATAGGAAGGGGAATGTGGATCTTTTTTTGTGTCAGTATAAGCATGATGCATTCGATGCATAATTCCATAACCATAAGCACTTAAATAGCTAGAACCTTGAAAAACCCAAGTTAGAATAAACGTAATGCGTTCCATTGTTTTAGACATTGTAAATACCTGATGTGCAGCATATCGATGCAAAAAGAAAGATTGAAAAAATAACCCACCATACCAGAGCACTAAAACAAAAATAATAATTGTCATGTTTTTTTATTGCAAAGATAGTTTGATGGTTAAAGCCAAACAATGAACCTAAATCAATAAAACACAGTTTTACAAACGTTTTCTAATTCTACTCAACGCTTGTGCAGTAACACCTATATAAGAACTGATGTATTTTAAAGGAATCACTTGTAAAAGCTCTGGACGTTCTTTAAATAGTTTTAGATACCGTTCTTCAGCTGATAGGTTTAGTAAGTTTTGTTCGCGTTTCGATTTTATTAAAAAAAGACGTTCGGCAGTTAATCTTCCTATAAGATTTCCTATTTGGGTAGTTTTGTAAACAGATTGTAAATCATCGTAAGTAATGCTTAAAATAGTTGTTTCTGTTAACGCTTGTAATTGATATGCAGAAGCGGTTTGAGTAAGGAAAGAATCATAAGCACTTATAAATTGGTCTTTAAAACTAAAACCAAAAGTGATTTCCTTTTCTGGGTTTTCTTTAGGTATGTATAATCGAACGACACCTGATTCTATGAAAGAAATATGATTTTCTATTTCATTTATTCTTAAGAAAATTGATTTCTTTGGAATCACACGACGCTGTAATTTTGATGTGAAAAAATCCCAATCTATGTTAGAAATGGTTGCTATTTGATCTAAGTAAGCTTTTATCTGTTCCAATTTTTTGAATCAAAAAAATTAATTTTAGGCAAAGATAAGGATTCATTTAACAGGAAGAATGCATAAGTA
Organism: uncultured Flavobacterium sp.; assembly: GCA_913060575.1. Lineage (GTDB taxonomy): Bacteria > Bacteroidota > Bacteroidia > Flavobacteriales > Flavobacteriaceae > Polaribacter. Next base: position 21,046 of record CAJXRR010000007.1, read on the forward strand.
TATGATGCTCTCATAGTGATAAAAAAACAAACAAATAAAATAATAAGTCCTTAATTCTATTGTATGTCAAAAAAATGGGGTCACTTTTGCAAATCAATAATTAAATTATATTATAATGAGTAAAGGAACAGTAAAATTTTTCAATGAGTCTAAAGGATTTGGATTTATCACTGAAGAAGGAGTTGACAAAGATCACTTTGTACACATTTCAGGATTAATCGACGAAGTACGCGAAGGCGACCAAGTTGAATTTGATCTACAAGAAGGAAACAAAGGATTAAATGCAGTAAACGTAAAAGTTATCTAAACATATATACTTCAAGTTTTCTAAAAGCCCATCACTAATGTGATGGGCTTTTTTTATTCTTAATTAATAGATTTCTATTGTCAAGAATTTTAATTCGTGTTAAATAAAGTTATATTTGAGGAAATCAACTAACCTATTCGTCATGAAAACTTACTTTAATCACCGTCATTTTACATTATTATTTGTCTTACTTATTTGTAGTCAATTAAGTTTTGCACAAGATAAAAAGCCTCTAAGTCTAGAAGATTATGCCCAATGGAATAGTATCAGAAACACTGCTATTTCACCTAATGGAAATTATATGACTTATGCATACACTCCCAATGATGGTGATGCAACACTTCATATTCGTAAAATAGATGCTGATACTTTGCGCACAGCTGTTAATGCTAAACAAGTAGCTTTTTCTACAAATAGCAAATGGTTGGCTTACTTAGTTGATCCAACAAAAAAAGCAGCAGAAAAGCTTAAGAAAGCTAAAAAACCAGTGTTGAGTGATCTTCAAATATTAAATATTGAATCGAATTCCCTTACAGAAGTGAACAACGTAAAAGGATTTAGTTTTTCTAAAACTTCTCGGTTTATTGCCATTCATAAAAATAGTAAGGATAAAAAAGCAGACCACAAAGGAAGTGATTTATTGCTAAAAGATTTAGAAAACGACAAGACACTAAACATTGGTAATGTGTCTAGTTATGCTTTTAATAAAGAAGGAACACTCTTTTCTTATCTAGTTGATGCAGATGGTGATAACGGAAATGGTATTTACGTAATTGATTTGAGTAACTTAAGATCATGGCCTTTAAACACTGGTGCTTTTACCTATGCTCAAATGACTTGGAATAAAAAAGGAACTCAAATTGCAGTTTTATTTGGTGCAAAAGAGGAAGGTAAAATGGAACGTAACAATTCATTATACTGGACCTCAAATCTTGTCGCTGGAATGACATCAATTGGATTACAATCAACCTATGTTGCAGAAACTGATTCAAATTTCCCTAAAAACAAAGTACTTAGTGAATATAGCAGTTTAACTTGGAATGATGCCGGAACACAATTATTCTTAGGAGTAAAAGATCAACAAACTGAAATAAAAAAAGAAGATTTATTAAAAGCCAATGTAGATGTTTGGCATTGGAAAGATGAACGTGTTCAATCGCTTCAAATTGTACGAGCGAAAAGAGATCAAAAATCGACGTTTACATCCGTATTAAATCTTGAGAACAAGAAATTTATTCAGTTAGCCAATGAAGATATGACTTCTGTAAATATCAGTAAGAAGAGTCAGTGGGCTGTTGGAAGTTTAGATACTTTGTATCGTAAAAATGTAAACATCCCAGGCGGTTATGCAGATTTGTACAGTATCAATACAACAACAGGAGCAAAGAACTTAATCGCAGCCAATGTTTATAGAGATATGGGGGTGTCACCTAACGGTCAATGGGCATTATATTCTAAAGATGCTGTGGTGATGGGGTATAATTTTGATAAGGGAACCACCACCAATCTCACAAAAAGAACTAGCATTAGTTTTAGAAACGAAGAATTTGACAGACCTGTTGAAAAACCTACCTATGGGATTGCTGGATGGTCTAAAGATGGAACAACCTTATTTTTAAATCACAAATACGATCTCTGGTCAATTGGCCTAACTTCTAATGCATCCGAAAATATTACCAAAAGAATAGGTGAAGAAGGTAAGATTCGTTTTAGAATGGTACAACTAGATCCAGAAGCGAAGACTTTTGATCTAACGAAACCATTATTACTAGCAGCTTATGGTGAAAAGACAAAACAATCGGGTTATTACGAACTAAAAATTGGTAAAAAGCCGAAAGCGTTGCGTTATGATGACAAAATGATTCGTGGAGTCGTGAAAGCAAAGAGTGCAGATAAAGTCATTTTTACTGAACAAACCTTTGTAGAATTTCCAGATTACTGGATTTCAGACGTATCGTTTAAAAGACCTAAGAAAGTTACAAATGCAAATCCACAACAAGTAAACTATAAATGGGGAAAAAGAGTCTTAGTTGATTATACAGACAAACGCGGACATCAATTACAAGCAACTTTAGCATTGCCCGCAGATTATGATGCGTCAAAGAAATATCCAATGATTGTGTATTTCTATGAGAAAATGTCGCAACGTCATCACCAATATTCAATGCCTAGATATGATGACAGACCACATATGTCTACTTATGCAAGTAACGGATATTTGGTTTTAATGCCAGATATTATGTATGATGAAGGCTATCCAGGAACATCTGCTTTAGATGATGTTACTAGTGCTGCTAAAGAAGTTATTAAACTTGGCTATGCAGATCCTGCAAGAATTGGATTGCAAGGGCATAGTTGGGGAGGTTATGAATCTTCTTTTATAGTTACTCAGACGGATATGTTTGCTACTGTTGTTACCGGTGCACCATTAACGAACTTAATTAGTATGTACACCATTGCTTATAAAAGATCAGGAAACTTAAACGGACCGATTCTAGAATGGTCACAAGGTAGAATGGGAGTGAGCCCTTGGGAAAATATGGAATTGTACAGAAGTCAATCTCCTTTGCATCATGCAAAAAATATTAAAACGCCTTTTCTAATTCTTCATGGAACTAGTGATGGAGCAGTAGACTGGAATCAAGGGTTAGAATTTTATTCAGCTGCAAGAAGGTTAGAAAAAGAAGTAATTCTATTATCATATCCAGGAGAACCACATCACTTACGTAAACAAGAAAATCAAAAAGATTTTCAGATTCGTATGAAGCAATATTTTGATCACTACCTTAAAGATACACCAGCGCCACTTTGGTTAAAAGAAGGAATACCTCATTTGAGTAAAAAACGTTTAGGACCAGAAGTTTTAGAAAAAGAATAAATATTATTTTTTATTAATAATAAGCTGTGAACTTCCAAAAAAAGCACTGGTACTTCCATATTATTAGTGTAAGAAATTTTTAAAATTTATTTTAGCCGATATGAGTAACCTCGAAAAATGGGCCAGTTCAACTAAGATTTAAAATTATGAACCATAAAATTGCGCTCTTAGCGTTACTTTTTATAAGCACTTTTGGCGTTGCACAAACAAGCATAACAAAGAATGTTGTTACTTTAATTAGTTTTGAACCCGACACAGGACTAGTCCCAACAAATACTGATGATTTAATAATTCAAGCTGGTAAAGCTGTTAATTTTGATACTTCAGGTACTGTTACTCAAGCTTTAACTATTGACCCTAGTGCTAGTTTAAATATAGCAGCTTCAATGGCTATTCCTACAATAATCCTTACAGCAGATAATAATGCTGGTACCGTAAAGAGTACAGAAATTAAATATATGAGTGTCGCCACTTTAGGTTTAGACCCTGGGTATGATGCCGGTCAGTTTGGTGGTTCAGGTGCTGGTGCTTTTAATCTTTATACACATTTGGTACAAGACAATAATGGTATCAAATTTGCTTTACAAGTAGTACCAGACACAAACTATGAGACTACTGTTATCCCTATAGGAATTGATGCAAACTCAGGAACACAAATAACTTTTAAAGCTACTGCTACAGATTTACCAACAGGCAAAAAAGTGTTTTTAGAAGATATATTATTAAACACAGTTACAGAGATTAACAATACAGATAAATCGTATACAGTAACTTTACCTAGCACTTTGTCGGGTTCTGGGCGCTTTTTTCTTCACACCCTTAACGCAGCAGCCACTTTAACATTTCAACCCGCTAGTGGAAGCTGGTTTTTAGCTTCTAATTGGTCTCCAGCACAAATCCCAACAAGTATTGATGATGTAATAATTCCAACTGGTAAGACAATTACAATTGGTAGTTCTGGCGCTGTTGCTAAGAGTATAGCAATTAATGCTGGTACTTTAAATATAGTAGCTACAGGATCCTTAACGGTATCAAATGCTATAACTTATCTTAATCTAGTTTATGTTCAATGACATACTTTCCCCAATCTACCATAGATTGGATCAAAGGGATTAAAGTTTGTCCGAACTCGGTTAAGGAGTATTCTACTTTTAGAGGAGGCTTAGAAGCATAAACTTTCCGCTTTATAATACCATCATTTTCCAATGTTTTTAACTGTAAACTCAAAGTACGTTCAGTAGCTGTAGGCATCGATTTTCTAAGTTCATTATAGCGGAGTGTATCATATTTTAAGTTGTTTATAATTACTGCCTTCCATTTTCCTCCGATAACTCCCATCACTAAACTGGTGCAGCAAGGATATTCTTTTCTGTTAAAGGTATACATATTTCAAATTTATTTATACTATCATTTTAGACCGTTATTGCTAATATAGAAAACTATACTTAATATTGTAACTATAATAAATATAGTTAAATGAAAGTACTAACAATTTTTTTAAAAAATAAACTATGAACGCTATAATAATTGATAGTATAGGGTATGGTGCTTTGGTTATCAATTTATATTCAATGTCTACCAAAGGAGAATATAAATTAAGATTAATATCATTAATTGCTAATGCATTTTATATTTTATACGGCGCATTAATCAGTGCTACACCAATAATTGTAGGATGCACTATTGCTGTATTTTTACACGGGTATCATTTAAGAAGATTAAGAATTAATAAAAGTGAGAATGGTTAAAATAAAGTTAGCGACAGAAGCAGATACAGAAGTATTAGCACTTTTAGGAAGAATAACCTGGGATGAATCTCACGGACATTATATAGAAGATAAAAACAATCTAATAAAATATCTGAATGAAAATTTTTCAATTGCAAAAACAAAAGAAAACATTAACAACCAAAAGAACTTCTTTTATGTTATGTATGTTGATAAACTACCAGTTGGTTATGCAAAATTAATTGTAAATGCAGAACAAGAAAGAATTGATTCTAAAAATAATTGTAGACTTGAAAGAATCTTTATTCTTGATGATTTTATCCCGTTAAAAATTGGACATCAACTATTAACTTATGTAGAAGAGAGAGCAAGAGAACTAAAATTAGATACTATGTGGTTAACGGTTTACATAAAAAATATTAGAGCTATTAAATTCTATGAAAGAAATCAATATATACATATTGGTGAATTAAATTTTTCAGTCAGTGGAAAAGAATATGAAAATATAATTTTATCAAAAAAAATATAGGTAAGTATGACTATTTCAAATTCAAGAAATTTAGCGAGATTAAAGTGAATAAAAACTTTCTTAAAAAATATAATACGCTTTTTACGAAAAGACGATAGGAGAAATGTCTATGGAATGGATTTAAAATAAGTATCATCTTGTATACTAATAAAAAAGGCAAATTCCTTTAGATACATAATGTTTTAAAAAATTCTGCGAAGCAAACCGCTTAATAGTTTAATGACCCAAGTTCAAATTATTCTTATGAAAACGAATGCTTCTGGGATATTTTACATAATACTACATTATAGCTATCAAATAGAAACGGGAACTTCATAGCCGTAATTTCTTTTAACATAATATCTATCGATATAAGTCTAAAGACATTATATCTGATATTATGTGTAAATAGCCTGAAAAACGGCTATACAGGAATTACTATATATTTGTACTATAATTTATATTATGTTAAGTAAGAAATTTCACCATCAAAAGTATATAGCATAAACTTCCCTTCTAAGAGTCTCCTAGTGGTTTTACTTTTCCAAGATAAAATATAGATGATCTATTGGTGCTCGATACAAACAAACGTGTGCTGCCATCTCCTTGTATGGTTAATCTTATTCGAAAAGATTCTCTGTTTCTTTTAAAACGCATATCGTAACGATATTCATTCTTTTCTTTGTCAAAAGATGATTTGAGTCTTTGTGGTACTCCAGTATAAACAATAAATGACTCGTGATTGGTTGCAGAATGTCCATAATTAAGAATTCGGCGTTCTCCAAAAAAAGGTAAATATACAGAAATACTATCATTCTTTATTTTAAAATGACTGTCGTTTCTATCTAAACTTAAGTTGGTTGCATTGTCTCTAGGTGCTATAATATCTGAGACCATCATCATACTATTACCCGCAACAGGCGTTGCTACTTCGTTTTTTATTTCAAAGACTCCTCCATCAACTAAGCTGTTTATTTTTTCATTTCTTTCGGCTACATTAATTGTTGAAGCACAACTCATTAAACTTAGTAAAAATAATACTCGATAAATTTTCATAGGATATTTTATTTAAACAATAGGATATCAAATTTCATTCCAATTTACAAAAAAAGAGTGAACTCTTCTCCTAAATTCATTGGCAAATACGCTACTTTTGCACGATGAAATCAGAAAAGCAAGTAACTTCAAACGCTAAGAACAGCATTTCTCAATTTGAGTTCATTACGTTAATGGCTTGTTTGATGTCGATTGTAGCCTTATCTATAGATGCAATTCTACCGGCTCTACAACCTATTGGGTTGTCTTTAGGTATTGTAAACCCTAATGATAATCAGCTCTTAATTACTATGATTTTTTTAGGATTGGGATTTGGACAGCTAATTTTTGGTCCTATTTCAGACAGTTTTGGAAGAAAACCCACCATTTACATCGGATTTTTAATTTTTGTTTTAGCTAGCTTTGTTTGTATTTATGCTACTAATATAGAAACCATGATTGTAGGTAGAATCTTACAAGGAATCGGACTCTCTGCTCCTAGAACGCTCAGTATTGCTATGATTAGAGATACTTTTGAAGGTGATTATATGGCGAAAATTATGTCGTTTGTAGTGGCTATTTTTATCTTAGTTCCTATCATTGCTCCCTCTCTGGGGAAGTTAATGTTAGACAATTATGGCTGGGAATCTATTTTCTTTAGTCAGTTGTTATTCGGAATTCTAGTCATGATTTGGTTATGGAAACGACAACCTGAAACCTTAAAGCCTGAGTATAAGAAAAAATTTAAAGCTTCTTTATTTATTAGTGGAACTAAAGAATTTGTAAAATATAGATCGGCGGTTGTTTTTACTTTAATTTCTGGCTTAATTACAGGTTCTTTCATGGTATTCTTAAGTACTTCTCAGCATATTTTTCAGGTTCAATATGGTTTAATAGAAGAATTTCCATACATCTTTGGAGCCCTTGCTTTTTCAGTAGGATTGGCAACATTTACCAATGGTACTCTAGTACTTCGATTCGGAATGAGAAAACTAGTCAATATTTTCACTATCGTATTTGCCTTGGTTTCTTTAATATATGTCGCAATTTTCTTTGGGGAAGCAAATCCTAGTTTACCTGTTTTAGTTTCGTTTTTTGCAGTGCAATTTTTTGCTATTGGATTTTTATTTGGAAATGTTCGTTCTTTAGCTATGCAACCTTTGGGACATATTGCTGGAATCGGAGCTGCCATCAACGGATTTGTATCTACTGTAATGGCAGTACCTATAGCGACTTATATTGGTGGTTTTGTTGATACCACTGCCCTACCTTTATTTATTGGTTTTAGTATTTGCGGACTATTATCAGTTATTTTATTGGCTTATATGAGAAAAGCAAGTTCATGAAATTAGAGATTATTTATCAAGATGAGTTTTGTTTATTAGCAAACAAACCCAATAATGTTTTAGTGCATCATGCACGTCATTCTAGAAATAAAATAGAGGAAGACTCATTGCTGCAATTACTAGAAGCGCAATTAGGAGCGAAATACTACCCTATTCATCGCTTAGATCGTAAAACCTCGGGAATTATTCTGCTTGCTACCAAGACTGAATATGTTTCTAAATTTCAAGCCTTATTTACCAACAATGAAATTCAGAAAATCTATTATGGCATCGTTCGTGGTTTTGCTCCTGAAGAAAGAATCATAGATTCTCCTGTCAAAGGAAGAGATGCAGATGTTTATAAAGAAGCTGAAACACATTTAAAATTGCTAGAAACCGTCGTTTTAGATATTCCTGTAAAGCCTTACGACACCTCTCGATATAGTTTGGTTGAATTAAAACCTAAAACAGGTAGAATGCATCAATTACGCATTCATATGAATAAGATTTCTACGCCACTAATTAATGATCCAAAGTATGGTGATAAGAATCACAACCTGATGTTTGAAGCTGAATTTGGATGCATTAATATGTTCTTACACGCAGGAACTTTAGAATTTACTCATCCTTTCACACAAGAAGAATTAAAATTAAACGCCTCTTTTTCTGAAGATTGGAAATCGATATTTGAAAGATTCAAGTGGAAAAATCCACACAAATAAATTATTGTTCTATAGACTGACTGTCAAAACTAATCAACTCATTACTCTCAAATACTGGTGCGACTTCAATCGGATTGCAACATACTTCACAATCTTCGATATACGTTTGACTTCTAATACTAGCGTCTAGTATCATCGATATCTCTTCCCAACAATAAGGACATTGAAAAAAATGCTCCACTTAGCTACTCTTCTAGTACTTTTAACACCAATTTACCTTTTTTCTCTCCACTAAACAATCTAGCATAGGTGTCTTGAAAGTTTTCAATTCCGGTAAAAATATCCTCCTTAGATTTTAATTTACCCTGAGCTATCCACATCCCCATTTCTTGGGCTGCTTTTCCATAATCTTTGGCGTAATCCATCACTACCATTCCTTGCATGGTTGCTCTATTTACCAATAAACTCAAATAATTACTAGGACCTTTTACACGGACTTTATTATTGTATTGTGAAATGGCTCCACAAATAACAATTCTTGCATGCATTCTTAATTTAGACAAGGCTGCGTCTAAGATTTCTCCACCTACATTATCAAAAAAGACATCTATTCCTTTTGGGCACTTTTCTTTTAAGGCTTTATGAATATCTTCTGATTTATAATCGATAGCCGCATCAAAACCTAGTTCATTGACTAAATAATCACATTTATCTTTTCCTCCTGCGATCCCAATTACTGTACAACCTTTAATTTTTGAGATTTGTCCAACCACACTTCCTACGGCACCAGCTGCACCAGAAACCAAAACGATGTCTCCTTCTTTTATTTTACCTACTTCTTGAATTCCAAAATAAGCGGTCATTCCTGGCATTCCAAGTGTACTTATAAACAAAGGCATTGGAGCAATAGAAGTATCTACTTTAAACCATCCTGTTCCGTCTGTAGCTACATATTGTTGCACACCACCCCAGCCTGTTAAAGAATCACCTACTTTAAATGTTGGATGATTGTTTGCTTTGATAACCTTACCAATAGAACCCGCACGCATTACTTCATCAATTCCAACAGGAGGAATATAAGACTTGCCTTCATTCATCCATCCACGCATAGCAGGATCTAGAGAAATATAATGTTGTTGTACTAACACTTCTCCCTCTTTTAATTCAGGAATTGGATTCGATTCTAAATTCCATGTTGTTTCATCTGGAAAACCTATCGGTCTTTTTTTGAAGATAATTTGCTTGTTCATAATTGATGTTTTTTATTTTAAAAGATGATATTTTTCTTGTTGTATAATTTAAGCTCTGCTTATTGGTGACTAAGGCTCTCGAAGTCACTATTGTATCTTGTTGCATCATTTAAGCTCTGCTTATTGGTGACTGAGGCTCTCGAATTGGTGACTGAGGCTCTCGAAGTCACCATAAAATAAGTCATCTCGAGAACCCAATGACCCTTTATTACCTTTTAATAATTTATTAATAATTTCAATTCAGATTCGAATCGATTCTTTGGTAAATATTGTTTTTCTAATTCCCCTTGAAAAGGAATTGGAGTTTCTATGCTAGCCACACGCTTCACAGGCGCATCTAAATCCTCAAAACAGTTTTCTGTAATTAAGGCAGCAACATCACTGGCGATACCTCCAAACTGAGAATCTTCTTGCAAAAATATAGCTTTTCCTGTTTTACGAACCGATGTATAAATGGTTTCAATATCTAAAGGTTGTAAAGTTCTTAAGTCTATCATGTCTGCATGGATCTCTGGATTGTTTTCTAAAACTTCTAAAGCCCAATGAACTCCTGCTCCGTAAGAAATAACTGTCACATCATTTCCTTCTTTTAAAAGATTTGCTTTTCCTATCTCTATGGTGAAATAATCATCAGAAACTTCTTGATAAACTGAACGATACAACGCTTTGTGTTCAAAGAATAATACCGGATTGGGATCATTAATCGCGGCACATAGCAAACCTTTTGCGTCTTGTGGAAACGCTGGATAAATTACTTTTAAACCAGGTGTTTTTGTAAACCAAGCTTCATTGGTCTGACTATGAAAAGGACCAGCTCCTACTCCTGCACCACAAGGCATTCTAACCACTACATCTGCATTTTGATTCCAACGATAATTAGATTTTGCTAACAAGTTTACAATTGGGTTAAAACCAGAACTCACAAAATCTGCAAATTGCATTTCCATCACCGCTTTCATTCCGTTTACTGATAAACCATATGCGGCAGCTACAATTGCCGATTCACAAATAGGTGTATTTCTTACACGATCATTTCCAAACTGTTCTGTAAAGCCTTCTGTGATCTTAAAAACACCGCCATACTCAGCGATATCTTGTCCCATAATTACCAAATCATCATATTTCTCCATCGATTCTCTCAAACCTTTGGAAATTGCATCAATCAATCGAATATTTGATTTTTGATTTGTTGGAGCTATAATTTCTTGTTGATGTGCCAGATAGACATCATTAAGTTCTGTTTGCAAATCCGGAACTATCGTTTCTTCATTAAAAGCCAATTGAAGATGTTCATCAATTTCTACTTTTATTTCTTTGGTAGTTTGCTCTATAAAATTTTTTGTGAGTATTTTTTCTGATAACAAGAAGTTTTCATAATTGATTAAAGGGTCTTTTACGGACCATTCTTCCATTAATTCATCCGGAACATACTTTGTGCCACTCGCCTCTTCATGACCTCGCATCCTAAACGTTTTAAACTCTAATAATACAGGTCTTGGTTTTTTTCTAATAGCTTCGGCTAGCTTAGAAACTTTAGCATATACTTCTAGGATGTTATTTCCGTCAATAATATGACTTTCCATTCCATATCCGATACCTCTATCGGCCAAGTTTTCACATTTATATTGTTCGCTAGTTGGTGTCGATAAACCGTAACCATTGTTTTCTACACAGAATAAGACGGGCAAATTCCAAACAGAAGCAACGTTTAATGCTTCATGAAAATCTCCTTCACTTGTTCCACCTTCACCTGTAAAAACGGCACAAACTTGATTGTTTTGTTTTAACTTATTGGCTAAGGCAATTCCGTCCGCAACACCTAATTGTGGTCCTAAATGCGATATCATTCCCACGATATTAAATTCTTGTGTTCCAAAATGAAAACTACGATCTCTTCCTTTGGTAAAACCATTCATTTTACCTTGCCATTGAGAAAATAAACGATGTAAAGGAATTTCTCTACTTGTAAAAACCCCTAAATTTCGATGCATTGGAAGGATGTACTCTTCTTTTAATAAAGATGATGTCTGTCTCTTATACACATCTGACGCTGCCGACGATCTACTCTGTGTAGA
>CAJXRR010000008.1 GCA_913060575.1 uncultured Flavobacterium sp.
GAGATCTAGTACGGTCTCGTGGGCTCGGAGATGTGTATAAGAGACAGCCTGTTAAATCTGCACAAAGTGCAACAACGTTTGGATTCGTTTTTCCTAATTCTGTTAAACCATCACCAAATCCAGACCTTGTGTCTTTCATTTCTGTGTATGTATATTTTTTCATGTTGTAGTATTGTTATTTAAGCGTAAAAATAAGTTTTTAATTAAGTTTTATTGAGCAATTTTAAGCAATTCTTTATATAATTTATGAACAGGCAATCCCATAACATTAAAATAACTTCCAGTGATCTTTTTAACACCTGTAAGTCCTATCCAGTCTTGTATTCCGTAACTACCTGCTTTATCGTAAGGTTTGAAATTCTCTAAGTAATAGTTAATTTCTTCTTCTGAAAAACTTTCAAATTCCACAACGGTTTCATCGTTAAATATTCTTTGAAATGACTTACTTTTAACACTTACTGAAGTAAATACTTGATGTTGTTTTCCAGACATTTCTTTTAACATGTGAAAAGCATCAAGTTTATTTTTTGGCTTACCGATAGCTTTTTCTTTAAACCAAACAATCGTATCCGAGGTAACTAATAAATCATTTTCTTGTAAGTCTGTAAAAGCTTTCGATTTTAAATCGGCTAAATAATCTGTGATTTCTGCTGCTTTTAAATGTTTAGGATATATTTCATCAATTTCTTTAAGTTGAATAGTGAAGGGAACATCTAATTGTTTGAAAAATTCTTGTCTTCTAGGTGAACCAGAAGCTAAAATAAGATTATAGTTGGATAGTTTTTTTCTAAGCATTAGTTGAATTTAAAAAGTACCATTGATAATATTCCTATTAGCATAATCATTTTCATTAGGCTGCTTAAAAAAGAGAATTGTGTTTTTGTTTTTGCACTCCATAATTTAAAAATAAAGTAGGCTGATACGATAGAAAGTATGCTAGCAAAAGGCATCAAGTACAACTCATTAGAATCAAAAGAATCTTTAATTAGTAAAAAAAGAAAGAACAAAAGGAGTAGAGATAAAAAAATAGAAATGTTTCTAGTTCTAATTTTTCCAATCAAAATAGGAAGTGTTTTCATCTTTAGTTTAAAATCTCCATCTACATCTTCAATATCTTTGATTAGTTCACGGATCAAAGTGGTTAAAAAAGCAAAAAACATATAGTAGAAGACAGTGATTGATAGAAATATATCATTAAATAGTTCACTTTTGGCAACTAGCTTTTTATCAAACTCATAAACTAGTATTATAATGAATGGAACTAGTAAAGAAATTAACAAGTTTCCTAGTAATGGCAATTTTTTTAAGTATTTAGAATATAATAGTAGAAGTACAGCTGTGGCAATAAAATAGAGTGATAAAATTTCAATATTTTTTAAAAAAGACAGCCATAATCCTAAGATGAGACCAAGAATTGTAAATGCTAAATAAAAAATGATTGCTCTTTTTTTAGAGATCGTATTCGATATATATACTTTATGAGGTTTGTTGATTTTATCAGCTTCTATGTCATATATATCATTGATAATATATCCCCCAGCTGAAATTAAAAGTATACTTAATGAAAGTATTAAAAAATCTAAGTAACTTAAATTTGATTCCTTTAAAAATGAAGAAATTAAAGCATATTTCGTTAAAATCATGGTCAACAAGACCATTATGAGATTTTTATAACGAATTAGCTTTAAAAAAGAAATCATGAATTAAACGTCTTTTTAACTCTTGCTAAGTCTCGTTTACTATCGCGATCTTTCAAAGTTTCTCGCTTATCATGGGTCTTTTTACCTTTCGCTAATGCAATTTCTAGTTTGGCCCAACCGTTTTCATTTAAAAATAATCGAAGTGGAACAATGGTGTTTCCTTTGGCTTCAACATCTTTCTTTAAACCACGTAATTCTCTTTTGTTTAAAAGTAATCTACGCTCACTAGTAGTTTTGTGATTAAAATGATTTCCAAATGCATATTCTTCAATAAACATATTTACAATAAAAAGTTCGCCACCATCATTAAATTCACAGAAACTTTCTGTAATTCTAGCTTTACTTTCACGGATAGATTTAATCTCAGTTCCAGTTAATTGAATTCCAGCGGTATATTTATCTAGAATTTCAAATTCGAAACGAGCTTTTTTATTTTGTATGTTTATTTTTTTCTGAACAGCCATTAGGATTTACCTTATTTATAAGGTTTTATAAAAATCTTCACAAATATACATTTTTAGTCCGCTTTTAAACCTGTAATTTTATCAGATATAACTCGACTGATGTTAACAAAACATACTTTATGAAACCTTTGCACTATTTATTTATAGTAACTATCCTATTAACTTCTTGTAAACCAGAAGAGAAATCCCTTACAGCTCAGCAAATTATTGATAAGTCTATAGAAGTATCTCAGGTTAATAAATTATCAAATGCTGAATTACAGTTCAATTTTAGAGAACATAGATATTTAGCTAAAAGAGAGAATGGAATATTTGTTTTACAAAGAATTACCACCAATAAGCCAGAAACTATAACAGATGTTTTAAATAACAAAGGATTTCAAAGATTTATCAATGACAAAGCTATTCAAGTAGAAGATTCTATGGCTATTAAATATAGCGAATCTATCAATTCAGTACATTATTTTTCTGTGTTACCACTAGGTTTAAATGACAAAGCTGTTCAGAAGAAATTATTGGAAGATACTAATTTAAAAGGAGAGGAATATTATAAGGTTCAAATCACTTTTGCCCAAGAAGGCGGGGGAGTTGATTATGATGATGTCTTTATTTATTGGGTTGGAAAAGAAGATTTTAAAATTGATTATTTAGCCTATACGTTTCATGTAAATGGGGGAGGAATGCGTTTTAGAGAAGTCCGAAAAGAACATTTAGTAAACGGAATTCGGTTTGTTGATTACAACAACTATAAGTCTCAAAACCTTTCCTTAGAATTAAATTTATTAGACAAAGAATTTGAGAATAATCAATTGATGAAAGCTTCAGAAATTAATTTAGAGAATATTGAAGTTAGTTTTAATTAATTACCAACTTAAAAGGTTTCTCCAACATCTTAGTTAATTTTCCTAACGGAAACTGAGGTTCTCGAAGATTCATTCAAATGTGAGATTTCTCGTCACTCATTCTTCACTCGGTCGAAATGACAAACGTTTTATTTTCATTGTTCATCAAAAAAGGGAATTATATTAATTAATTTTTAATAAAACTGAAGATACCTTACCATCGATAACGGTAACTATGTAAAGGTTTGAGTTATTGCTATCATCTATTTGAGGATATTTTTCTTCACCCAGAACTTTATTAGCAAAAGCATTGGTAGTATTGCTATGCCCAACAACTAGAACTGTTTTTCCTTTCGTATTGTATTGAAAAGACTCTGAATACATATTTCTAGGGTTATATAATAGAATAGGTAAATTTTGACTATCAGCAGTAGGTTTAGCAGTAAGTTTTGTTCTGTTATAATCTGTAGAGTAAATTGCATCAAACTTTACATTTGAAAATACTTCTTTCCAGGCTTCTGCTCTTTTCACACCATCAAAATTTAATCTAGGATTTCTATCTGTTTTGTCAATTCGTAATTTTTCTGCGTGACGAATAAAATAATAGGTGGTAACTTCTTGAGCATAAGAAGCTAGTGAAATAAATGTAAATGCTAAAACTAAAATTAATTTCTTCATAATAGATGTTCTTTAGAGTTTACGAATATACACAAAAAATAAAACGATGCCCGTTAAAGCATCGTTTTAGGTGTAGTCTAATCTGTTTAACTTTTGATTAAATCTGATTGGTTTCTAAATACGAGTGCATCATTAAATGAATCTAATAATATGATACTATCAGTAGTAATTACTCCTGATAAAATTTCCTTTGACAATTGATTCAAAACTTCTTTTTGAATCACTCTTTTTACAGGTCTTGCACCAAATTCTGGTTGATACCCTTTTTTTGCTAGATATGAAATTGCTTCTTCAGTTGCATCGAGCGTAATTTCTTGAAGAGCTAAGGTTTTCTTCACATTTTCTAATTGTAAAGACACAATAGATTTTATATCTGATTTAGATAATGGAGTGAATAAAATAATATCATCTATTCTATTTAAAAATTCTGGCCTCACAGTTTGTTTTAATAATCCTAAAACTTCGGTTTTAGCTAGTTCCATTGTTGTTTCAACATCACCTTTTAAGTTTTCAAACTTTTCTTGAATGATATGGCTTCCCATATTTGAAGTCATCACAATAATGGTATTTTTAAAATCTGCAATTCTTCCTTTATTATCTGTTAACCTTCCTTCATCTAATACTTGTAGCAATACATTAAACGTATCTGGATGCGCTTTTTCAATCTCATCTAATAAAACCACAGAATAAGGTTTTCTTCTAACGGCTTCTGTTAATTGTCCACCCTCATCATATCCTACATATCCTGGAGGCGCTCCTAATAATCTGCTTACAGAATGTCTTTCTTGATATTCACTCATATCAATTCTAGTCATAGAACTTTCATCATCAAATAAATAACTAGCGAGAGCTTTTGCTAATTCTGTTTTTCCAACTCCAGTTGTACCTAGAAATAGAAAAGAACCAATGGGTTTATTTGGATTTTGCAAGCCAGCTCTAGAACGTCTAACAGCATCAGAAACTGCTTCAATGGCTTCTTCTTGACCTACGACACGTTTGTGCAATTCATCTTCTAATTTGAGTAATTTATCTCTTTCAGACTGAATCATTTTGGTAACTGGAATTCCCGTCCATTTTGCAACAACTTCAGCAATATCTTCGTACGTAACTTCTTCTTTAATTAAAGAAGTACCTTCATTATTTGCTAATAACGTTTGTTGCGCCTCTAATTGTTCTTGCGCTTCTTGTATTTTGCCATAACGCAACTCTGCTACTTTACCGTAATCACCATTTCTTTCTGCTTTATCAGCTTCTAACTTATAATTCTCGACATCCGTTTTTAGATTCTGAATAGCATCTACAACAGATTTTTCAGATTGCCATTTTGCATTGATTTCATTTCTTTCCTCCTTTAAATTTGCTAAATCTGCACGTAATAGTTTTAATTTATTCTGATCATTTTCACGTTTAATTGCTTCAATTTCAATTTCTAACTGCATTACTTTTCTATCCAAAACATCTAATACTTCAGGCTTTGAATTGATCTCCATTCTTAGTTTAGAAGCAGCTTCGTCCATTAAATCAATGGCTTTATCTGGCAAAAAACGATTGGTAATATAGCGCTGAGATAATTCTACAGCTCCAATGATAGCCTCATCTTTAATTCTAACTTTGTGATGCGTTTCGTACTTTTCTTTGATTCCTCTTAATATAGAAATGGCACTTTCTGTATCAGGTTCATTTACAATCACTTTTTGAAAACGTCTTTCTAAAGCTTTGTCTTTTTCAAAATATTTTTGGTACTCATCTAAAGTAGTTGCTCCAATTGCGCGTAATTCTCCTCTAGCTAAAGCAGGTTTTAAGATATTAGCGGCATCCATAGCACCTTGTCCGCCTCCAGCACCAACTAAGGTGTGAATCTCATCGATAAACAAAACAATAGCACCATCAGAGGATGTTACTTCCTTAATAACCGCTTTTAAACGTTCTTCAAATTCACCTTTAAATTTTGCGCCAGCTATTAAAGACCCCATATCCAAAGAAAATATTTTCTTATCCTTTAGACTTTCTGGAACATCTCCTCGAATAATTCTATGTGCTAATCCTTCTGCAATAGCTGTTTTACCAGTTCCTGGTTCTCCAACAAGTATTGGATTATTCTTTGTTCTTCTTGATAAAATTTGAAGCAAACGTCTAATTTCTTCATCGCGACCAATGACGGGATCTAGTTTCCCATCCATTGCCATTTGATTCAGGTTGTTAGCGTATTTGTTAAGTGAGTTATAAGTTTCTTCAGCGCTCTGAGATGTAACACGTTCTCCTTTACGTAAATCTTCAATCGCAGCTATTAAATCTTTTTCTGTAACGCCTTGGTCTTTTAAAACTTGTGCAATATTACTTTTTGATTTAAAAACAGCTAAAATAATGTGTTCTATAGATACGTATTCATCATTCATCTTTTTTGCGATGATGGATGCCTCATTAACCGTTTTACCAGCTTCTCTTGATAAAGTGATGTCTGCACCAGATACTTTAGGAAAACTTTCTAATTCTTTGTCCAATACTTTTAAAAGCACATCCATTTGTATGTTTAATTTCTTAAGTAAGAATGGAAGTACGTTTTCGTCTATGATCGTAATCGCTTTGAAAATATGTTCATTTTCAATTTGACCGTGACCAAACTCCTGAGTAAGCTGTTGTGCTTGTTGAATGGTCTCTTGTGATTTTATGGTATAATTATTAAAGTTCATTTTACTCTTTTTACAATTCCTTAAGTAATCGTCAATTAACATACCAGTAAAATTCTTGACATAAAAACAGTCATTTTGTCTATGAAAAGCTTATTTTTACTGACTTTTTGACCACAAATAGGGTTTTAATAAAATATGGGAATATTCAATTCATTTTTTGGAAATAAAGAGGGTGCTACAAAAGAAAGTAATATCAATTGGATTCCTCTAACTTCTTTAGAACAACTAGCTACAATTAAAGAAGAATCTAAGACAGAAACTATTTTTATCTTTAAGCATTCTACTCGTTGTGGTATTAGCAGCATGGTGATTAAACGTTTTGAGAACTTATTTGATGAATCTATGAAAAATATCAAAGTATATTATTTGGATTTATTAAATTATAGAGATGTCTCGGATGAAGTAGGCTATCTATTTCAAGTGATGCATCAATCACCACAATTATTAGTGATCAGAAATGAAGTTGCTGTTTTTAATGCATCTCATTATGATATTACTACCATGAAAATTCAACAATATTTATAACAAAAATTACATCATTTAAATTACATATCAATTTTGCAAGAATCTACTACTTTAAAAAACACTTCAGGTAAAGAATTATACGGATATCAAAAAGCGGCTATCGAAGAAATCTTTCAAAGATTTGAAAATGCTGCAGATGATTATCATTTATTATATCAACTTCCTACTGGTGGAGGGAAAACAGTTATTTTCTCAGAAATTGTAAGACGCTATATCTCTAGATATAATAAAAAAGTATTGGTCTTAACGCACAGAATTGAATTGAGTAAGCAAACATCAAAAATGTTGAATGAATTTGGTGTTAAAAATAAAATAATCAATAGTACTGCACAACTAGATGATCAAGAGAACTATAGTTGTTTTGTGGCCATGGTTGAAACTTTAAAGAATCGTTTAAACGATGAGAAATTAGATATTTCAGACATCGGTTTGGTAATTGTAGATGAGGCGCATTATAATTCTTTTACAAAAATTTTTAAGTTTTTTGAAGATTCTATGATTCTTGGAGTGACGGCAACTCCGTTAAGTTCTAATATTAAATTACCAATGTATGAGAATTATCAAGAATTGTTTGTTGGTGAGACGATTCAGCACTTAATTGATAATGAGTTTTTAGCCAGCGCAAATATGTTTTCTTATAATGTTGGCTTAACTTCCTTAGAAGTAGGTGCCAATGGTGATTATACAGTAAAATCTTCTGAAGATTTATATACAAACACAGACATGCTTACCAAATTGGTAGATGCCTATGAAGAAACATCAAAAGGAAAGAAAACCTTAATCTTTAATAACGGAATTCATACGTCTATTCAAGTGTTTCATGCCTTTAAAAAAGCAGGATACCCAATTGCGCATTTAGACAATACAAATACTAAGAAAGAGCGAGATTTTATCTTAAAATGGTTTAAGAAAACACCAAATGCTATTATTACTTCTGTCAGTATTTTAACTACTGGATTTGATGAACCAACCATAGAATCTATTATTTTGAATAGAGCTACAAAATCGTTAACATTATATTATCAAATGATTGGTCGTGGTTCAAGGATTTTAGGTAATAAATCTTCTTTTAACGTAATTGATCTTGGAAATAATTTTCACAGATTTGGAGCTTGGGGAGCAGATTTAGACTGGCAAAGAATGTTTAAAGCTCCTGATTACTATTTGGATGCCATTCTTTCTGATGAAGAAATTGAAAGTACATTTAGATATGAGCTTACTGGTGATGCTAAAACAGCATTTGCAAAAGCTACGGATCTTTATTTTGATATGAGAAAGGAATATCTTGATACGATAAGAGCAGGAGAATCTTCAAAGAAAGTATTAGAGCGTTCGATTGTGCATCATGCAAAAATGTGTATTGAAAATAGTGAAGATGTCTATGATGCTTTACTCTTAGCTAAAATGCTAGGCGAGGAGATAGATGATAGAATCAATAGATATGCAAAGTGTATTTCTAAAAGTACACACAACTTTGTAACTTGGTTAAAAGACGATTATCGAAAGAAATTGAACGCCTATTTAAGAGCTAATTTTGATGAGGATTACGAGAAAATATTTGGACATCCTCCGATAGAAGAGTAAGTTTTTTTTTTGTTTCGCTAACGATTAGTATATGAAAAGTAGGCGAATTCGAAGCACAGAACTTTCAGTTAAGCACAAAGTTTCATACAAGCCAAATGCCTTGAATTTACTACTGTTTCGCCTATTTTTTATATACATTGTTATGCACTTTTATTCTTTATCTCAATCCATTTATGTCATATCGTGACACAAAATTCCAAACCAATTCAGATGTGTTCTGACCTTGAAAAGTTGTGCTAAACCAAACATGGTCTCCACCAATATATTTGTAATGCTCAACAGAAACTGAGCTATCTCCTTGATCATAAACATAATGTTCAATATTGTTGTCACTTGTTACGGTTGGGGTTAAAACTGTATTATTGAAATTAATCCAATGGTCCAACGTACTTTGGGCAGAGTTATAGTCACTACTCCCATTATAGGGGAGAACGCCATCAGAAGTTCCGTGAAGATGCACTACAGGCATTGGATGACTTGTAGGTCCTGTACAATCTAACATTGCTCCAGAAACGGATGCCACTGCAGCAATTAAATCACTTTTATAATTAGCAAGTCCATACGCCATCATGCCTCCGTTTGAGTATCCAGCAGCATAAATTCTCTCCATATCTACATTATACTGAGATGAAATTTCGGTTATCATGGATTCAACAAATCCAAAATCATCAGCATTACTTTTATTGTCTCCTCCTAATGGACAAGCGTTCCAATGAGATAAACCATCTAAACAACTACCTTGAGGATAGATTAAAATAAAAGTGTCAGTTTCTGCCAATGAGCGCATATCTGCTTCTTGCATATAATCACTTGCACTACCACCAAACCCATGAAAATTTAGCATTAGTGGAACAGAAGATGTTCCATCATAAGAGTTTGGTATATACAACACATATTCTCTGTTGAGACCGTCATGAACTATAGTCTGTGCATTAGTATTTGAGTAACATTCCTCTGGGTTTTTATTATCATCTTTTTTACAACTGCTTAGAATTGATAATAAAATGGTAAATAGTAAAATTGCTTTTTTCATTATACAGTTTCTTTAATTTTTTTTAACGCCTATTTCTTTTTGTTATTGTGCATAACTTAATTGATAAGGTGAGTTTTAACACTTCGGCTCATTTCGACAAGCTCAATGAAATAGCTTAGTGTATATTCAATTTATCAGGAGTTAGCGAAGTTATATTTTTCTAATGAAAAAATCAATAGGTATAAATACCTCTTATCGAAAAGATCTTCTTTGTAGAATTCTTGCAAATTTGTTTTTTAAATCGGTGCTGGTATCAAAAATCATTTGTTCGTTCGTTGGAAAATCTAAATAACCAATTCTAATTAGGTTTTTATCCTCAATTGTTAAAGCTTCTTTATCTCCTCTAAAATTCGCAAACTGGTGTTCAAAAATAAATTCACTAACAATAGGGAATTTAGAAATGTTTTTATTTTGTTTTAAGTTTCTATACTGAACAACTCCACCAATTGCAACAGATTTTGATTGATTACTAACCAACACTTTCGCTTTTAATTCTTTCAAAACATCCACCTTAATATCGTTTCCTAGGCTATCTTTCTTTACATTTCCATTGCTATCTAATACATAATCCCAACCATCAAGAACCTGTACAATTCTATCAAACTCTTTTTCAAGAATGCGTTCTGGAGATATTAATATTTCTTGAATGTCTAAAACGATTCCAAAATTATAGTCAGTAGTACTGTCTGTTGTATTGTGATATTCTGTCCAGAAATCATCGAGATCATAAGTGTCAAAATCAAGAATGGCTTGTTCTAGTCTTCTAGGGATTACTTGTTGCGTTCTATTCTGAATTTTTACCAAAACAAAATCAGTTCCTTGATAATGAGCTTCTTCTAGCAGGCTATCTAAATTTTGATATTTGTTAGGTAGCAATTGTTTTACTGTAGAAAAATAATCATAGGCTTTTCTTGCACCAAAAATGTCGTTGTTATTCTCTAAATAATCAGTTGCTTGAGTAAATAAGTATTCAGAATAATTATTTTTAGATGCTATAATTTCATCATTATAATTAATGATGTCAAATGTTGCATTTGGCAATGGTAATAGAGGGGTAATAAGATTTTGTCTAAAATCTAAGGTTTCGTAAATACTAAAAATCTCTCTTGAATCTTCCGGATTATTTTCTTGTTCTAATAATTGAACACGAGCCAAATCTTCAGCGACTACTTTTTTAAAAGCATCTTGAAGAATTCGTATATGTTGTTGCGTAGATTTTTTATTGCTACTTTTTTTAATCTTTTTTATAGACAAACGAATTGCCTCATCATAATCTCCATTGTATAACTTGTTTTCAGATCTTTTTACACTGTTACAACTCGCTAACAAAGTAAAGACAATGATGTATAGGCAATTCTTCATGGTAGGTTTTATTTACAAATAATCTAGCTTAAAGTAAGCAAAAATTATTTTGCAGGTAAAATTTTACCAACACATTCACCAAAACCAATTCTTATGGTATCGTTTTTACAATAAGCTCTCATGATTACTGTATCATGATCATTTATGAATTTTCTTTGAGTTCCATCTGATAATGTTATTGGGTTCTGACCTTTCCAAGTTAATTCTAACATAGAACCATAACTATCTTTAGTAGGACCAGAGATGGTTCCACTTCCCATCATATCACCAGCATTTACAGGACAACCATTAACGGTATGATGCGCTAATTGCTGCGCCATCGTCCAATACATATATTTAAAATTGGAATTTGCGACAACTGTTTCTTTTTCACCTTCAGGTTGAATCGCTGCTTGCAAATTAATATCAAAACTTCCTCTTCCTTCGTGATGTAGATAAGATAAAGGCTTAGGATCTTGCTTTGGATTCTCAACTCTAAAAGGCTCTAAAGCATCTAAAGTTACAATCCAAGGAGAAATAGTAGAAGCAAAGTTCTTTCCTAAGAAAGGTCCTAAAGGAACATATTCCCATGCTTGTATGTCTCTTGCAGACCAATCGTTAAATTGTACCAACCCAAAAATATATTCTTCTGCTTCTTCTACAGGAATTCTTTCACCCAAACTATTAGAGGCTGTTGTGATAAAAGCCATTTCTAATTCAAAGTCTAACAATTTTGTAGGTCCAAATTCTGGAGTAGAAGAACCTTCTAATGGTTTTGTTTGACCATAAGGTCTTCTAATATTAGTTCCTGATGGAATGATAGAAGAACTTCTTCCATGATATCCAATAGGAATATGCACCCAATTAGGTAATAACGCATTTTCTGGATCTCTAAATAAACTACCAACATTGGTTGCATGTTCTTTACTAGCATAAAAATCGGTATAATCACCAACACTTACTGGCAGTAGCATTTCAACTTCATCCATTCTAAAGATTATTTTTTCTTTATGTTCTGGATTATCTCTTAAAGAACCATTGGTTACTTCAAAAATATGAGCAATACGATTTCTTACCAATCTCCATGTTTTTCTTCCATCGGCAATAAAATCATTCAAATTATCTTGTAAGAAAATATCATCGGTTAGCGGAATACCATTAAAATATCCTAATTGATGTAAAGCACCTAAATCAATAGCAAAGTCACCAATACGGCTACCAATAGTAATGATATCGTCTTTCGTAATAAAAACACCGAAAGGTATATTCTGTATGGGAAAATCAGAAGTTTCTTTTACTTTTAGCCATGATTTTCTTTTGGGGTTGTTAGCAGTTATTTCCATTAAAAATTGTTAATAAAGTTTGTATCAAATATAATGGAAAGTTACAATCTTAAAAATGATTTTTAAGTACATTTGAGTTTCTTAATTAAATTTTAACAATGCAAAGAGATACAGATATTTTTGAACTAATAGAAGCAGAGAAGAATAGACAGCTAAATGGCTTAGAATTAATAGCTTCAGAGAATTTTGTAAGTGACCAAGTAATGGAAGCAGCGGGTTCTGTTTTAACAAACAAATATGCAGAAGGATATCCAAATAAAAGATATTATGGTGGATGTGAGATTGTAGATATTGTTGAACAACTTGCGATTGATAGAGCTAAAGAATTGTACGGAGCAGAATATGTTAATGTACAACCACACTCGGGTTCTCAGGCAAATACGGCCGTTTTTGCAGCTTGTTTAGAACCTGGAGATAAAATTTTAGGATTTGATCTTTCTCATGGAGGGCATTTAACTCATGGTTCTCCCGTAAATTTTTCAGGAAAATTATACAAACCTCATTTTTATGGTGTAGAAAAAGAAACTGGCGTATTGAATTATGATAAAATTCAAGAAATTGCTAGTGAAGTACAACCAAAGATGATTATTGCTGGTGCATCAGCTTATTCTAGAGATATAGATTTTGAACGTTTTAGAGAAATTGCAGATAGTGTTGGAGCTTTATTATTAGCGGATATCTCTCATCCATCAGGGATGATAGCAAAAGGAATTTTAAATGACCCAATGCCTCATTGTCATATCGTCACCACTACAACGCATAAAACATTACGTGGTCCAAGAGGAGGAATGATTCTAATGGGACAAGATTTTGACAATCCATTTGGACAAACATTAAAAAATGGAAGTTTAAAGAAAATGTCTTCCTTATTAAACGGAGCTGTATTTCCAGGAAATCAAGGTGGTCCTCTAGAACATATTATTGCTGCGAAGGCAATTGCTTTTGGGGAAGCGCTAACAGATGAGTTTTTGCATTATCAAATTCAAGTGAAGAAAAATGCAGCAGCCATGGCGGAAGCTTTTGT
Source organism: uncultured Flavobacterium sp. (assembly GCA_913060575.1). Lineage (GTDB taxonomy): Bacteria > Bacteroidota > Bacteroidia > Flavobacteriales > Flavobacteriaceae > Polaribacter. The sequence continues at coordinate 13,225 of CAJXRR010000008.1, forward strand.
AGCTAAAGGGTATCATTTAATTTCTGGAGGAACAGATAATCATATGATGTTAATAGACCTTAGGAATAAAAATATTACAGGTAAAGAAGCAGAAGCTGCCCTTGGAAAAGCAGAGATTACTGTGAATAAAAATATGGTTCCTTTTGATGATAAATCTCCTTTTGTAACCTCAGGTATACGAGTTGGAACGCCAGCTATTACGACACGTGGTTTAAAGGAAGAAGACATGTTAACGGTTGTTGAATTTATTGATGAAGTAATTCAAAATTTTGAGAATGAAGAAATATTGAGTTCTATTTCAGAAAAAGTTCATAACTTCATGAATCATAGACCTTTGTTTATGTCTTAAAGAATCAATGTTGTTTATGAAGTTAAAAACTACTTTTTTACTTCTTTTACTAAATTTTATCCTGATACATCATACTCAGGCACAAGTCTCATTTTCTAATAATGCCGTTAGTTTAGGTATTGATGTGTCATATGGTGATAGCGAATTTGGAGGTGGAGTTTCCTTCGTTGATTTTGATGGAGACGGTTGGGATGATATCAGTTTTACAAGTCAAGATGGAGATGATTTATTTTTCTTCAAAAATAACAATGGAACATTCTCCCAAGTAACTTTACAAGGAGTTCAAAATACTCAGAAAACAAAACAAATTTCATGGATTGATTACGATAATGATGGCGACAAAGATTTGTTTGTAACAGCTTTTACAGGAAATAACAGGTTTTATAGAAATGATGGAAACATGAGTTTTACAGATATTTCTTCAACTATTGGTTTTTTTCAAGAAGATCAATTTACTTATGGAGCATCTTTTGGTGATATCGATAATGATGGTGATTTAGATGCATTTATTTCAAACAGAGATGGTGTTACTGAAAATCAACATAATTATTTATATAGAAATGATAATGGAATTTTTATAGATGTTACCGCATCTGCTGGAATTTCTATGTTGAGCGAATTGTCATTTTGCTCAATCCTGTTTGATTATAATAATGATGGTTTTCAAGATATTTATATCTCAAATGACAAACCAACCTACATCAATAGATTATACAAGAATAATGGTGACGGTACTTTTGATGATGTTTCTATTTCTAGTGGAGCAGGAATCGATATCAACGCCATGACAACAACCATTGGTGATTATAATAATGATGGTTGGTTTGATATTTATGTGACTAACACACCACAAGGAAATCAATTGCTAAAGAACAATGGTGATGGAACTTTTACAGATGTTGCTGCTTTAACAGGAACTTCTTTTGATAGCTTAGGTTGGGGAGCTGTATTCTTAGATGCTGATAATGATGGATTCTTAGATTTATATGTAAGTGGTGGTTTTACAGGAACTGGAAATACTTCATCTTTTCTACCATCAGCATTTTATCATCAACAAAATAATAACAGTTTTATAATTCCTGCTAATATTGGTTTTCAAACTGATACTGCTGAAAGTTATTCCAATGCCATTGGAGATGTTAATAATGATGGGAAGCCAGATATTGTGGTATCGAATGATACATCAAAAAACTTTCTTTGGCAAAACACAAGCTCCAATACAAACAATTGGATTAAGATAAAATTGGAAGGAACTGTTAGTAATAAAGATGGAATAGGAAATCAAATTGAGGTTCATGCTAATGGAATTTCACAATATCGATATACCTTGGCTGGAGAAGGATATTTATCTCAAAATTCATCGTATGAATTTGTAGGAGTTTCTGATGCTACTACTATTGATTACATCAAAGTGACTTGGAAAACAACAGGACAAACAGAAACGATTAATAATATTCAACCCAATCAAACTATTACCATTCAAGAAGGAAATGGTGTATTAGGTGTTATAAATGATCTTATAAATCCATATAAAATTTACCCGAATCCAAGTCAAACAGGTGTTTTTAAAATTGATCATAATAATTTATCTGAAATAAAAATTTACGTATTTAACATTCTAGGAAAGCATTTATTCGATCAATTTTATACGGATGAAATCAATTTATCTAATTTATCTGACGGTATTTATTTGGTAAAGATTAAATTTGGAAACCAAACTTCAGTTCAAAAACTTATAAAGAATTAAAATGATGCGTAGTTTACTTTTATTACTGCTAGTATTTTTTACAAATCTATCAATTGCACAATTACAATTTGATAATGTTGCTACCGCTGTTGGGGCAAATTTTGCCTACGGTGATAGCATGTTTGGAGGTGGGGTATCTTTTGTAGATTTTAATGGAGATGGATTAGACGATTTAACATTCTCGACAGATGAAACACAAAACATTCATTTTTTGCAAAATAATGGAGGTTCTTTTACTAAAGTAACGCTTATAGGAATTAATGAAACATCAAATAGAGCAAAACAAGTACTTTGGGTAGATTATGATAATGATGGTGATAAAGATTTTTTTGTTACCAATTTAGATGGTAAAAACGGACTTTATCAAAATGATGGTAATATGGTTTTTACAAATGTCACTACTACAAGTGGTTTATTTACAGAAGATTTGACTAGTTATGGTGTAACTTTTGGAGATATCGATAATGATGGAGATTTAGATCTATTTATAACGAATAGGGAAGGAACTATTTCACAAAACAGAAACTATCTATATAGAAATGATAATGGTCTATTTATTGACATTACTGCTACAGCAGGTATAAACACAAATATTGAACTAACTTTTGGAGCATCTTTCTTTGATTATGATAATGATGGTGATCAAGATTTATATATTATCAATGATAAGATAGATCCAAACTATTTGTACCAAAATGATGGTACAGGTCAATTTACAGATGTCTCACTGACCAGTGCAGCAGGAATCAATATTGATGCAATGTCTTGTACAATTGGTGATTATAATGCAGATGGTTTTGCTGATATCTATGTGTCAAACACTATGGAGGGTAATCAATTATTAAAAAATAATGGAGGAGTAACGTTTACAAATGTAGCTTCAGATGCTGGAGTTGAGTTTGAGAGCTTTTCTTGGGGAGCCACTTTTTTAGATGCAGATAATGATTCTAATCTTGATTTGTATGTTAGTAGTTCTTTTGATGGCTCAGTAGCTAGTTTTCTTTCAGCTGCTTTTTATCATAATAATGGAGATGATACTTTTACCATTCCTAATAATATTGGTTTCTCTGATGATGAAAGAGAAAGTTATTCTAATGCTGTTGGAGATTTTAATAACGATGGAAAGCCAGACATAGTAGTTATGAATGATACTGATGATTATTTTTTATGGGAAAATCAGACAACAACAACAAATAACTGGATCAAAATCAAATTAGAAGGAGTTACTAGTAATAAAGACGGAATTGGAAATAGAATAGAAGTCTTTGCGAATGGTAAATCTCAATATAAATTTACAGTGAGCGGAGAAGGTTATTTAGCACAAAACTCTCAATATGAATTTGTTGGAGTAGGAAATGCTACTAACATAGATTATATTAAAGTGACTTGGAACAAAACAGGTATTATAGAAACGATTAATAATATTCAACCAAATCAAGCCATTACTATTCAAGAAGGAAATGGAGTATTGAGTACTTCAAATGAACTTATTGAAGACTTTAAAATCTATCCAAACCCTAGTCAAACGGGAGTTTATCAGTTTGCAAATTTAAGTTCAGAAAAATATACAATACAAATTTACACTACTGCTGGTAAGCTAGTACTCAGTAAAACTATCCGTAATAATACAGATCAACTAGAATTAAATACTTTTTCCAAAGGGATCTATATTGCCAAAATTATCTCTAAAAATGGTACCTCAATTAAAAAGTTGATTCATAATTAATTCCAAATTTGGTTCTTATCATTTTCATGATAAATATCATTCTTTAACAAGTTCATAATTCTTTATTTGTAGTTCCATAAACATCGTATCATGGGAACACAATCTGTAAGAGCAATCCAGTCAAAAAAAGACAGAAAAGACTTTATTCAGCACCTTTTAAACGATATCGAAGCATTTGAGAAAATGGTGTCAGATGATTTGTTTGAAAAAGACATCCAAAGAATAGGAGCAGAACAAGAAATTTGTCTCGTAAAAAAAGATTTTACACCTTCCTATAATGCAATGAGCATTTTAGAGAATATTGATGATAATCATTTTACACCAGAATTAGGTCTGTTTAATTTAGAAGTTAATTTAGATCCACATGAATTAAAAGAAACTTGTTTTTCTGATTTAGAGAATGAGTTAACTGGGTTTATAAACAAAGCTTCTAAAGAAGCGGATAAAGTTGAAAATAATAAAATTATTCTTACAGGAATTCTTCCAACGTTAAGAACAAAAGATTTAGATTTTAAATACATCACACCCTTTAAACGCTACAAAACTTTAAACAACGTTTTAAAGAAAATTAGAGGAGATGAATTTAAATTATACATTCAAGGAGTAGATGAGTTAAAGTTAAGACACAAATCAATCCTTTTTGAAGCATGTAATACTAGTTTTCAGGTTCATTTACAAATTAACGTAGCTAATGCAATAGATATGTACAATTGGTCACAGGCAATTGGCGGACCTATATTATCAGTCATGACTAACTCTCCAATGCTTTTAGGAAAAGAACTTTGGAGTGAAACTAGAATTGCTTTATTTAAACAAAGCATCGATTTAAGAAATAAGTCACACTTACTTAGAGGTCAAAAGCCAAGAGTTTCATTTGGTAACGATTGGGTTAAAAATTCTATTGTAGAATTATTTATAAACGATATTGTAGCCTACGCACCGATAGTAACATCAGATTTTGAAGAAAATGCACTAGAGCAATTATCAAACGGAATAATGCCTGAGATGAAAGCTTTAAACCTTCATAGTGGTACCTTATATAAATGGAATCGATTATGCTACGGTGTACATAAAAATATAGCTCATGTTAGAATAGAAAATAGATATATTCCTTCTGGACCTTCTATTAAAGATGAAATTGCAAATGCTTTGTTTTGGGTAGGAGTGATGCAAGGAATGCCAGATAACTATAAAAACATTTGGGAACAAATGAGTTTTAGTGAAGCTAAAGGTAATTTCATAAACGCAGCTAGAACAGGTATTGATTGCCACTTAGTTTGGTGTGGTAAAGAAGTTTCTGCTGTGAAATTTGCAAAAAACACACTGTTACCTTTAGCTAGGGAAGGATTGAGAAAGTCCAAAGTTAATCAAAGTGATATTGATTATTATTTAGGAATTATAGAGTCTAGAATTAAAACCAGACAAACGGGAAGTAAATGGATGATAAGAAATAAGAGAAAATTATCAGAATTCTTTTCAAGTTATCAAGTAAATGTTTTAATTACAAAGAAAATTCATGAATATCAAAAAGAGAACATACCTGTACATGAATGGACAGATTTAGACGAATTTCCAGAAGACATAAAAGATTCTAAAAACAAAGCGTATAAAATAATGTCAAGCGAACTATTTGTAGTTCATGAAAATGATTTAGTAGCATTGGCTAAAAAAATGATGGAGTGGAAAAATATTCATCATGTTCCAGTCATTAACAATGATAATAAAATAGTAGGAATTATTGATTATACTGACATTTCTAAATTAGATTTTACAAAAAACAAACACAAAGATATTATTGCTAAACAACTAATAAACAAAGAGTTTACTTGTATAAACCCAGAAACAAGTTTAGAGCAAATGAATAAATTAATAACAAAAAACAATATCACTTCTTTAGCTGTTGTTCTTGAAAAAGAACTAATAGGTCTAGTTACAAAAACAGATATTTTAAACGCAAACACCAGGAAATAAACAAATGATAGAATCAAATAGATTGATTGGGAAGGTTAGAGGAAGTCGAAACACACCCACAATTATTGTCTTTGCTGGGATTCATGGAAACGAAAAAGCGGGTGTGATAGCGATGGAGAATATCATGAAGAAAATTAAAGACGAAAACATTGCTTTTCGAGGTAATTTTTATGCCATAAAAGGGAACTTAGAAGCTTTAAAAAGTAATAAAAGATTTGAAGATGTAGATTTAAATAGAATCTGGACAAGAAGTAAAATTCATAAATTAGAACATGCAAAGTCTAAATTTTCAGAAATAGAAGAACAAAAAAGTATTTATGCTTTGATAAAAGATATATTAGTCTATAACAAAGGTCCATTTTACTTTCTGGATTTACATACAACTTCTTCTGACACCAAACCATTTATCACTATTAGTGATTCTTTAAATAATAGAAGGTTTACCGCTAAATTTAATTTACCAGTAATTCTTGGAATTGAGGAGTATTTAGACGGACCGCTTTTAACCTATCTCAATGAGTTTGGTCATATATCATTAGGATTTGAAGCAGGTCAACATAATGACCTACAATCGATTATTAATTGCGAAAGCTTTATATGGCTTGCCTTAGTAAAATCAGGTTGCATCAAATTAAGAACTCTAAAAAACTATCAAGAGTATAAAGCTATCTTGAAATTAGAAGAGCCCTCAAATTTCTATCATATTAAATATAAATATGAAATTGGAAAAGATGAAATATTTCAAATGGAGAAAGGTTTTGTCAATTTTCAGCAGATAAAAAAAGGAGAATTACTAGCAATTTCAAATGGAAAAAAAATTCATTCAAATAAGGACGGAATTCTATTTATGCCATTATATCAAGACAAAGGCGATGATGGTTTTTTTATCATATCTAAAGTATCAAGGTTTTGGTTGATTTTGTCTCGTATTGTAAGAATACTTGGTTTATATCAGATTTTAAGATTATTGCCAGGTGTGAAAAAAGCAAGTCATTATACCTTACGCGTGAATCCAAAAATGGCTCGTTTTTTAACCACAAAGATTTTTCACTTATTTGGTTATCGAAAACGAGTAAAGAAAGGGGATCGATTGTATTTTACAAAAAGGGATCGAAAAATAAGTCCTTTAAATTAGCTATTCTTCTATGGCTCTATCTAGTAAGTTCTTATTCATAATCTTACTTGTTTTTGCACCCAGTTCTTTAATTTTTTCAACTTTTTTAATCAGGTTTCCTTTTCCAGTTAATTTTTTCATGGATGTATCATAACTTCCTTGAACAGTTTTTAACTGATTTCCAACCTTAATCAAATCATCGGTTAAGTTTACAAATTGATCGTATAATCTACCCGCCTGATTTGCAATTTCTAATACATTTTTCTTCTGATTTTCCTGTCGCCACATAGAAGCTACAGTACTTAAGGTTGCTAATAGAGTAGAAGTAGAGACTAAAACCACATTCTTATCCAAAGCTTCCATATACAACTGATTGTTATTATTTAAAGCTAATAAATAGGCAGGTTCTATGGGTACAAACATTAATACATAATCAGGAGTGTTAATTTCATACAACGATTCGTATTTCTTTTCTCCTAATTCTTTGATATGCTTACGAATACTTTCTATGTGCTTTTTTAGATGTACTTCTTTCTTTTGATCATCTTCTTCATTAAAATAAGCTTCATAATTGGTTAATGAAACCTTAGAATCGACAATCAAATGGCGATTATCTGGAAGATTGATTATGAAATCAGGTTTTTTTAATCTTCCTTCGTCATCTCTAAAACCTCCTTGAGTAGTGAAATGGATATCTTTGGCTAGGTTTGCTTTTTCTAAAAGTAATTCTAATTGAGTTTCACCCCAGTCTCCTTGAGCTTTACTATCTCCTTTCAAAGCTTTCGTTAGATTGATAGCCTCTTTACTCATTTGGATGTTAAGGTCTTTTAAGTTGTTCAATTGCTCTTTTAAAGCTGAGTGCATTCCAACACTTTCTTTTTGTGACTCGTTTACCTTCTTTTCAAAGCCTTCAATTTTTTCTTTTAGAGGCGTTAAGATATTTGTAATGTTTAGTTTATTCTGTTCTGTAAATTTTGTAGACTTTTCTTCTAAGATCTTATTGGCTAAGTTTTCAAACTCTTTGGTGAACTTTTCATTTAGCTTACCTAATTCTTCTTTATTCTCAGAGATTTTAAGTTCCGAATTTTTTAATTCAGTTTCTAAACGTGTTTTAGTGGAAATTAAAGCTTCTTTTTCTACTTGCGATGCTTTTATTTCTCCAACAACATCCTGAATGGTTTGATTTAAGATAGTATTTCTTTCTTGTAGCGTTGCTTTTTCTTTTTCAAATTTTAATCTAGCCGAGTTTCTTCCTAAAAACAAACCAATTAGAAGTGCTGCAATTGTAATAATCAAGTAAATAAATAAATCTGTCATCATTCAAAAATAAGTTCTTAAATTTAAAACTTTTAAGATAGACAATGCAAGGATTTTCAAAATTTATATTTACGCGTATTTTAGGATGGAAGTTAGTTGGTAATTTTCCTTCTCAATTAAAAAAATATGTTGTTATTGCTGCGCCACATACAAGTTGGAGAGACTTTCCGATTGCAATTTTGGCGAGAAACACTTCTGGTGAAAAAATCAATTTTATTGGTAAAAACTCGTTGTTTAAAGGACCTTTTGGTTTTATCTTTAGATCGCTTGGTGGCACTCCAGTAGATAGAACTACTAGTAATAATTTGGTAGATGCTATAGTGCAAATTTTTAATACTAAAGAGCAGTTCCGATTGGGTATCTCTCCAGAAGGAACTCGAAAAAAAGTAGATAAATGGAAGACAGGATTCTACTATATTGCAAAAGGAGCGAAGGTTCCTATTGTTATGGCAACCTTAGATTTTGAAAATAAACAAATAAAAATATCAGAACCTTATGATACGACTGATAGTAAAGAAAAAGATTTCGAATATTTTCATTCGTTCTTTAAAGGAGTCAAAGGAAAAAAACCTGAATTATTTTAATTTTTAAATTTTACTGCTACTTTTTCTGCAATGCCTACAATTACTTCCGTTGCTTTCATCATAGATTCAACTGGAACGTATTCATAACGCCCATGAAAGTTATGTCCGCCAGCAAAAATATTAGGACAAGGCAATCCCATGTATGATAATTGAGAGCCATCGGTACCTCCTCTAATTGGTTTGATCAGTGGTGTAATACCAAGATCGTTCATTACTTCTTCAGCAATATCAACAATATGCATCACCGGAACTACTTTTTCTTTCATATTGTAGTATTGATCTTTAATCTCAATATGAATTAAATCAGCACCCAATTCAGCATTCATATGCTTTACAATAGCCAATATTTGTTCTTTTCTACCTTCAAACAATTCCTTATCATGATCACGGATAATATACTGTAAAACAGTTTGTTCAACTCTCCCTTCTAGTTGATGTAAGTGAAAAAAACCTTCGTAGCCTTCCGTTGATTCTGGAACTTCTTTTTTTGGTAACCTGCTAATAAAATCACTTGCAATTGTCATCGAATTGATCATCTTTCCTTTTGCATACCCAGGATGAACTATTTTCCCTGAAATTGTAATTTTTGCTCCAGCTGCATTAAAATTTTCATATTCTAATTCTCCAATCTGACTTCCATCCATTGTGTAAGCCCATTCTGCTCCAAATTTTTCAACATCAAACTTATGAGCTCCCTTTCCAACTTCTTCATCGGGTGTAAAGCAAATACGGATGTTTCCATGCTTTATTTCTGGATGATTGATAAGATGTTCCATTGCAGTCATAATCTCGGTGATCCCTGCTTTGTCATCAGCTCCTAATAAAGTAGTTCCATCAGTAGTGATTATTGTCTGGCCTTTGTATTGTAATAAATCATCAAAATAAGAAGGACTTAACACGATGTTTTCTTCTTTGTGCAGTAGAATATCTTTTCCATCATAATTATGATGAATTTGCGGTTTTATATTCGCTCCTGTAAAGTCTGGAGTAGTATCTATATGAGAAACAAAACCAATGGTTGGAACTTGATAATCGATGTTACTTGGCAAAGTTGCCATCACATAGCAATTCTCATCTAAAGTAATCTCACTCATTCCAATATCAGTGAGTTCTTTTACTAAAATATGAGCTAAGTCCCACTGTTTCTCAGTACTTGGAAAAGCTGGATTTTCAGGATCAGATTCTGTATCTATGGTTACATAACTAATAAATCTCTTGATGATGTGTTCTTTGTTCATATCTTAATAGGTTATTTTTTCTACTAAACTTAATCCATTACAAATTCTTTGATTTACAAGAGAGTCTCCGTAAACTTCTATTTTTGAATGAATATAATTATTTTCATTTATTTTGATAAAGAGATTGCTAATTTGATATGCATAATTTCCTTTTTTTCCAATGGCATTAGAATAGTAAGTCTCTTTATCTTGAAAGCTTATTTCTTTCGAAGTGGTTTCTATTAATTGTTGATTGGATAAACTTGTTTTAAACGTTGTTATAAAATCGGTATCTAATTTTAAGGTATTAGAAACATGAGTAATATCTAACAACATGGTTTGCGTAAGTTGTTTTGTAGTATCTGCAGTATAAATTGAAGATTGATTTTTATCATAATACAAATTAGTTTTCCAGTTATCTGGAAATTGAACCGTAAATAGCTTCTTTACATCTTCAATTTTTTCTAAGTTTGAATAGCTCTCTGGTTTGCAATCTAATTCTTTAGAGATTACTGATTTCGAATTACAGGATGCTATAAAAGCAATAAATATGATGACACCAATTTTTTTCATACGATTATTGAAGTGTTAGTTTTCCTATTTTTTGATTTCCAGATAACCATGCAGTATTTCTATTTACAAACTGAATTGTATAATAACCTTCTTTACTCACTTCTTTCCAAGTGATTCCTCCATCGTTAGAGTAGGAGACACCTGTTTTTCCAACTGCAAAAACTTCTTTTCCATTAGAGCTAGGAACATATTGCACACAACTTTTATAGTTTGGATTTTGACCATCTGCAACCAAAGTCCAAGTTTTACCACCATCTTTGGTAATGGCTTTATTTTTAGAATTCTCTTCAGGTTTAGAATAGTCTCCACCGATAATAATTCCGTTGTTTTCATCAGCAAAATCAATTGAATAAATACCTTGAGGACCTTCACCTTGAATGATAGGCGTTTCAAAAACTGCCCAAGTTTCACCAAAATCTGTCGATTTAAAAACTCTTGCTTTTGTTCCCCCAGTTGCAATCCAAACAGTTTTTCCTAAAACTTTAATATTAGTATTACTTGCCGCAAAAGCAGCTTCACCATCAGCAACTTTGGGAAGTTTTTCACAAGGTATTTTATTCCAAGTATACCCACCATCATTGGTTATTATAATTGATAAACAATCTTCTGTTGGATCTCCCATCGCTATACCATTATAATGATTAAAGAAATTCATGGAATCGTAAAATACTTTTTCGTGTTCTTCTTTATACACAACTTTTGCATTTTTTCTATTATTATCCATTTTATAAAGTAAGGCAGGGTTTCCAATACTTAATGCGAATACTGAAGCACCATTAGAAGCGATACTTCTAAAGTTTGGCTTTATACTATCTTCAATATTGATATAAAGCAATGAACTCTTCCCCCATTTTTTACCAGCACTTTTTGTGTAAGCAACATTTCCGTCAGAATCTGCGTAATACATTTTATTAGAGTCTACTGCATGAATGGCTCTAATGCTAACACTATCAATGGTAATTTTTTCTATGGAAATACTGTCGATATCTCTTGGAGGATATTCGGTATTACAAGCGCTTAAAAAAACTAATAGTATTAGTAAAGGAAAGAGTGATTTCATTTTGGTATTTTTATAAAACGAAAATACATAAATCATTCGTTCAATAATGAAGAAAGCATTGGTAATTTCTGGGGGTGGTAGTAAAGGTGCTTTTGCTGGTGGCGTAGCTGAATATTTATTAAAAGTAAAGAAAAATAATTATGACCTTTTTTTAGGAACTTCTACAGGGAGTTTAATGGTTTCTCATTTGTCTTTAGGTATGATAAATGAACTGAAAGAACTATATACCAATGTAAACCAAGAAAGTATTTTTAGTAATAACCCGTTTCGTATCAAAAAAGTTAATGGCGAAAAAGTTATTTCTATAAAACATATAAATACCCTTTGGAATTTTATGAACGGAAGAAAAACCTTTGGGGAAAGCAGAAATCTTAGAAGATTAATCAATGAAAATATCACCGAGAAAATGTTTCATGAGATTACTCAAAGAAATAAAGAGGTTGTTATAACTGTTTCTAATTTAAGTACTAGTCAGGTAGAATATAAGTCTTCTAAAAATCAACTATACCTAGATTTTTGCGATTGGATTTGGGGTTCTTGTAATTATGTACCATTTATGAGTTTACTGGAAAAAAACGGTCAGCAATATGCAGATGGTGGTTTTGGTTGTCTAATACCCATAAGAGAAGCCATAGAAAGAGGAGCTACAGAAATAGATGCTATTATTTTAGAGACAGAAGTAACTCAATTGAATAGAATGCCAGCTAAAAATCCTTTTTCACTTTTAATGGATGTACAAGAATTTATGATGGAACATGTAGAAAAACATAACATCACTATTGGTAAATTATATGCGAAGCAAAGAGATGTAAAACTGAATCTTTATTATACACCAACTGTTTTAACTACCAATTCTTTAGTTTTTGATGCGGAAAAAATGACACAATGGTGGAGTTCTGGCTATCATTACGCGCAAAAAAGAAATGATGAGAACACCAGTGAATTTAGACCTGACATCTTAGAGAGGTAGCTTTTAAAAACTATTTTTTAAGGTCAATTATCATATTATTACTCGCTGGAGTTGTTATTTTAGAATTACTAATTTCCTCATGTCTAAAGAAAGAATTACGATCTGAAGAAACGGATCTACTTCCCGTAGTAATTAAAACAATCGTTCTATCTAATAACGGATCACTTCTTTCTCCTAAAACTCCTAAGTTTTCATAATCCTCTGGTAGGTTTACAGTTGGAACAATTCCTCCAGGAAAGTTCACCCCATCTTTGTTTACGATTTCTAAGACCAAGGGTTGTAATGCCCAGGTATGATTAGGATTTAGATTATCTCCATCTCTTCTATAATTATCAGAATTATATAAGGTAACAGACCCACGTACTTTACCAATAGTTGTAGCTCCTACAGAATTAACTTCTATATACGAAGCTAAACTATTCATGACCAATTCTGAAGCTGAAGCTGAATTACCTGTTGTAATAAAATACACTCGGTTTAGATTTAAAGAATTGATAGGCTCTTGCAAAACAATATTTCCAGTTTGATCTCTATTTAATATTTCATCTGTAAAATTGTTTTCAAAATTTACAGGATCGATGGCAGCTTGTACTTTTTCATTCCAATCTTCTCTAGAAAATAACTGTCCATTAAACTGACCAGTAACCATTCCTCCTAAATAAGTTGCTGTACTTACTCTTCCACCGCCATTATAACGTAAATCAATAATTAAATCAGTAATATTTTCTGATTGAAAAGTTGCAAATGCAGCATTTAATTGGGCATCAAAAGAAGCTGAAAATTGATTATACATTAAATAACCTATTTTATTTGCTCCTTCTGTAATTGTTGTAGCTATATGAACTGGATTTTCTTGCAACTGACTTTTGGTTAAAGCAAAAGTGGTAGAGTTTGAAATTGGATTTCCATTATTATAATCAGCGAGTGTAATGGTATAGTTACTGTTACTAGAAAATAATAAATTTCCAAAATTAGAATCGGTTAATTGAACTCCATCTACTTCAGAGAATAACATTCCTCTAGTAATTCCTTTTGTTTCAGCATCAGAACCGGGTACAACATAACGCACATACCCAAAAACATCAGAAGGATCGTTTTGATAACGAACCAAGCCAAACTCCATTCCAGTACTTTCATTAATTCCTTGGAAAGAATTCTCTAACGCAATATAATCATCAACAATCACAGAAAAACGATCGACAACTCCTGGCTGAAATCGTAGACTTTCAAAAACTTCTCTAGGAGATGCAAAATTTGAATAATTCGCAAATAATTGTCCAACATTAGAAAATCGTGTATCTGCGAGGTCTGGAACATCAGATTGCCATAAATAAAAAGTATTCATTCCTCTCCAAACAAAAAGATTGATTTCATCATTTGCAGAAGAAGGGAAGCTATCACTTTTTTCACAGGATGTAAAAAGGGTTGCAAAAAGAAGTGCAAGTACTGTAAATTGTAAGTTTATTTTTTTCATTATCGTCCTAAATTAGGTAAATCTTGTTTTATAAATATTCCGTTATCCTCAATTATTTGATCGTGTATGCTGTTATATAATATTTCTAATCCCAATGAATTACAAGCTGGAGGTGCTGCAATAGTTCCGGTTGTTATATAATTCAGAATTCTATTAAGTATTGGATCTGTTGCTTCACCTAGTTCACCAAGCTCTAAAGGATTTTCTGTGGGGCATAGTTGCATTACAGGTGATAGACCATTTTGGTAAGTTTGGTCGTTAAGGTTAGAAAAAGTTAACACGGCTGGCTGTAAAGCATAGGTATGATTAACATTCATAGCAAAGAAATCGTAATCTGGAGAATCATATAATGTAATGGCACCAATATTATTTCCTGTGGTTGAATTTCCAATGACATGAACATTCATATAAGCATCTAAACTATTAATCAACAGCTCTAATGCGGCGTTTCCTCGATAATCATTTCCATTTAATACGATATAAATATCGGTAAGATTTAAGCTATTGATAGTTGTTCCGTTTTCTAAAGTTGTAGGAAATCTAGTAACAATAGAGTCAGGTTGATTCAATTGAAACCATTCTTGAGCTTTTGTATTCCAAGTTTCTTTAATTAAAACTTCATTAGCAAATTGACCTGTAATCATTGAAGAAATTTCAGCAACGGTATTAGCAAAAGAACCACCACCTATATTATATCTTAAATCTAAGATTAATTCATCTATGGGTTCATTTCTAAATTCTAACATTGTAGCATTTAAATCTTGAATATAATTTCTAGAGAAATCATTCTGATACATTAAATAACCCACTTTGGTTGGCGCTAAATCAATTACCTTTTTTAAATGAATCGCAGGATGTTGGTATTGTTCTTTAATTAAATCTACTCTTTTACCATTTGGAGTAAGAGTTGTTCCATCAAAATCTGACATTAACAAACTTAAAGTGCTTTGTTGATATTCTATTAGGTTGTCTATATAATTATCTTCAGCTAGTCTAATTATGTTATTATTTTCATCAACAACAGCGTAGAAAAATTCACCTCTTGCAATGTTTTGAGTTGAAGCGTAAGAGGAGGGAAGAACATCTAAAACATACCCAACAATACTATCTATTCTTGTTGGGTCTTTCATAACCCCAAATTCTAAACCCGTTGTAAAAGAATTTCTAAATGGAGTAGCAGTATTGATTAAATTAAAATTTGATACTAAGGAAGATCTATTATCACCAGCTATAGTAAGCGAATTAAATATATCTTCTGGTGAAGAAAAATCACTTAGAAAATTCACCAATTGAGTATCAGAGCTAAAACGAATGTCCGATAGATTTTCAACTTGATCTTGGTATAGGTAATAAGCATTCAATCCTTTCCATACAAAATCTTGAGTTTCTATATCAACAGTAATAGGATCAGAGTTTTCACAACTACTAAATGAAACTCCCACAAGTAAAACTAGCGCAACTCTTTTTAAAAATGTATTTTTCATATTTAGTAATACCTTTAAAGGAATTAACGCAATTTACATATAATTAGTATTTTTTTTATAGAACTATGTAACAAAATATAAAGGTCCTCGTCGTAATGATGTAAACCTGATAATAAATAAGTAAAATATCATCAGATAATTGCAACTAATTACAAGTAACTAATGAATCAATCAGACTTTTTAAAAGTTGTTTTACCATTTAAAGATAAAGTCTTCAGACTAGCAAAGAGGCTATTAGTCTCTACTGAAGAAGCAGAAGATGCTACACAAGAATTATTTTTTAAATTATGGAGAAACAAAGAAAAATTAGCTGATTACAAAAATGTAGAAGCCTTTGCAATGACCATGACTAAGAATTATTGTTATGATCGTTTAAAGTCAAAACAAGCAAGTAATTTAACATTAGTTCACAGTAATTACAAAGAAAAAGACACAAGTTTAGATAAAAAACTTGAGTATAGAGACAGTGTAAGCCAAGTGCACAAGCTCATTGAAAATTTACCCGAACAGCAGAAATTGATTATTCAATTAAGAGATGTAGAGCAATATGATTTTGATGAAATATGCAAAATGTTAGACATGAAACCAACTGCTGTGAGAGTATCCTTATCAAGAGCAAGGAAAACAATAAGAGAAGAATTAATTAAAAAACACAACTATGGAGTTAGCTAGCATAGAAAAATTAGTAGAAAAGTATGAAAATGCTGAAACAACTTTACAAGAAGAAGCTACGTTAAAAGCTTATTTTTTATCAGATAATGTTGCACCGCATTTAGAAGAATATCAAATGATGTTCACCTACTTTAAGGCAAGTAAAGATGAAACGTTCACAAAAACCATTGAGTTTAAAACCAAGAAAAAAAGAAACTTCAAATGGATATCTGTTGCAGCGTCTGTAGTCTTATTATTTAGTGTATATACAGGAAAAGTAGAATACGACAAACATTTAGAATTTGAAAAAGCGAAGGAGCAATATGCTCAAGTTACAGGTGCTTTAAAAATGTTATCTATGAATCTAAAAAAAGGGAATGATGCTTTTAATAACCTGTACGTATACGAAGATTCAGTAAACAAAATATTTAAAACCAAGTAAATTAACAATACCAAGTAAACCCAAGAAAAATGAAAAAATTAATTTTATTAATAGTATTAGTAGTAGCACCAATAGTAAGTTACGGTCAGTCTTTATTTGATAAATTAGAAGATATGGAAGGTGTTTCTTCTGTAGTGATAAGTAAAGATGCTTTTGAGATTCTATCAAAGTTTAACTTTAATAGTGATCAAGGAAACAATGAAATGACTGAGGTCTTTAAAATGATTGATGATTTAAATGAATTTAAAATGTTCTCTACAGATAAATCTGATATTGCATCAAAGATGGAAAGCATGGTTAATAATGCTGTAAAATCTCAAAAATTAACTGAGTTGATGAGAATAAAAGAAGATGGTTCTCGAGTTCTAATTTATGTGAAAACTGGTAAAAACAAAGACTTTGTTAGTGAAGTATTAATGTTTGTAAAAGGAATTGACAAAAGAACAAATGGGATGTCAGAATCTATGGTTATTTCTTTAACAGGAAACATTGATATCAATAAAATGTCAAAATTAGCTGACACTTTTACAAAAAAAAATAAATAAAAAACTTAACCATGAAAAAAATAGCAACCGTTTTATCTTTAGTAGTAGTAACATTGTTAATGACATCTTGTAACAAAGATAAATCACTACAATCTTACCTAGTAGAGAGTCAGGAAAAAACAGGTTTTATGACTGTTGATATTCCTTTAAGTTTCTTGAAATTAAAATCAGAAGATGTTTCTGATGATGTTAAAGAAACTTTTAAAAGTATTAGAAAAGTAAACCTTGTAGCATTGCCATATCAGAATAATGAAGAGGCTTATGAGGCAGAGAAAAAAACCATTACTAACATTCTTAGAAATTCTGACACATATAAAAGTCTAATGAGAATGGATGTAAAAGGAATGAAAATGAATATCTATTATACGGGAAGTTCTGATGCCATAGATGAAGTAATTGCATTCGGATACTCTAAAGAAGCTGGAGTAGGAGTTGCAAGAATTTTAGGAGAAAACATGAATCCTTCTAAAATAATGGAGATGATGCAAAACATTGAAATGGATCCAAGTCAATTAAACTTAAAGCAATTCAATTTATCTTTCGAATAAAAGAATAGTACAATCAACCAAAACCAACTTTAAAAAAGCCATTATTTACTTAAATAATGGCTTTTTTCTTTTAACTAGCCATTAACAACTCCCTTTTTATTATTTAGTATTTTTGAAACTTATTAAAACACTGTCTCTTATACACATCTGACGCTGCCGACGATCTA